>NZ_VDAS01000004.1:0-219372 GCF_019584165.1 Enterobacter sp. EC_64
TTGCCCTAACAGGATCCCGGTCATCTCAAAATTGGTGTTAGTGTTAGACATATATTCAAGCCTATCTCTTATCTGGAGATACAGCTACTGTCTGGTGTTTCAGGGGGCTACATCAGCTCATATTTTCAAGATGGCTATCCAGATAGGCCAGTATGTTTTCTAAGCGTAAAGCGAGTTCCTGATGCGTTTTATCGCTGTCAATGTAGCGACCTAAATCGCCCCCCTTCATTAAATCGCCCTGACTGAGCATAATTTCGAGACGCATGCGGACCTGGTCTATCGTAACGTCATCGGTATCGGTTGCGTATAGACCAAGCCATGATTCAAAACGGTAATACTCTGATACCAGTTGTGCCACGGACCAGGACTCAGTGTATTGAGTCAGTTTTTGCAATTCTTGCTGACGATCATAAACAAGGTATGCAATATATCCTGTCGTGATAAAAAGAGAAAAAATGATACCAACCAGTATCCTGTTCATTATGTTCTCCTGAACGACTACTCAATCTTCATTTTGCTTACCTGCCATGCTGATCGTGAGTAATAAATCTGATTATTCAACTCAGGAAGACTGTCATAGGGGTATACAATGAACGATGGGCCTTTATCGCGGATGCGCATATATTCGCCATTGACCTTTAAGGCAAGGATGGCGTTGTATTTTTTAAAGTCGCTGAGAGGGATGATGGTTGAGTAATCATTGAGCGCAATAACATTCACGTTCGTACCTTTTGCACCCACATAATCCATGAGCTTGCTCATGGGGACACCCTCAAACTTCGTACGACCGTTATACCAGGGGGAGGTTGTCTCGAAACTCACGACACCCAGTTTTTCAAGGCTGGCGAGATCAAACACTGCTTTTCCATTTTCATTGGTATTTTCTATATTACCGGAAATCGTTAAAATGGGTTTACCAACTGGTTTTGGCAGGTCGCCAGCCCAGGTTACACTCTGTACCAGACAGCATAACAGCAGTAGGGTTAATCGCATTTTGACCTCCACCTTTTAACAGAAGTATAAGAATTATAATTTAGATATCACACGAGTTGATATATTTTGTTGGGAAGTCAGGGGTTTTATCGTTTTTATTGATGTGATATCAATTAAATCAATGAGTTAGATGGTGTGGGTGACAGGGTGTTTGATACTCAAGCGACACTTAACTTTTTGATAAAAGCTAAAATTGCGGGCATAAATGCTCTATTGATTAAAAAATAATCGCTTTAATTGAGGGATATTATCTTCTAAGACAATTGTGGGGTGTTCGTGGCGTATTGACGCGTGAATCTGGAGACCAAATACGTGCTCCGGTTGTGTCCGTTGTTTCAGGATGATGACAAGCGAGGACACGAACATTTCGACTGTGCGTGTCCCCTACCGCTTGCCTTACTTCAGGTCCTCCCGGATGGCTTACGCCGACTTGCCCCTTTCGCTATGCTGGCAAACACTGCGTCCCGGTAGATCCACGCGTGAACCAGTGCGGCAGAAAGATGGACCAGCACCACGGCAAAAAGCAATTTTGCCAGAAGGCTGTGGGCGTCGTGACACCAGGCATACAGTGCTGGACTGGTCGAGACAATCGCCGGCAGGTTGACGCCATCAACCATCACAATCGGCAGGCCCGCTGCCGACAGCTGCGCCCAGCCCAGCAGCGGCATTGCCAGCATTAACCCATACAGCATCCAGTGTGATGCCTTTGCGGCAAGCGCCTGCCAGACGGGCAAATCGGCAGGAAGTGGGGGCGTCCGGCTCAGAAGTCGGTTGACCAGACGCACCAGTGCCAGCAGTAAAATGGCGATACCCAGCGGCCGGTGCAGATCGATTAACCAAATCCGGTGATGTAACGACGTCATCATCCCGGCACCGATGAACAGCATGGCCAGGATCATCACCGCCATCAGCCAGTGCAGGCTTCGCGCCAGGGTATTGAAATGCTGCGGCGCGTGCTCTCGCCTATCTTTATTTGAACTCATTTTACCTCCTGCTTTTGCACGGCTTCGGTGGCTTTGCCGTAGCCGATTTCCCGCTCACGACGGCTGAAAGAGTGGGAGTAGGCAGCGGAACGGGCGTTTAAGATGGGATCGTCAGACACCGCAACGCCTGCAGGAACGACAGAAGGGTCAAAGTTAACGTCGCGGCACGCGCCTGTGGATTGTGCTTCGACGCGCGTCACTTCCAGCGTACCGGCCACCCTCTTTTTGCGATCGTCCGGCCATGGCTGGGAAGGGTCATCCACCGGATCGCCCGGCTGTGCGAGCTGCAAAACGTAATCCCAGTAGAGTGGCTTCTGCGCCAGGCGCTGGCGCAGGTTTTCGAACAGGAAGTTGTCATCGGCTTTCTGCCGTTGCTCATCGCTTATCGACAGGAAAGACTCGTGCGGACGCATCATCCAGCGAACGGCTTGACGTTCCCCCTGCGCGTTCACAAGGTAAAAGGCGTTAATGCTGTAAAACGTCGCGCCCGCGAAGCTGCCGGGAGCGGGTTTTTGTGCCGCCCATTTAAGGTATTTCTCCGCCTCCGGGTACGCTTTTAAAAAGTCTTTGAGACGCTGCGGATCCGGTTTCCCGGTGGCCGCATCAACGGCCGTGGCTTTTCGTAAGGCCAGAAAACCTTCCGGGCTGTGCGTGGCGAAGAAAGGCTCGTTGTTCATCGCCATCCGCCATTGTTGCTTGTCATCTGTCTTTAGCAGTAGCGCCATGCTCAGGGTTTTGGTCGTACTATCCGGGGCATGCGGATCGCCGGTACCAATAGAGAATCGGCCCACCACGGGCACTTCCTGCTGTGAGAAGAGGCGGGAGGTTGAAAGGGAATCCGCCGAGCCGTTTGGCGTAAAGGTGCCGGCAAAGCAGATGCCTTTTCCATGCGCGCGGCGAAAACCCGCCGGGAAGGGTTTCGGTGTTTCCCCTACCAGTGCCTGGCTGACCGTGCGTGAACCAAGCCAGCCCGCCGTCCATGCAAAAGCAGATGCCAGCGTACCGGCGACAACGGCGATCGCTGCCAGCGCGCCCCAGGTTTTTTTGGACCTCAAATCCAGTTTCGACATAGACGTTTTTCCAGAACAAAATATCTTCACCTGTCATGCGCAACGTATTGCGCGTGGCAGGTGTTAATACAGTGGCGAATATGGCTCGAGTATAGGAACTAAGGGGCGTAAAGAAAGAATATCACGAAAAGTTTAAACCTTTCCGCTGCAATAGACCGGGTTACTCATCGTGGCGGAAGTTGTGACCGAGGCGGTGACCCAGCGAGAAATAGTGGCGAAATAGATAATAGAGGGGGTTCCATTTCTCCACATTAAATTTTACTCCTCTCTGAGTATGAATTAATAATGCCTCAGATATGTGGACGCAGGTTATCGTGGCATCAACGGACACCAGGTTCCCCTGCGAACCGGTCAGGGGCGATATCCCGCAAACCTGAGCCTCTATTTGTACAGGACACTCTTTAATTCTCAACGAGTTAATCGTCACCGCCTTTTCCTTATGGAAATTTCCGCAGCTAAACTTGTCCTGTTCAAAAACATATCCCATTTTTTTCTTCCATTCCGGTGGCGATGCTTTTCCCGTTTTATTTGCGATAGCTTCAATATTCGGCCAGAGCCTGCTGTCCGGGATGTTCAGAACAATATCGGGGTTACCCGTGATATTTTCATAACATTTTCCGGAGGTGCCAAGCCCGAACACGATATTCCGGTCGAGGATCCACCACGAGGAGACCGGGCTCAGGTTGGTTGAACCGTCAGGATTTTGGCTGGAGATAATGGCAACCGGTGTACCAAAATATAAAGAAGCAAAATCGACCTGCTGGGTTTTCATTTTATCATCCTCTGATTAAAGGAGACCCAGTCTACGTTGTGCAAACGTGCGTTACTTCGGTGAAGCGCGAAGTAAAACGCGCCAGGCTAAAATACCCAGGGGAACTGCAATAGCTGCCTTGTACCCAACTGAGCGAGAACGTGCATAATGCGTCCACCTTTTGCGAGAACGCGTAAGGTTCGTTGTCCCTGCCGGAACAGATTTATTGACTTAAATCATGATGTCTCTTTCATTCGCCGCCTATCGTGTACACCCCTCCTTAAAACGAATCAAAAATGAAAAAAAGACCGTTCCTGATGGTGCTTTGTGCTGTGTGCTGCTTTTTTGTAGCGGACATCGCCATGGCAAAAAACAGTTCAGTTTCCAGTGAACAGGTTAAAGAGAACGTTATTGCAGAGTCGATAGCATCTTATCCCGGAGTATGCGCTTGTCCTTTTAACCGGGCCAGAAACGGAAGCGCTTGCGGGATACGCAGCGCATGGAGTAAGCCGGGAGGCTATGCTCCCATTTGTTATAAAAATGAAGTAACAGATGAGATGGTAAAGCAGTGGCGTGAAAATAATAGCTAACCCGCCTCCAGCATCCCAAAACTCACAATCCGCGCGCGTCCCAGCTCTTTTGCCCGGTATAGCGCCACATCCGCGGCGCGCAGCAGGTTGTCGGTCTGGGCATGTTGTGGGTAGCTGGCAATGCCAATCGACACGTCCACCGGCCCAATCTCGGTCAACCCGTAGCGAAGCGACAGCTCATGCACGCCGGTGTAAATCTTCTGCGCGCAGGCGTACGCTTCTGCTTCATCGGCACCGGAAAGCAGCACCAGAAACTCCTCGCCCCCGTAGCGGAATGCCAGCCCGTTGTCATGTGCGGCCCGCTGAACAATTGACGCCACGCTTTTGATCACCAGATCGCCCGCTTCATGGCCGAAACGGTCATTAATGCTCTTGAAGTGGTCGATATCAATCATCATGCAGCTTAACGGCACGCCGGTGCGTATCGCCTGTGCCGTTTGGGTTTGCAGCGTATCTTCCAGATGATGACGGTTACGCAGGCCGGTGAGCGGGTCAAACAACGCTTTTTCCAGCAACGCGTCGCGCAGACGCTGGTTGGCCAGCGCCAGCCCGAGCGCCTCGGCCATCAGCTCCAGATACGCGCGGGAAGGGGCATTGTCCGCCGTGATATTCTGGAAGGAGAGCAGGCCAATGGCCTCACCCTGAGCGATAAGCGGCACGCAAAGCGCGCTTTCCGCCTGGGATGCCGGAAGATGGTAGCAGGCAATATCCGGCTCGCCGTTCACCGGCGGGTGACTCTGCCCGCGACGCACGGCCCAGCACTCGTCCGGGTGGAACGTCGTCTCTTCACCCACCGGCGAAAGCCATTGCGCGACGCAGCGCATCTGCCACGGCTCGCGGTCAAGGACGTAGAGGCGGCCCGCGATCCCCGGCGCGATATTGGGGGCAAACAGCTCCGCCACGTTAATCACATCGTTAAAGTTCTCACACCCCTGCAGCCGCTGGGTCATGCGCGCCAGCAGCTCGCGGATGGCCCAGTCGGCATCGCGCTCTTTTTCCAGACGCTGACGCGCCAGGCCGTTTTCACGGAAGATGCTGATGGCCTGAGCCATATCGCCTATCTCATCGATCTGGTTGAAATTGGGCGTTTCAACCGCGTAATCCTGGGATGCCAGGCGGTGCACCACGTCGCTCAGGCGCACCACGGGGCGTAGCACGCGGCGTTTTAATATAAAGCCGAGCACAAACAGGAACAGCAGGGCGGTCAGGCCGACCGTCAGCTCAGAGGCGGTACGCAGCGCTTTCGATTTTTTAGTCGCCTCCTGAACGGCGGCGATGACGCGCTTGTCGAGTATCTGGCGGAAGTGATCGAGCTGATTCTGCGCGCGCTCAAGCTCCTGCTCATAGGGCTGACCATAGAGCAAGGCTACGGCCTGGGCGTCTTCACCGCGTTCCAGGCTTTCGAGGGCGGTTTGCTGCTCGTCCTGCAGCTCATCGACGATCTTTATTCCTTCATGCAGCAGGGCCAGTTCTTCATCCGATGCGCCGTTATCCTGCAGCTTTTCCAGCCGAAGCTCGATGCGCTTCAGGCTGTTTTCTGCCTGGTTATATTCCTTGAGCACCTGAGGATCTTTTTTAATGGCGTACAGCCGCGCTAAATCAGACTGCGCCCAGATATCGGTTTCGATATCTTCCGTCAGCTGATCAAATTTCTGCCGTTGTTCAACGGCCTGACGCTCGAGGGTATCCGCACTGGACGCCATCAGCATGATGATGCCGGAGGCGATGGTCAGGCAGACCGTGGCCCCATAGGCCCAGTTTGTTATCGTCGCGATTCGCACCAGATGATCCTTTTACGACATGAGTAGGATGGCGTTCTTCAAATTATAGAAAACGTCTGATTTAAGGCGAAAAAAAAGGCGGCACGGCGCCGCCTGGTGTGGTCTTTATCGTCACGTCCTTACAAATCTGGAGGATTTTTTCCTTCTTCGATGAAATCCGCGTCCAGCTCTTCGGCGTTGCCTTCGTGATCGCGACCGGAGAAGAGGTTCCAGCAGGCGATAAACAGCGCGGCGATGAGCGGCCCGATCACAAAGCCGTTAATGCCGTACAGCTCCATGCCGCCGAGGGTGGAGATCAGAATCAGGTAGTCCGGCATTTTGGTGTCTTTCCCCACCAGCAGCGGGCGCAGGATGTTGTCCACCAGCCCGACGACGATCACGAAGAAACCGACAATAAACAGCCCCTGCCAGATCTGGTGCGTGGCGAACAGGAAGATAGCGGCGGGCACCCAGACAATCGCCGAGCCGATGGCGGGCACCAGCGAGAGGAAGGCCATCAATGCGCCCCAGAGCACGCTGCCGTCGATACCGGCAATGGCAAAGGCAATCCCGCCGAGGATGCCCTGAACCACGGCCACCGCCGCCGTCCCTTTTACCGTGGCGCGCGACACGCCGACGAATTTGGCGAACAGATGCTGCTTGGCAAAATCGGACAGGGGCAGGGAGTCGAGGATCTGGCGTACCAGATACGGGCCGTCTTTCAGCAGGAAGAACAGCAGATACAGCATGATGCCGAAGCTAATCGCAAAGCCAAAGGTGCCTTTGCCGATCAGGAACGCGCTACCCGCCAGATACTGTCCGCCCTGCAGCGCGACGTCGGAGAGTTTTTTCTGGATCTGCGCCGCGTTGGTCAGGTTGTGATCCGCGAGGAAGCCGCTGGCCCAGTCAGGCAGGTGGTTGAAGATGCTCGCCACCACTTCCGGGAACTGGGTGTTGTTCTCCTGCAGTTTGGTGTAAACCACGTTCAGCTCAATGGCGAGCGAGGAGAGGATCACCATCAGCGGAATAAAGACGATCAGGCAGATAATACCGATGGTCAACAGCGAGGCCAGCCCGTTGCGATCCCCCAGCGCGGCGCGCAGCTTGTTTTTTACCGGATTGAAGATAACGGTCAGAATGGCGGCCCACAGTATCGCGGAGAAGTAGGGCGACAGCACGTCGAAGAAAGCCCAGGTCACAAGGGCGAGAATGAAAATAAAGAAACCTTTAGTCAGTCCGTTAAAGCGCATCAGTCAGTCCTGGTTACTAAGAAACTGTGACGACTATAGAACTGATTGTGAGAATTACCAACCTTGCGCCGGGTGGCGGCTGCGCCTTACCCGTCCTACGGGGAGTGTTACGGTATGACTTCGCGCTTTACGGATACCACTTTCGACTGACCGAAGATCGACTTTTCCCGCACCATGCTGTAAGTATCTGCTTGCGGAGGTGCTTATGGCCTGGCGTCCTATCCTGTATGTGATCCTCACAACCCACCCCAGACTCAGCGCGCGGCGCGCCCGTTTGCGTCTGGTCATCTAGCTTTTTATTAACAATCGCGGTATAACACACCTTCTTTGGATGTTTAGATGTCCATACGTATAGAAGGTAATATGCAAACACAACAAGAAAATGGGCAGCTTAAGCGCACCATGAAAACACGCCACCTGATCATGCTCTCGCTGGGTGGCGTGATTGGGACAGGGTTATTCTTCAATACCGGCTACATCATTTCCACGACCGGGGCGGCGGGCACGCTGCTGGCCTACCTGATAGGTGCGCTGGTGGTCTGGCTGGTGATGCAGTGTCTGGGCGAACTCTCCGTGGCGATGCCGGAAACCGGCGCGTTCCACGTCTATGCCGCGCGTTATCTTGGCCCGGCGACGGGCTACACCGTGGCGTGGCTCTACTGGCTCACCTGGACGGTGGCGCTCGGTTCGAGCTTTACCGCCGCGGGCTTCTGCATGCAGTACTGGTTCCCGCAGGTGCCCGTCTGGGCGTGGTGCGTGATCTTCTGCGTGGTGATTTTTGGCCTGAACGTCATTTCCACGCGCTTCTTTGCGGAGGGTGAGTTCTGGTTCTCCCTGGTGAAGGTCATCACCATCATCGCCTTTATTATTCTTGGCGGCGCGGCGGTCTTTGGCTTTATCCCGATGCAGGACGGTTCACCCGCGCCGGGCTTAAGCAACATCACCGCCGAGGGCTGGTTCCCGCACGGCGGCCTGCCGATCCTGATGACCATGGTGGCGGTGAACTTTGCCTTCTCCGGGACCGAACTCATCGGTATCGCCGCAGGGGAAACGGAAAACCCGCACAAGGTCATCCCGGTGGCGATCCGCACCACCATTGCGCGCCTGATCATCTTCTTTATCGGCACCGTGTTTGTGCTGGCGGCGCTGATCCCGATGCAGCAGGCGGGCGTGGAAAAGAGCCCGTTCGTGCTGGTGTTTGAAAAGGTCGGTATTCCTTACGCGGCGGATATTTTTAACTTTGTGATCCTGACGGCGATCCTTTCGGCGGCGAACTCCGGGCTGTACGCCTCCGGGCGCATGCTGTGGTCGCTCTCTAATGAGAAAACGCTCCCGCGCTGCTTTGCCCGCGTAAATAAAAACGGCGTGCCGCTGACGGCGCTGTCGGTTTCTATGCTCGGCGGCGTGCTGGCGCTGTTCTCAAGCGTCGTGGCGCCTGACACGGTGTTTGTCGCGCTCTCGGCGATTTCTGGCTTTGCGGTGGTGGCCGTCTGGATCAGCATCTGCGCGTCGCACTTCGTTTTCCGTCGTCGCCATCTGCAGTCCGGGCAGCCGCTCTCTGCGCTGCAGTACCGCGCGCCGTGGTATCCGCTGGTACCGGTGCTCGGTTTTATCCTCTGCGTGGTGGCTTGTGTCGGCCTGTGGTTTGACCCAAGCCAGCGCATTGCCCTTTATTGCGGGATTCCGTTTGTCGCCCTGTGCTATGGTGCCTACTATCTGACCCGAAATATGACATCGCAGGAGCCCGAACATGTCGCAGAATAATCCGCTTACCGCCCTCCTTGAAAAGCAGCCGTTTGTGATGCTGGATGGCGCGATGGCGACGGAGCTGGAAGCGCGCGGCTGCAACCTGGCAGACAGCCTCTGGTCTGCCAAAGTGCTGATGGAAAACCCAGAGCTTATCCGCGAAGTGCATCTTGATTATTACCGCGCAGGTGCGCAGGTGGCGATCACCGCCAGCTATCAGGCCACGCCTGCGGGCTTTGCGGCGCGCGGCCTGGACGAGGCGCAGTCCCGGGCGCTGATTGGCAAAAGCGTGGAGCTGGCGCGTAAGGCGCGTGAAGCGTATCTGGCTGAAAATCCGCATGCGGGCACGCTGCTGGTGGCGGGATCCGTTGGTCCGTATGGTGCCTATCTGGCGGATGGCTCAGAGTATCGCGGTGACTACGTGCGCAGCGCTGAGGCGTTTACTGCCTTCCACCGCCCGCGCGTGGAAGCGCTGCTGGACGCGGGCGCTGACCTGCTGGCCTGCGAAACGCTGCCGTCTTTTGCCGAGATTAAGGCGCTGGCGGCCCTTCTGGCCGGGTATCCCCGCGCCCGGGCGTGGTTCTCCTTTACCCTGCGGGACAGCGAGCACCTGAGCGACGGCACGCCGCTGCGTGACGTGGTCAGCGTGCTGGCCGACTCTCCGCATATCGTCGCGCTGGGCATTAACTGCATCGCGCTGGAAAATACCATGGCGGCGCTGAAGCACCTGCAGAGCCTGACGTCGCTGCCGCTGGTGGTCTACCCGAACTCAGGCGAGCATTATGATGCGGTGACCAAAACCTGGCACCACCACGGCGAAGCGTGCGAGACGCTGGCGGGGTATCTGCCCCAGTGGCTGGAAGCCGGAGCGAAGCTGATTGGTGGCTGCTGTCGCACCACGCCGAAGGATATTGCTGAGCTTAACGCGAAGCGCTGAGTTTTTTTGCCGGGTGGCGGCTGCGCCTTACCCGGCCTACGGATCGCACAATGTGTAGGCCGGGTAAGCGCAGCGCCACCCGGCATAAAACAACCGCACAAAACCAACTATCCTTTCCCATTTTTTATCTAAAAACGAATCGTTATGAGCGATTCATTTTTATTCCTTTATCAAAATTCCCGCGTTGGAAATACTGCCCTCATAACAACAAGGGGAGCAGGCACTATGGCAATTTCATCGCGAATCACACTACTCGGCGCACTGGCGCTGTGGGCATTTCAGGCGCAGGCGGTGGACGTCACCGTCGCGTATCAAACTTCTGCGGAACCGGCGAAAGTCGCGCAGGCGGATAACACCTTTGCCAAAGAGAGCGGCGCGAAGGTCGACTGGCGCAAGTTCGACAGCGGCGCGTCCGTGGTGCGTGCGTTAGCCTCCGGCGACGTGCAGATCGGCAATATCGGTTCCAGCCCGCTAGCGGTTGCGGCCAGCCAGCAGGTGCCGATTGAGGTGTTCCTGCTCGCCTCGCAGCTCGGTAACTCTGAAGCGCTGGTGGTGAAGAAAAACATCACCAAACCGGAAGACCTGATCGGCAAACGCATCGCCGTGCCGTTTATCTCCACCACCCACTACAGCCTGCTGGCGGCGCTGAAACACTGGGGCATCAAGCCGGGTCAGGTTCAAATCATCAACCTCCAGCCGCCGGCGATTATCGCGGCCTGGCAGCGTGGCGACATTGACGGGGCCTATGTGTGGGCTCCGGCAGTGAACGAGCTGGAAAAAGACGGCACCGTGCTGACCGACTCCGAAAAAGTGGGCCAGTGGGGTGCGCCAACCCTCGACGTGTGGGTCGTGCGTAAAGACTTCGCCGAGAAACATCCTGAGGTAGTCAAAGCCTTCGCGAAAAGCGCGATTGACGCCCAGCAGCCGTACATCAGTAACCCGGATGAATGGCTGAAGCAGCCCGCCAACCTGGAAAAACTCTCCCGCCTGAGCGGCGTGCCGGAAGCGGACGTGCCGGGGCTGGTGAAGGGCAATACCTATCTGACCCCCGCGCAGCAGGTGCAGCAGCTGACCGGGCCGGTTAACAAAGCGATTGTGGATACCGCCACCTTCCTGAAGGAGCAGGGCAAAGTGCCCGCAGTAGCGGCGGATTACAGCCAGTACGTGACCGATCGTTTTGTGAAATAAGGAGTTCACCATGCTGAATATTACAAATCTGTCTGCCGATTACGGTGGTAAACCCGCCTTACAGGACATCAACCTGACGCTGGACAGCGGTGAGCTGCTGGTGGTGCTGGGCCCGTCCGGGTGCGGAAAAACCACGCTGCTGAATCTCATCGCCGGGTTTGTCCCTTATCAGCATGGCACCATTCAACTGGAAGGCAAAAAGGTGGAGGGCCCCGGCGCCGAGCGCGGCGTGGTCTTCCAGAATGAAGGCCTGCTTCCCTGGCGCAACGTGCAGGAAAACGTGGCGTTTGGGCTGCAGCTTGCGGGCATCCATCGCGAACAGCGGCTGGAAACGGCGCGGGCGATGCTGAAAAAAGTGGGGCTGGAAGGCGCGGAAAAACGCTATATCTGGCAGCTTTCCGGCGGCCAACGGCAGCGCGTCGGGATTGCCCGCGCGCTGGCCGCGAATCCGCAGCTGTTGCTGCTGGACGAGCCGTTCGGGGCGCTGGATGCCTTCACCCGCGAGCAGATGCAAACCCTGCTGCTGCGCCTCTGGCATGAGACGGGCAAGCAGGTGCTGCTGATTACCCACGATATCGAAGAGGCGGTGTTTATGGCCACCGAGCTGGTGCTGCTGTCCCCGGGGCCGGGCCGCGTGCTGGAGCACTTGCCGTTGGAATTCGCCCGCCGCTACGTCGCGGGGGAACCCGTGCGCAGCATCAAATCCGATCCGCTGTTTATCGAACAGCGTGAGTACGTCTTAAGCCGCGTGTTTGAACAGCGGGAGGCCTTCTCATGAGCATCGTCTTCAGTGAAAAAACGCGCCGCACGCGTCTGGCGCTGCGCTGGCCTTTCTCACGTCAAATTACGCTGAGCGTCGGTACGCTTCTGGTGCTGCTGGCGTTATGGTGGGCGGTTGCTGCCCTGCAGTGGGTCAGCCCGCTGTTTCTGCCGCCGCCGGGACAGGTGCTGGCCAAACTCATTACCATCGCCGGGCCGCAGGGCTTTATGGATGCCACGCTCTGGCAGCACTTAGGTGCCAGCCTGGCGCGCATTCTGGTGGCGCTGCTGGCGGCGGTGATTATCGGCATTCCCGTGGGGATTGCGATGGGGCTGAGCCCGACGGTGCGCGGCATCCTCGACCCGCTGATTGAGCTTTACCGCCCGGTCCCGCCGCTGGCCTATCTGCCGCTGATGGTGATCTGGTTCGGCATCGGTGAAACCTCAAAAATCCTGCTGATCTATCTGGCGATTTTCGCCCCGGTGGCCATGTCGGCGCTGGCGGGCGTGAAGAGCGCCCAGCAGGTGCGGATCCGCGCGGCGCAGTCGCTGGGGGCCAGCCGTACGCAGGTGCTGCTGTTCGTGATTTTACCGGGCGCACTGCCGGAGATTTTAACCGGGCTGCGCATCGGCCTCGGCGTGGGCTGGTCCACGCTGGTGGCGGCGGAGCTGATTGCGGCCACGCGCGGCCTTGGGTTTATGGTGCAGTCGGCGGGAGAGTTCCTGGCGACTGACGTGGTGCTGGCAGGGATCGCGGTGATCGCCGCGATCGCCTTCGGATTAGAACTGGGGCTGCGCGCGTTACAGCGCCGTCTGACGCCCTGGCATGGAGAAATACAATGAGTGAACGTCTGACCATTACCCCGCTGGGGCCGTACATTGGCGCACAGGTATCGGGCCTGGATGTGACCCGTCCGCTGAGCGATAACCAGTTTGAGCAGCTGTACCACGCGGTGCTGCGCCATCAGGTGGTTTTCCTGCGGGAGCAGGCGATCACCCCGCAGCAGCAGCGCGCGCTGGCCCTGCGGTTTGGCGATCTGCATATCCACCCGGTCTATCCGCATGCGGAAGGGGTGGAGGAGATTATCGTCCTCGACACCCACAACGATAACCCGCCGGATAACGATAACTGGCACACCGATGTGACCTTTATCGAGACGCCGCCCGCCGGGGCGATTCTGGCGGCGAAGCTGCTGCCGGAGACGGGGGGCGATACCCTGTGGGCCAGCGGCATTGCGGCGTATGAGGCGCTCTCCGAGCCGTTCCGGACGCTGCTGAGCGGGCTGCGGGCGGAGCACGATTTCAAAAAATCGTTCCAGGAGTACAAGTACCGTAAAACGGAAGAGGAGCATCAGCGCTGGCAGGAGGCGGTGGCGAAACATCCTCCGCTGCTGCACCCGGTGGTGCGGACCCATCCGGTGACGGGCAAGCAGGCGCTGTTCGTCAACGAAGGGTTCACCACGCGCATCGTGGACGTGACGGAAAAAGAGAGTGAGGCGCTGCTCAGTTTCCTGTTCGCGCATATCACCAAGCCGGAGTTCCAGGTGCGTTGGCGCTGGCAGGAGAACGATCTGGCGATCTGGGATAACCGCGTGACGCAGCATTATGCCAATGCGGACTATCTGCCGCAGCGCCGGATTATGCAGCGGGCGACAATTTTGGGCGATAAGCCGTTTTACCGCCCCTGATCCTGTAGTACCTGTAGGCCGGGTAAGCGCAGCGCCACCCGGCGAAAACGGTGCACAATTGCCGGGTGGCGGCTACGCCTTACCCGGCCTACAAAATACCGCACATTTAAAGGTGCGCCTCAATATACCGCTGATAGCGGTTCGCCTTCAGGTAACACAAATCCACCAGCACCAGCCCGTCAACGCAGTTGTTGAACGCCGGGTCGCTGCCAAAATCAATAAACTGCACGCCGCCGGGCTCGCACAGCTCGGAATATTGCTTGTAAAGCGGCGGAATGCCGCAGCCAAGATTGCCGAGCAGGGATTTCAGCTTCGTCAGATCGTCCACGTAATCCACGCCGCCAAACTGCGCCAGCACGTCCGGCAGGGATGCGGGATAGGGCTTGCGCGAGGCGGCGAGCGGATGCGTCGCCGGGAACCACAGGCGGTAAAATGCCACCAGCAGATCCCGCGCGGCAGGCGGTAAGCCACCGGAAATCGAGACCGGGCCAAACAGGTAGCGGTAGTGCGGATAACGCGCCAGATACGCCCCAATGCCGGACCATAAATAGTCCAGGCCGCGGCGTCCCCAGTAGCGCGGCTGAATAAAGCTGCGCCCCAGCTCAATGCCGTGTTCCAGCACGTCCTGCATTTTGTCGTCGTAGTGGAACAGGCTATAGCTGTACAACCCCTCAACGCCGCGCTTTTCGATCTGCATGGCCGTCGGCATAAAGCGATACGCCCCGACGATCTCCAGATCGTCCTCATCCCACAGGATCAGATGCAGATAATCATCGTCGTAGCTGTCGGTGTCCCGGCGTTTGCCGCTCCCTTCCTCCACTGCGCGAAAGGCAATCTCGCGCAGGCGGCCCAGCTCGCGCAGCAGCGGGGCGTCTTCCTGACCGTTGCGCTGCCAAAGATAGATGGTTTTCCCGTCGCTGGTTTTGCCCAGAGATTCGGCCTGCGCCAGCGCGCGCTTCAAAGTGGCCCGGTCTTCCGGACGGGCAATCGCGCACTGGGTTTTAAAGACGCCGGGCACTCCCTTGCCAAGACGCATCACGTGCTGACGGCACTGCTCGGCCATCTCACGCGACGAAAGGGTGGCGCTGTGCCAGTGATGCCACGCAATCTGCTGGCCGATTTTAATCGGCAGCTGGCTGTGACGGCGGCGGAACATCTGCTGCATCAGCAGCAGCATCGACAGCGTCGGAGAGACCAGCGTGCTGGCGTAAAAGAGCAGGCTGTTGTGCGCCTGAATATGCACCGGCAGCAGCGGGACGCGCAGCTTGCCGGCGAGTTTGATAAAGCCAGAGTGCCATTTCTTATCGCGAATGCCTTTGCGCGTGGGGCGGGAAACTTCGCCTGCCGGGAAGAAGATCAGTACGCCCGCGTTTTGCAGGTGCTGTTCCATCTGCACCAGCGACGACTTCGCCGTCCTGCCACCCATATTGTCCACCGGAATAAACAGCGAGCTGAGGGGCTCAAGGTGGGTCAGCATCCGGTTGGTCACGACTTTAACGTCGCGCCGCACGCGGGAGACGGCGTACAGCAACGCCAGACCGTCCAGCGTACCCGTCGGGTGGTTGGCAATGATGACCAGCGGGCCATGTTCGGGGATTTGTTCGAGATCGCGGGCGGAAACGGTGCAGAGAATATCCAGGTGTTCCAGAACCTGCTCCACCATATCCAGTCCTTTCAGATGGCGGTGGGCGGCGGCAAACTGCTGAAACTCGTCTTCGTAGAACAGTCTTTTTAACAGACTTTTTTGCCAGGGGGCGGGCCTCGCCTGAGGCCAAAGATCGTCGAGAACGCTATCGAGGCTAAACATGGTCACTCCTCCTGCCGTCTTGCGAAGACAGTAGAAGGCGCAGATGTCGATTGTATTGCAGTTGGGTGAAGATTTGAGCAGAGAGCAGGCCGGGTAAGGCGAAGCCGCCACCCGGCGCTAAAGCGGATTAACGCAGAATTTTCTTCTCGGCCAGATCCAGGGCGAAGTAGCTGAAGATCAGATCCGCGCCCGCGCGTTTGATCGCGCCCAGGCTTTCAAGGATCACTTTCTCTTCGTCGATCGCCCCTGCCAGCGCGGCGAACTTGATCATTGCGTACTCGCCGCTCACCTGGTAAGCGCCCAGCGGCAGCTCGGTGCGTTCGCGGATGTCGCGCAGGATATCAAGATATGCGCCAGCCGGTTTTACCATCAGGCAGTCTGCGCCCTGGGCTTCATCGAGCAGGGATTCACGAATCGCTTCGCGACGGTTCAGCGGGTTCATCTGATAGGTTTTACGATCGCCCTTCAGCGCCGTGCCGGCTGCTTCACGGAACGGACCGTAGAAGGAGGAGGCAAATTTGGTGGAGTAGGACATGATGGCGGTGTCGGTGAAACCGGCCGCGTCCAGCGCCTGACGAATCGCCTGAACCTGTCCGTCCATCGCCGCAGACGGTGCGATGAAGTCCGCACCCGCAGCGGCCGCGACGACCGCCTGCTTGCCGAGGTTCAGCAGGGTAGCATCGTTATCCACGCCGTGATCGCACAGCACGCCGCAGTGGCCGTGAGAGGTATATTCACAGAAACAGGTGTCGGACATCACCACCATTTCCGGCACCGTCTCTTTGCAGATGCGGGACATGCGGGCGACGAGGCCATCTTCCTTCCACGCGTCGCTGCCGGTGGCGTCGGTATGATGGGAGATGCCGAAGGTCATCACCGAGCGGATCCCCGCGTTGGCGATACGTTCGATCTCACGCGCCAGATATTTCTCCGGAATGCGCATGACGCCCGGCATGGCCTCGATGGCTTTGTAGTCATCGATCTCTTCTTCAACAAAAATCGGCAACACCAGATCGTTTAAGGTCAGGGTTGTCTCTTCAAACATAGCGCGCAGTGCAGGTGACTTACGCAGACGGCGGGGACGTGCAATTAAATCGGTCATGGTATGCCTGATGTTTGTGGAACAAAGAGGGCTAGTGTACATCAAAGTGAAGACGGGTGTTTTACTAAAGTGGGCATTTTGCTTTTGTGAAATGCGGCAGGTGAGTTTGCCTGTCATAAATAATATATAATGCAGGTCAGTATAACGCTGAGAGGAGAATGAAATATTCGTGTTATTTATATATGGAATGAAAGAATAATTAAAAATGATTTATTATTTTTCGGTGTGTTTTTTCGATTGGTTTAGCCGTGTATTAACATTCTGTTTTTATAATGTTTATTTTATGACGCCTTATGGTTTGTGGTCTGAATGTGTTTTTTGTCTGAATACGGACTTAATGGAAACATTCATTGAACCTTTTCGAAATGAAACTGCATAATTCCCTCCGCAATTAAATATTGCAAATTCATTGATGGACAAACTTGCTTACGTCCCTGAGGAGGGATGACCCAATGCAAACATGGAAAAAGAAACTCGTTGTATCTCAACTTGCATTAGCCTGCACCCTGGCTATCGCTTCTCAGGCCAATGCGAAGGATATTTCCGGTACGACATATAATACCTTCGGATACGATAATACAGCGTCCACCCCCTGGTATTATGGTTATGCCGACTGGGATTACTCGGATGCCATCCATGATGGTGATATTTATCCCGTGATTAATAAAGCCACCGTGAATGGTGTTATTTCAACGTACTACCTGGATGATGGCATCAATGGCCGGGCGAATGCGTTGAGTATTTCCAATAGCACCATTAACGGCATGATTACTTCTGAGTGTATGACCACCTCGTGTGCTGATGGCGTGGATGCTGACGGCACCCATCATACGCAATACGATCGTTTTAGCCTGACCGTTGATAATTCCACCCTTAACGATACGTACGAGCATTATGCGTATGATGTCGTGAATGGGGAAAATACGGAAAGACACTATCTGGATACGTACGATCTGGGTAATGCGATTACCCTGGATGTGGAATCGGATATTGTTATCCAGAATAATTCTCACGTCGCGGGGATTACCCTGACGCAGGGGGACCAGGAGCTGGATAATACGCCATACGACGGCGTTGAAGGCGTAGCCAACAGCAGCAACGTCTTTACCGACACGCTACTGGTGAAAGATTCGGTACTGACTTCCGGTGCGTACAGCGATTTAGGTACCAGCGGATTCTACGGTCAAACCGCGAAGCCGAGCGACTATGGTGAAACCAGCGCGACAGCGGCAGACGATGCGGCGCTGATTGTGGCCGCCAGCGCGTCTGATAACGCGATGCAAACCACCGCCACGTTCGATCATTCCACCGTTACTGGCGATATTCTGTTCTCCAGCACCTTCGACAACAACTTCTACCCGAACGGCGATCCGGCAACCGATACCACCGAAGACGGCATCTATAACCCAACCACCAACGGCTGGGATGGCACCGATAAGCTGGATGTGACGCTTACCAACGGCAGCAAATGGGTCGGCGCAGCACAGTCCAGCGTCGAGGCTATCGGCACGGCGCAGATGTATGGCCAGGGCTACAGCAACGTAGACTGGAACGCTCTGTCCCCTAACAGCATTTGGCCGGACTCCACCTATGACGACAACGGACATGTTGCGGGTGAAGCAGTGTATCAGAGCGGTCTGTTTAACATCGCGCTGGACAACGGCTCCGAGTGGGATACCCGTAAGGTGTCTAACATCGACACCCTGACGGTCAACAACCAGTCTCAGGTCAACGTTGAAAACTCAGGCCTGCTGGCGGATGCCATCACTCTGACCAATGCTTCCTCATTGAACATCGGCGACAACGGCGGCGTGGCCACCGACCATCTGTATCTGGACAGCGATAGCCGTGCGGCACTGACGGAAGAAACGGCCGAGCTGTATGCCAACACCATCACCGTGGATAACGGTGCAGAGCTGGCGCTGGGTCTGGGCCAGGTTGATACGCACACGATGGTTCTGACCGATGGCGGCGTGCTGAATGTTGCGAGCCGCGATTACGTGCTGAACAGCGATCTGAACAACGCACGCTATATCACTAACGACAAGCGAAGCGCCGATTATGACTACGGCGTAGTGGCCATTCACTCTGACGGCCATCTGGCGGTGAACGGTGACGTCGCAGGCAACTATAAAGTCCGTATCGACGACGCGACCGGAGCAGGTTCCGTCGCTGATTACAAAAATAAAGAGATTGTCCGTGTCTATGACAATAACGCGGATACGGCGGCCAGCTTTACTGCCGCAAACAAAGCCGATTTAGGTGCTTATACCTACCAGGCGCAGCAGCAGGGTGACACCGTCGTTCTGCAGCAGAAAGAACTGACCGACTATGCCAATATGGCGCTGAGCATCCCTTCTGCTAATACCAATATCTGGAATCTGCAGCAGGATACCGTAGGTGCGCGTCTGACCAACAGCCGTCACGGCCTGGCGGATAACGGCGGGGCGTGGGTGAGCTACTTCGGCGGCAACTTCGACGGTGACAACGGCGTTATCAGCTACGATCAGGACGTGAGCGGTATTATGGTGGGTCTGGATACCCAGATTGACGGTAATAACGCGAAGTGGATCGTCGGTGGTGCGGCAGGTTTCGCGAAGGGCGATATCAGCGATCGTACCGGTCAGGTCGATCAGGATAGCCAGACGGCGATGATCTACGCGTCAGCGAAGTTCATGAACGATCTTTTCCTCGACAGCTCCCTGAGCTACACCCGCTTCAACAACGATCTCTCCGCTAACATGAGCAACGGTCAGTATGTTGACGGCAATACCACCAGTGACGCTGTTGGCTTTGGTCTGAAGCTGGGCTATGACTGGAAGCCAAACCTCTCTGGCTACGTAACGCCATACGCAGCCGTATCGGGTCTGTTCCAGTCAGGCGATGATTATCGCCTCAGCAATGACATGCGCATGGATGGACAATCATACGATAGCCTGCGTTATGAACTCGGTGTTGATACGGGTTACACCTTCAACTACGGCGGCGATCAGGCTCTGACCCCTTACTTCAAACTGGCCTGGGTTTATGACGACGCCGATAACAATGCCGATATTAACGGTGACAGCATTGATAACGGCGTGAAAGGTTCAGCTGTTCGTGTTGGGCTGGGCACCCAGTTCAGCTTCACGAAGAACTTCAGCGCTTACACGGATGCCACATATCTTGGCGGCGGCGACGTTGACCAGAACTGGGGCGCAAACCTGGGTGTGAAATATACCTGGTAATCAATAAAGCGGGGGAGGGGTTATCTCCTCCGCTTTTTAGCGAAGCAATAAAAATAATATTGAACCGACAAATACGGATGACTTGAGGTCTGCATGAACGTTAATGCGAAACCACTTTCTGAATTACGCCGGCTCGAACAGGGGTTAATAGCAGCCAGTACCCCTTTTACATGTGCACCCCAACAATTAATTACGTCGGGCGAATCGAATGAGCCTCGAACGATCGTATTACAAACCGGCGTTATTGAGATCTATCGCCCTTCTGATGAACTTCTGGTGGGGATTGCGACTGCCCCCTTTATTTTTGGTCTGGCTACGGTGATGATTAATCATTCACAGGAATACAGAGTGATTGCCAAAACGGCCTGTACCGGTTTTTATTTATCCACAGAAACTACCCGACAACAAATCCAGCAATTTTCACTGTGGAAAGAGGCCTTCAGCTGGTTATCCTGGATAAATTACATTCTTGAGAAGCGCGATAAGCAGCTGGTTGGCAATAACTCCTATCACCAGATCCGCGCGATGCTGCTTAATATGGCCGAGTGGGATGAAACGCTGCGTTCAAAAATCGGTGTGATGAATCATATTCAGCAAAGCACACGCATTTCACGTTCTGTTGTTGCCGAGGTTCTGGCCGCTCTGCGACAGGGAAATTATATCAATATGAGCCGGGGCAAGCTGGTCAGCATCAAACGCTTGCCCACGGAATATTAATCTCAGTTGGATGCGGTAAGCACCTGGGCTTTATTGGCACTCAATTCCGCCACCAGGTTATTAACACCGTCACTCATATTGACGAAACGCGTATGCGGGGAGCGAGTGACCACCACAAACGCGCCCACGTTCGACTGCGGAATCATAGCCATATAGGTGATGAATCCGCCGCCGCCGCCGGTTTTCTGAATAATCCCCGGCCGGCCATTTTTCGGTGCCATATAGACCCAGCCCATGCCGAGCGCATCGGCTTTACCCGGCACGTCCATCCCGATGACCCGATGCAGCTGAGTACGCTGATAAATCAGGGTCTGCATACGGTCGGCCTGGCTGCTGCGAGAGTAGAAATCCGAAGAAAGGAACTGCTGCATCCAGCGCATCATGTCGCCAGGCGTGGAGTAAACCCCGCCGCTGCCCACGGCCGCCAGCGTGTTATTACAGGGGCTGGCGCCTTTCTCCGCCACCATCAGGCGACGACACTGGTCCGGGGACGGGGTGAACGTGGTGTCTTTCATGCCGAGCGGACGGGTGATCTGTTCTTCAAACAGTTGCGTGTAGGGTTTGCCAGCCGCCGTTGAGAGGGCATCCGCCAGCAGGTCAAACGCCAGGTTTGAATATGAGGCCTGAGAGCCCGGCGCCGCCTTCAGCGTGGCGGTACTCAGATAGCTCCAGCGCTGGTCGCGCGTTGGCCAGACGAATACGTCACGATGCGCCGCGCCGCCTGGCTGTTCACGCGGCAGGGCGCTGGTGTGGGTAGCAAGGTTCACAAGCCGGATCGGCGTACCCTGATACGTGGGTACCCGGGCGCCTGGCGGCGCGTATTTGCTGAGCGGATCGTCGAGCTTCACCACGCCCTGATCGAGCAGTTTCACCAGCATTTCGCTGGTCATCAGCTTGGTTAAGGATGCGATGCGGATAACGGAATCCAGCTGCGGGTGAACGTTATTGCCCGGGCGCGTTTCGCCAAAGCTGCGAAATACACGCTGGTTTCCGTCGATAACGACCATCGCCATACCGGTCGCGCCGCTGCCGTAATAGATAAGGTTCGCGTAGCGATCGGCAATATCTGAAGCTAAAACGGGAGCCGTCAGCGGTTGGGCTGCCTGGGCGGTAGAGAAGCTCACCGCACACAGCGCGGCAAAAGAGAGCAGACAACGTTTCAACGAAAAGCATCCATGAAGTGAATGAGGAAAGTAATGGGTATTTATACTACTAATCGGTACCGTGCAATGCCCCGAATTGCATAACGATAGCGAGAAAAACGTAACCATGGGTAAATATGAACAATTTACTTGCGAGCCATCTCCCATTTTGTGACATCGGGCTTATGATAGGCACCAGTGTCACTCAATCTTACGGAGAACGGTATGTCTGAGAAGCGTGTGGTTATGGTTGTCGATATGCAAAACGGGGTGTTTGAAACCCCTCGTCATCAGCGCGAAAAGTGTGTCTCTCTGATCAACCAGCTTACGCAGGCAGCCGACACGGTGATTTTTATACAGCATACCGAGGCCGGGGGGTTGGAAGAGGGAAGCGAAGGGTTTGCGCTACTGCCTGAACTCCATCAGCCTGCTGGTGCGCTTTACGTGACCAAAACGGCCTGCGATGCCTTCTACAACACCGGGCTTGAGGCGCTGCTGCGGGAGCAGGGCATTCGTGAGTTTGTCATCTGCGGCTGCGCCACCGATTACTGCGTCGATGCGACGATCAAGAACGGCGTTAGCCGGGGTTATCACATCACCGTTGCCGAAGATGCCCATACCACCGCCAACCGTCCGGCTGCTGACGCACAGATCCTGATTAACCATCACAACGACGTCTGGCGTAACTTCATTGCGCCAGCGAATCCTCTCGCGGTGAAACGCACCGAAACAATTCTTGAAAACTGGAAAGCGAACTAATAATTAACGCTCGGGTCTGACCTTTTTGCCCGGGCCGGGAGTCTGGCGCGGGCAGGTTTTCGTGTGGTGACGTGTTGTACACAGCAACAGCCATAACAACAAGAAGGAAGCATTATGTTTAAGTCTTTTTTCCCAAAGCCGGGACCTTTTTTCCTGTCGGCATTTATTTGGGCACTGATCGCTGTCATTTTCTGGCAGGCGGGCGGCGGCGCATGGCTGACGCGCATCACGGGGGCGACAGGTGAGGTGCCGATTAGCGCGGCGCGCTTCTGGTCGCTCAGCTTTATCGTATTTTATGCCTACTACACGGTATGTGTGGGGCTGTTTGCACTCTTCTGGTTCAAGTATTCTCCGCATCGTTGGCAGGTTTGGTCGATTTTGGGATCTGCACTGATCATTTTCGTTACCTGGTTCATGGTGGAAGTGAGTGTTGCAATTAATGCATGGTATGCACCCTTCTACGATTTGATCCAAAAAGCGCTAAGCGCCCCGAATAAGGTTCCGATTGGTGAACTCTATGCCAGTCTCGTTAGTTTTACCGGCATTGCCATGATTGCAGTAACAGTGGCAGTGCTGAACAATTTCTTCGTTAGCCATTACGTTTTCCGTTGGCGTACAGCTATGAACGAATATTACATGGCAAATTGGCAACGACTGCGGCACATCGAAGGTGCTGCACAGCGTGTACAGGAAGACACCATGCGTTTTGCCTCAACGCTGGAGGACATGGGGGTCAGCTTGCTTAATGCTGTGATGAAACTTATCGCTTTTTTACCGATTCTGATTGCACTTTCACCCCATGTGCCTGAACTTCCAATTGTTGGTCATTTACCCTATGGTTTGGTTATTGCCGCACTGGTCTGGTCTCTTATGGGAACGGGGCTTCTTGCTGTGGTGGGGATCAAATTGCCGGGGTTACAATTTAAAAATCAGCGCGTGGAAGCGGCTTACCGTAAAGAACTCGTTTACGGTGAGGATGACCCATCACGAGCTGCGCCACCAACGGTAAAAGAGTTATTTCAGAACGTCCGTTTTAACTACTTTAAGCTCTACTTCCACTACATGTATTTCAACATAGCTCGTATTTTATATCTTCAGGCCGATACTGTTTTTGGAATAGTCCTGTTGTTCCCGTCAATTGTTGCAGGGACGATTACCCTGGGACTGATGACCCAAATTACTAACGTTTTCGATCAGGTCAGAAGTTCATTCCAGTACCTGATCAGCTCCTGGACCACGCTGGTGGAACTGATGTCCATCTACAAACGTCTGCGCAGCTTTGAACGCGAGCTGGACGATCGTGACCTGCAGGAAGTCACCAACACATTTAGCTAATACAGGACGTTGCTATGTCTTTTGCCGTACCGCGCGCGTTACCGTTGACCATACTGGCCGCTTTTGTGCTGGCAGGCTGTGCCGAAAAGGGGGCCGCTCCGCTCAAAAAGGGCGAGAAGCCCGTTGATGTGGCGAGCGTTGTGCGGCAGAAAATGCCCGCCAGCGTGAAAGATCGCAATGCGTGGGCAGACGCGCTGGCAAAAACCTTTGAGAGCCAAAAGATTGCGCCGACCGAGGAGAACATCTGTTCGGTGCTGGCGGTGGCACAGCAGGAGTCGATGTATCAGTCAGACCCGGCTGTGCCGGGGCTGAATAAAATCGCCTGGAAAGAGATCGACCGCCGCGCGGAGTCCATGCATATCCCGGTGTTCCTCGTGCATACCGCGCTTAAAATCACCTCGCCGAACGGCAAAAGCTACAGCGAACGGCTGGACACGGTGAAAACCGAAAAACAGCTTAGCGCTATTTTCGATGATTTCATCAACATGGTGCCGATGGGTCAGAAGCTGTTTGGCTCACTGAACCCGGTCCACACCGGTGGCCCAATGCAGGTAAGCATCGCGTTCGCGGAGAAACACACCGACGGCTATCCGTGGAAAATCGACGGTACGGTGCGCCAGGAGGTCTTCTCCCTGCGCGGCGGACTGTGGTTCGGCACGTATCACCTGCTGAACTACCCGGCCAACTACGATGAGCCGCTGTACCGCTTTGCCGACTTTAACGCAGGCTGGTATGCCAGCCGTAATGCGGCATTCCAGAGTGCGGTCAGCCGCGCAAGCGGCGTTAAGCTGGCGCTGGACGGCGATCTTATCGCCTACGGCAGCAGCGAGGCGGGAAGCACCGAGCGGGCGATCCGGAAATTATCGACAACGCTTGATATGAGCAACAGCGACATTCGCCGTCAGCTTGAGAAAGGCGACAGCCTGGCCTTTGAGAAAACGGATCTGTACAAGAAGGTGTTTGCGCTCGCAGAGCAGAAAAGCGGGAAAACGTTACCGAGGGCTATCCTGCCGGGGATCCAGCTGGAAAGCCCGAAGATCACGCGTAACCTGACCACCGCGTGGTTCGCGAAACGCGTGGACGATCGCCGGGCTCGCTGTATGGGGCTTTAACGGCGGCGGCGAAAGCGCAGCACTAATGCCACAACGCCCAGAATCATACATCCCGCGAGGAAGGGAATCAGGCCGAACAGGGTGCTGACGCCAAAGCCAATCTCAACTCGCGGGCGTCCGTTATCCTGTACCTGCATGAGATGTTCATAAACGCCAGGCGCATGGACCAGCATATTGAGCAGCTGCGAGCCAGCCCAGAAGCAGAACAGAACAAACAGGGCATACGCGATATTACCCGCCGTGGAGGTTTTTGGTTTTCCGCCAAAAATCGGTTTCGACAATGTAAAGTCAGCCATGATGACCTCCGGATAAATCGCTCTGTTAATACGCTTCGTACAGGGAGAGTTTGACAGGTCATCGCATTTGTCAATATCAGAATCGTGGTAATTTACGCGCCGGAATCCTCCTGGATTGTTGATTTCTGCAGCACGTCACAATTTATTAACTTAAGTGAAATTGCGTCGCGTTTCAGAATTTCCGTATCTGCCACAGACCTGGCCGTAAAACTGTGAGAGGATGTCTTTTTTTCCTGCCGGAGTTGTTATGAAGCTCACGTCCAAACTACGCCGTGACTGGCACTACTACGCCTTCGCTATCGGGCTGATCTTTATTCTTAACGGTGTCGTGGGCCTGTTGGGGTTTGAGGCAAAAGGCTGGCAAACCTATGCCGTCGGGCTGGTGACCTGGGTTATCAGTTTCTGGCTGGCGGGGTTGATTATCCGCCGCCGTCCTGAAGAGACGACAGCGGATGAGGCAGCGTCGGCGAAGCGCGCCGATTAACCGTTTACGGAACTTTTAAGCGCGCTGTCGGCAGCATGACGCTCCAGCGCCAGTTCGATCAGGCGGGTGATCAGTTCCGGATAGCTGAGGCCGCTCGCCTGCCACAGCTTCGGATACATGCTGATGTTAGTGAACCCCGGCAGCGTGTTGATTTCATTGATCACCACCTCGTTTTCCGCCGTCAGGAACACATCCACGCGCGCCATGCCGCAGCAGCCGAGCGTCTGATAAGCGCGAATGGCGATCGCCCGGATCTTATCGTTAACCGCCGGATCGAGATCCGCAGGCACGACAACCTGCGCGCCTTTATCATCAATGTATTTGGTGTCGTACGAGTAGAAGTCGCTGTTTAAGACCACTTCGCCGCAGGTGCTCGCCTGTGGAAAATCGTTGCCCAGCACGGCGCATTCAATTTCACGGCCTTTGATGCCCTGCTCAACCACCACTTTATGGTCGAACTCAAACGCCAGGCGGACGGCCTGTGTGAACTCTGCTTCGCTTGTCACTTTGCTGACGCCCACGGAGGAGCCCTGGTTTGCTGGCTTCACAAACAGCGGCAGACCCAATTCAGCGCTAATCTGCGCGAAGCTGTGCTTGTCGCGGTTGGCGCGGGTGAGCGTCACAAACGGCGCGATATTCAGCCCGGCGTCGCGCAGCAGGCGTTTGGTGACGTCTTTGTCCATGCACGCGGCGGAGCCGAGTACGTCCGAGCCGACGAACGGCAGGTTGGCCATGCGCAGCATTCCCTGCAGGGAACCATCTTCCCCCAGCGTGCCGTGCACGATAGGGAAGACCACGTCGATCTGGGCGAGTGCCTGAGCATTGCCGGCATCGATAAGCTGCCCCTTCGCGACGCCGGGTACGGTGGCGACGCTAATTTCTGAAGGATTCAGGGCGATATGGGCCGGATCGTGAGCATTCAGCAGATACTGGCTGGCATCGTTAACGTGCCACTGGCCCTGTTTATCAATGCCCAGCAGCACCACGTCGAAACGGCTTTTATCGATCGCATCAACGATATTTTTAGCCGATTGCAATGACACTTCGTGTTCCGCTGATTTTCCCCCAAAGACAATACCTACGCGCTGCTTAGCCATCTCACTCTCTTCCAGTCTGACGAAAAGCCAATAACATACCACGATGCCCGGCGGGTTTCGCGACCTTCTGCCATAATGTTTGGGGGAATGTTCAGGGGGGCGAGTGAGAGGAAAAACGCTGCTGACCGGATTTACCATTTTGACCATCGCAACGCTGGGTTACCGCTGGTTGCCGCCTTACTACAACCCTTTCACGCCGCTGACGCTTGACGATCCGCCAGGCCGAATCACCCAGTATAAGCTTCGGCGCTTAACGCCCGAGGCCTGCGCAAGCCTGCTTGCGCAGGCTAATCAACGCGATCTCATCCGCACCCAGCCGGTCGCTGACAGCGCCGGGGAATGCCCGCTGAGCAACGTCGTGCGCGTGCGCAACTTCGGCCCGGTCAGCCTGAACGGCAGTTTTCTTGCCAGCTGTCCGCTGGCGCTCAGCTCAGCCCTCTTTATCAGCCAGCAGGCCCGGCCGCTGACAAAACGCTATACGGGCAGCGACCTCGCGCGTATCGATCACCTCGGCAGCTTTGCCTGCCGCAATATTTATCACCGCCCTGACGCGCGCCGCAGCGAGCATGCCACGGCGGAGGCGCTGGATATTGCCGCTTTTCGTCTGGCGAACGGCGACCGCGTCACGGTGCTGAACGGCTGGAAGGCGGCCACGACGCAGCCCTGGCTGAAGGCGATGCTGGCGGCAAGCTGCGGGTACTACGGGAACGGTCTGGGGCCAGAGTACAACGCGGCGCATGCCAACCATTTTCATCTCGGAATGCGCGGTTTTGGCCTGTGCCGGTGAAGCATAATATTCCGCCAGAAAATGGATGAATTGTGACTTATTTCACAAATATGATGACTGGGAAGATAAAACACCAAAGTCGGTCAGGCCGCATCTCTGGTGCGACGTTAACACGCGTAACTTGCTAATCTGACGGCGAATTCGCCTAAAAATGAAGACTATTCTGTATGGAATCCTGGAAAGTTAATCTCATCTCGGTCTGGTTCGGTTGCTTCTTCACCGGGCTGGCCATCAGCCAGATTTTGCCGTTCCTGCCGCTGTACGTCTCGCAGCTGGGGGTCACCTCGCACGAAGCGCTCTCCATGTGGTCCGGCCTGACGTTCAGCGTCACGTTTCTGGTCTCCGCCATTGTGTCACCGATGTGGGGCAGCCTGGCCGATCGAAAAGGCAGAAAACTGATGCTGCTGCGCGCCTCGCTCGGGATGGCAATAGCCATTCTGCTGCAGGCCTTCGCCACCAACGTCTGGCAGCTGTTCTTCCTGCGAGCGGTGATGGGACTGACGTCCGGGTATATTCCAAACGCCATGGCGCTGGTCGCCTCTCAGGTGCCGCGCGAGCGGAGCGGCTGGGCGCTGAGCACGCTCTCCACGGCGCAGATCAGCGGCGTCATCGGTGGCCCGCTGCTGGGGGGCTTTCTGGCGGATCACGTCGGACTGCGCGCGGTATTTATCATCACTGCGGTTCTGCTGGTGGTCAGTTTTCTGGTCACGCTCTTTATGATTAAAGAGGGAGGCCGCCCGGTTATCAGTAAATCTGAACGCCTGAGCGGCAAGGCCGTTTTTGCCTCGCTGCCTTATCCGGGGCTGATGATCAGCCTGTTTGTCACCACCATGGTGATCCAGCTCTGTAACGGTTCCGTGGGGCCGATTCTGGCGCTGTTTATCAAGTCAATGGAGCCGGAGAGCACGAACATCGCTTTTTTAAGCGGCATGATTGCCGCCGTGCCGGGTGTATCGGCGCTGATTTCCGCGCCGCGTCTTGGAAAACTGGGTGACCGGATCGGCACCGCGCGCATTCTGATGGCGACGCTGATCTTTGCGGTGGTGCTCTTTTTCGCCATGTCGTTTGTCACCTCTCCGCTTCAGCTTGGCGTGTTGCGATTTCTGCTCGGCTTTGCCGATGGTGCCATGTTGCCTGCGGTACAGACCTTGCTGGTCAAATATTCCAGCGACCAGGTGACGGGGCGTATTTTTGGATATAACCAGTCATTTATGTATCTGGGGAATGTTGCCGGTCCGCTTATTGGCGCCTCCGTTTCCGCGATGGCCGGTTTTCGCTGGGTATTTGCGGCGACGGCGATTGTCGTTTTAATCAATATTATCCAGCTGGCTATTGCGCTGCGACGCCGCAGACAAATGGCGGAGGCGAAATCGGCGAGATAACGCTTTCGCAGATGTATTATATATTCTTATGGTAGCCGCATTTTTATATAACAAAATGCGGCATCTTTTTATAGAAAAACGTTTCGCTCACGGCGAGGTCTCTTTATTTCCGTTTCTGTATCACTTTTGCATACCATAATTAATTTCTTCTCTTTGCATTATGGATTCAGAGTGATAACGTCAGATAAAACTGAAAAGGAACTGGCACGATGAAAAACCTCATTGCTGAATTGCTGGTCAAGCTGGCACAAAAGGAAGAAGAGTCAAAAGAGCTGGTGGCCCAGGTCGAAGCGCTTGAAATTGTGGTCACCGCGCTGCTGCGACAAATGGCGAAAACCGATCAGCAGGCGTTGATTGAGAGCGTGGAAGGCGCGCTGGAGAGCGTCAGGCCTGAATCGCAGGTACCGGTTGAAGATGCTGAGATGCTCCACCAGTACGTAAAGAAGCTGTTAAGGCATCCGCGCAGCTAAACCGTCACAGGACGTAACGACGTGTCATAGAATTGTCATGCAGGATGCCTATAGTCGCTCTGTTTTTATTTTTATGTATTTTTACATGGAGAAAATAAATTGAAACAGAGTGCACTTTTCATCGCATTACTTCCTCTGTTAATTACCCCTGCCATTTATGCTGACACGACGCAAACCAGCGTCCTGGATAATCGTGCGGCAAAAGGGGATATCACCCAGCCCGGCGGCGCGCGCCGATTGTCGGAAGATCAAACCGCCGCCATTCGCGCTTCGCTTAATGAAAAACCGGCAAAAAATATTATTCTGCTGATTGGCGATGGAATGGGTGATTCCGAAATCACGGCGGCGCGAAATTATGCCGAGGGGGCGGGCGGCTTTTTTAAAGGTATCGACGCATTACCGCTGACCGGACAATATACCCACTACGCGCTGGATAAAAAAACCGGTAAACCGGATTACGTAACGGACTCTGCGGCCTCGGCCACGGCGTGGTCCACCGGCGTGAAAACCTATAATGGCGCGCTGGGCGTGGATATTCACGAAAAAGATCGTCAAACCCTTCTGGAGATGGCAAAAGCGGCGGGCCTGGCGACCGGTAACGTCTCCACCGCTGAACTTCAGGATGCGACGCCTGCGGCGCTGGTGGCACACGTGACCTCGCGTAAATGCTACGGCCCGTCAGTGACCAGCGAAAAATGCCCAACGAACGCGCTGGAAAAAGGTGGCAAAGGCTCGATTACGGAACAGCTGCTGAATGCGCGTCCTGACGTGACGCTGGGCGGCGGCGCGAAAACCTTCGCGGAAACCGCGACGGCGGGCGAGTGGCAGGGCAAAACGCTGCGCGAGCAGGCGCAGGCGCGCGGCTATCAGCTGGTGAGTGACGCAAATTCGCTGGCGGCGATAACCGAGGCGAACCAGGACAAACCGCTGCTGGGGCTGTTCTCTGACGGCAACATGCCCGTGCGCTGGGAAGGTCCAAAAGCCTCATATCACGGCAATATCGATAAGCCAGCAGTGACCTGTACGCCTAACCCTAAACGCACGGACAGCCTACCGACGCTGGCGGCGATGACCGATAAAGCGATCGATCTGCTGAGCAAGAGCGAAAAAGGGTTCTTCCTGCAGGTTGAGGGGGCGTCGATCGATAAGCAGGATCATGCGGCAAATCCGTGCGGTCAGATTGGCGAAACCGTCGATCTGGACGAAGCGGTGCAGAAGGCGCTCGCGTTCGCGAAAAAAGACGGTAACACCCTGGTGATCGTCACTGCGGATCACGCGCACGCCAGCCAGATCGTTCCGCCAGATACCAAAGCCCCTGGCCTGACGCAGGCGCTCAACACCAAAGATGGCGCCGTCATGGTGATGAGCTACGGCAACTCTGAAGAAGAGTCCATGGAGCACACCGGCACCCAGCTGCGCATTGCCGCCTACGGCCCGCACGCGGCCAATGTGGTAGGCCTGACCGATCAAACGGATCTGTTCTACACCATGAAGGCGGCGCTGGGTCTGAAATGATAAATTCCCGGCGGAAATCACATCTGCCGGGTGGTTTTTTTCCTGTCACGAACCAGACTTATAGGGAATGTTCACAAAAGGATGGTGCAATGAAAACAACATTACTGGTTACTCTGCTCTCCGGCCTGTTCCTGGTCGCATCGGCGAACGCGGAAGAGAAAACGTTAACGCCGCAGCAGCAGCGTATGACCACCTGTAATCAACAGGCGACGTCTCAGAGTCTGAAGGGCGATGCCCGCAAGACCTACATGAGCGACTGCCTCAAAAACGGCGTTTCAAAGCCAGCTGAAAAAAGCCTGACGCCTCAGCAGCAAAAGATGCGCGAGTGTAATGCCAAGGCAACCGAGCAGTCCCTGAAAGGGGATGACCGCAGCAAGTTCATGAGTGCCTGCCTGAAGAAAAAAGTGTAGTTCGAACGGGTGAGCGGCTCCGGCGGCTCACCCGAAATTTCATACTTTCCCCGCAGACCCCCTCTCTATAATTTGGGAAAATGTTTCAGAATATTCCCAAAAATGATGAATGATGAAACGTATTACAACACAAAGCGCATTCGGGAAGAGTGGAATTTAACCCTTTCTCAGGATGACCCTCACCGCGCCGGCATTCAGTTTGCCCGGCGCGTTCGGCTGGCGCGCGCCGTGGGGCTGGCAGCGATGTTTTTCCCGGTTGCGGGCATGCTGGTCACCCATTTTTTACCCGGAGGCTGGTGGCTTTTACTGGTGGGGTGGGCGTTCGTCTGGCCCCATTTCGCCTGGCAGTTATCCTGCCGGGCCGCGTCACCTCATCAGCAGGAAGAGTTCAATCTTAAGATCGATGCCATTATTGCCGGGCTCTGGATCGGCGTGATGGGGATGAGCGCGTTACCCTCGGCAGCGCTGGTGATGATGGTCGGAATGAATATGATGGGCTCCGGGGGCTGTCGTCTGTTTATCCCGGGGATCCTGCTGACTCTGCTCTCCGCGCTGGTGACGCTGCCGATTGTTGGGCGCGTGGCCGTCTTCAACCCCGACCTCGTGGAGTGGAGCTTGACGCTTCCCGTAGTGGTGCTTTATCCCATGCTGTTTGCCTGGCTCAGCCACCGCACCGCCGTCAGGCTTGCTGAGCACAAGCAGCGGCTGGAAATGATGAGCACCCGCGACGGCATGACCGGGGTCTATAATCGCCGACACTGGGAAATGCTGCTGCGAAATGAATTTGAGCATTGCCGCCGCGATCGCTGCACCGCCACGATTTTACTGATTGATATCGACCACTTTAAAAATATCAACGATACCTGGGGGCACGCCGTGGGGGATGAGGCGATCATTGCCATCACGCGCCAGCTTCAGATGTCGGTGCGGTCAGGTGATGCCATCGGCCGGTTTGGCGGGGATGAGTTTGCGGTGATTATGTCGCAGACCGCAGCGGAAAGCGCCATCGCCGTCATGTCCCGGGTGCATGAGCGGCTGGAAACGCTGTCGCTACCGTGCGCGCCAAAAGAGGCGCTGCGCATCAGCGTGGGCGTTGCCCCCTGGGGGCCGCAGTTTGCACATTATCGGGAATGGCTAAAGGCGGCTGACGTGGCGCTGTACAGGGCGAAAAATGCCGGGCGCAGCCGCACCGAAGTGGCCGCCTGACGCCCGACTGAAACGATCAGGATTTACTCAGCTTCTCTGATTTTTCCATGCATTTTGCCATTGCCTCAATGACGGCCGAGCGGAATCCGCGCTCCTCCAGCACCCGCACCGCTTCGATGGTGGTACCGCCTGGGGAGCAAACCATATCTTTCAGTTCACCCGGGTGTTTGCCGGTTTCCAGCACCATTTTGGCGGAGCCCATGACGGCCTGCGCGGCGAACTTATACGCCTGGGCGCGCGGCATTCCGCCAAGCACGGCGGCATCGGCCATCGCTTCCAGGAACATGAAGACATACGCAGGCGCAGAACCACTCACGCCCACCACCGGATGGATCATCGATTCGGCAATCACTTCCGCTTCGCCGAAGCAGCGGAAAATGTTCAGCACATCGGCTACGTCTTCCGGGGTCACCAGCGCGTTAGGCGTGACGGAGGTCATGCCGGCGTTAACCAGCGAGGGGGTATTGGGCATTGCGCGAACAATTTTGCGGTCATGGCCCAGCGCGCGCGCCAGCTGGTCAAGCGTCACGCCCGCGGCAATCGACACCACCAGCGTCTCTTTATTCAGGCTGGAGGTGATGTCGCTCAGCACTTTGATCATGATGTTCGGCTTGACGGCGCCAAAGACGATATCGGCGACCTGGGCCACTTCCTGCGCGCTTTCGGCGGCGTTAATCCCGTATTGATCGCGCAGCGCGGCGACTTTGTCCGGTGACGGGGTATAGACCCAAATCTGACCCGGCAGCACCTGCCCGCTGGCGATCAGGCCGCCCAGAATGGCTTTGCCCATGTTACCGCAGCCGATAAACCCGATTTTCTTGTCCATCACGATCCTCCGTCATTATGCGTTGTTTTCTCTGATAGATAGCTTAACAACGAAATGCAGGCGACAATAGTCGGCAGAGTCATAATGGGGAGACAATATGGCGATTTGGGTTGATGCGGACGCGTGTCCGAACGTGATTAAAGAGATTTTATTTCGCGCCGCCGAGCGTGTTCAGATGCCGCTGACGCTGGTGGCGAACCAGAACATTCGCGTGCCGCCTTCGCGCTTCATTCGTTCTTTGCGCGTGCCTGCCGGGTTTGACGTGGCGGACAACGAAATTGTCCGCCTGTGCAGCGCGGAAGATCTGGTGATCACGGCGGACATTCCGCTGGCGGCCGACGTGCTGGAGAAAGGGGCGGCAGCGCTCAATCCGCGCGGTGAGCGCTACTCGCCGTCGACCATCCGCGAGAAGCTTACGATGCGCGATTTTATGGATACCATGCGGGCCAGCGGCGTGCAGACCGGTGGGCCGGACAGCCTCTCACAGCGCGATCGCCAGCAGTTTGCTGCCGAGCTGGATAAATGGCTGCTGGAAGTGAAGCGCCGTACAGCGAAATGATAATTATTGTCAATGTGTGGTACAGTGTGGCCTCCACAGGGTTGTCATCCCGTACCGCTTTGCAGTAAAGTAATCGAAACATCTTCTGCAATTATTTCTTTACACTCTTCAGCCTTCCGGCATCAAGGGGAACACCTGGCTATGACCCAACCCATCTTTTTAGTTGGCCCCCGCGGCTGTGGGAAAACCACCGTTGGCCTGGAGCTGGCACGCGTGTGTCATCGCCAGTTTGTGGATACCGACCACTGGCTGCAAACCGAGGCCGGAAAAACCATCGCCGACATTGTTGAGCAGGAAGGCTGGGAGAGCTTTCGCGCACGCGAAACGGCCGCGCTGAAAGCGGTCACGACCCCGTCCGCGGTGATCGCCACCGGCGGTGGCATTGTTCTGGCGGAGTGTAATCGTCACTTTATGCGCGAAAAGGGGATTGTGATTTACCTCAGCGCGCCGGTGTCGGCCCTGGTTGGGCGTCTGGAAGCCTTTCCGGAAGAGGGGCAACGCCCTGCGCTGACCTCCAGGCCGCTGAACGAAGAGGTGAGTGAAGTGCTGGCCGAACGCGATGCGTTATACCGCGAAGCGGCTCACCACGTGGTGGATGCGTCCGCCTCTCCCGAAGACGTTGTGATTCAGATTATTACCGCCCTGCGTTTGGCGTGTGCCAGCTAAGCGGCGTCTATACTTATAGCTCAGACATAAAAAAAGGATGAGCTATGCCAACAAGACCTCCCTATCCGCGTGAAGCGCGCATTGTGACCGTTGAAAAAGGCCAGACAGGTCACACTGTGACCTGGTATCAACTGCGTGCCGATCACCCCAAACCCGACTCGCTGATCAGTGAACACGAGACGGAACAGGAAGCGCTGGATGCGAAGCGGCGCTATGAAGATCCCGACATAACCTGAGCGGTTTCCTAAACGCTCCAGGATCGTGCCTGAATCACACTTTTTACTCATCGTAAAAGTTAAGCAGGAGTTAATATTTAATTAATACAAGTAACTCTGGTATCGGCAGGCGATCTTTACATTTCGGTGTCGGGATCACCTGCTACGCTTGGTGCTGTTTTGTTGAAAAAACGAACTGTGCAGCGTAGTGAGCCTGTACCTGTGTGCACGATGTTGGAGTAATGGAAGGCGATAAAGATGAAGGCAACGTTGGCGATCCTCACCATTGGTGTGGTCCCTGTAAGCGAAGTGTTACCGCTCTTAACCGAGCATGTATCTGAACAACAGATTACGCATCTCAGCCTGCTGGGCAAGATGAGTCGGGAAGAGGTCATGGAGGACTACGCTGTCGAGGCGGGGGAGGATCCCATAAGCGCTAACTTAAGGGTTGAACCATCTGAAGAATGCGACGCCTCGGTGCCTCGTTAAGACGATGCCTCGCGTTCTTCAATTGCGTTTTGTAGGCTGTCAGGGATACTGTCCCACGAATGGCCACCTGTAAGCTCCAGATGACCATTTTTGTTATTCTCCACAACGAGTTAGTTCTTCTTTTCGGATCCGGCACTTCTGGGGGGGAAATCCAGCGATGGCTGGATTATGTCGTCAATTAAAAATGCGGCGAGTAGATTAGCAAATATCCACGCTTTCGCGAGTTCAGGTTCCTTTGCACGCAAAGCATCCAGGTGCAGCAAACTTTTGAGCCGCTTAAAAGCCAGTTCAATTTGCCATCGCAGACGGTAACAATCAGCCACTTGCTCTGCTGAATATTCATCTTCCGGTAATGATGTTAGCAATAACACATGGCCCGCTGCTTCCAGCGTTTCCGCCTGAACTACTCGTCCTTTTCGACGATTCTCGCTGAGCAGTCGGGTTTTACTGATTAATGCTTTTTCGGGAGGAAGTGATACGGCAATGAGACGTGCCGGAAAGGGAGCTCCGGCTTTTTTATTACCTGAATTGCCTATCATTACAGTGGTTTCACCGTTCTTACCGCAATCCAGCCCGCGCAGAAAACCCATCATGTCAAAGCGCATTCCTTCTGCAGTTAACCAGCGCAATCCTCGCCAGTGAACCCGGACGATATAATCAGCTTCTCCAAAAGCAAGTGAGCGGATACATTCGGGACGCGAACCGAATCCCCGGTCAGCAATGCGTATCTCGTCTGCCGTTTGCGCAAATCGGTCCAGCCGTTCAGCGTCTCTGCTGTCGGTTAGCTCAAAATCAGTGAACTGACAGGTATGAGGATCATATCCCATATGTAGTCGCCATTCAGCGCTGCCGCCCCCGGGCGCACTGATTGCTGTTCCATCGACAAGACGCAATCTCTTTCCGCTTGTACAACCCGTAACTGCGGCGCGTACAGCAAGTGTTTGTGCGGCAAGTATGCCAAACCAGTCGGCGGCATTCCGCAGCCGCTTCAGGAGAGCCACGTCAGATAATGTTGCAACGTCATGGAGCTGAGCCCATGCAGTGACTTCACGTAATGACATCCCCCCGGGGCCGTAAGCCAGCCCCAGACGTAGCAGAGTTGCAGCATCACGAATTTCGCGGCGGCGGGTTAGAGCCCCGGCATTACGTGCCGAAGTATCCAGTTCTTCGGGCTTACCAATATGGGCCAGAATTGCTGACCAGTTATCGTGAGAGTAATTCATCGGCACGTTAAATCATATCAGGCGTAATACCACAACCCTTAAGTTAGCGCTTATGGGGAGGATCCCCTGGCGACGTTATTAAGTGACGGTAAACTGGCGCATGTTTCCCGCCAGAAGATCGAGCGCTCGCTGCAGGGCGTAATAGAAGTGCTCGATAATCAGGGATATGACGTTATTTTGCTGATGAGCACCGCCCCCATAAAGGGACTTACGGCGCGCAATGCGATTTTGCTGGAACCGATGCGCATCATTCCGCCGCTGGTGGCCTCCATCGTGGATGGTCATCAGGTGGGGGTGATTGTCCCCATCGAGGAACTCATGGATAACCAGGAGGCAAAATGGCACGTGCTGGAAAAAGTGCCCTTGTACGCACTGGCCAATCCGTTCTGGGACAGCGAGGCCAAACTCATTGCGGCCGGGAAGGAACTGCTGGAAAGAGGGGCCGATGTCCTGATTCTGGACTGCCTGGGGTTCCACCAGCATCATCGTGATTTACTGCAAAAAGCGCTGGATGTGCCGGTGCTGTTATCCAACGTTCTGATGGCTCGCCTGGCCTCGGAACTGCTCATGTAATGATTTTGCGTGACAGGTGATGAGCATGGCCCCTATAGTGAATTTTTATCTAAAAATATAAGGGCCAGTTCATGCTTCAGAGTAACGAATACTTTTCCGGTAAAGTGAAATCCATTGGTTTTACCAGCAGCAGCACTGGCCGCGCCAGCGTTGGCGTCATGGCGGAAGGGGAATACACCTTCGGCACGGCGGAAGCGGAAGAGATGACGGTCGTCAGCGGGGCGCTGAACGTCTTACTACCGGGTGAAACGGAATGGAAAGTTTACGCAGCCGGACAGGTTTTCAACGTCCCTGGCCACAGTGAGTTCCATCTGCAGGTGGCTGAACCTACCTCTTATCTGTGCCGCTACCTGAAATAAAAAATTAGCCGGGTGGCGCTAACGCTTACCCGGCCTACGGTTTGCCCGTTATCTCTGCGCTTCGCCGCCGAGACCTTCCACCAGATTCTGAATCAACGCCGCCAGCTCGCCGGTCATCAGGATGAAGTCCGCGTCAAAACGCTGGGCGTAATCTTCCCTGTCGATATCTTCGTTCTGATCGCGCAGCTCGTCGCAGAACTTCAGACGCTTCACGGAGCCGTCGTCGCACATCACGAACTGAATACGCTGCTGCCAGTCGAGCGCCAGTTTAGTGACCACTTTACCCGCTTCGATGTGGACGGCGATTTCGTCGCTCACCAGATCCTGCTTCTTCGCGCGGATCACGCCGCCATCTTCCAGCAGGGCTTTCAGCTCGGCTTCATCAAGGATCTGGAAACCCTGAGCCGCAGCACCGCTGCGTACCCATTCGGTCAGCGTCAGCTCGATCGGCGTTTCCAGCGCCAGCGGAACGACCGGTAACGAGCCGATGCTCTTACGCAGCAAGGCCAGCGTATCTTCTGCTTTCTTGGCGCTGGCGCAGTCCACCATGATCAGCCCGTTAACGGTGTCGATCCACATCATGGTCTGGCTGAAGCGGCTGAAGGCGCGCGGCAGCAGGGAGTGCAGTACTTCATCTTTCAGCGAATCTTTTTCGGTCTTTTTCAGCTTGCGGCCCTGTTCGGCTTCCAGCTTGAGAATTTTCGCTTCGAGTGCCTGCTTAACCACCGGCGTCGGCAGTATTTTCTCTTCTTTACGGGCGCAGACGATGATTTGACCCGTGCTGCTGGCGTGGGTCAGTGCATCGCTTTGTGAACCCATTGGCGGAACCCAACCGGTTTTCGCCATATCCTGGCTACCGCAAGGGGAAAAGGTATAAGCGGCTAACTGTTTTTCCATCTCTTCTGCACGCAGCGAAACGTCGCGGCTGAGACGGTAAACCATCAAATTTTTGAACCACAGCATGATAATTTCCACGGCCTTGTCGTTAAATCAGCGGGCATGATAACGAATTGTCGCATCGCTTGCATTGCTAATCGGGAAGCGTGCTTCTACTCTGTTGATAATCAAAATAATGAGGAGAGTCTTGTGCGTATTGGGATCGATTTGGGCGGCACCAAAACAGAAGTCATCGCACTGAGCGAGCAGGGGGAGCAGCTGTTTCGCCATCGTCTGCCAACGCCGCGCGATGATTATCACCAGACTATCGAGACGATTGCCAGGCTGGTCGAGATGGCCGAGCAGGCGACAGGGCAAACCGGCAGCGTCGGGATGGGGATACCGGGGTCGATCTCGCCGTATACCGGCGTGGTTAAAAATGCCAACTCCACCTGGCTCAACGGTCAGCCGTTTGATAAAGATTTAAGCGCGCGCCTGAAGCGGGAAGTGCGTCTGGCCAACGACGCCAACTGCCTGGCGGTCTCTGAGGCCATCGACGGCGCGGCGGCCGGTGCCCAGACCGTGTTTGCCGTGATCATCGGCACCGGCTGCGGTGCGGGCGTAGCGTTCGGCGGGCGCGCCCATATCGGCGGTAACGGCACCGCGGGCGAGTGGGGGCACAACCCGCTGCCGTGGATGGATGAAGACGAACTCAAATACCGCACCGAAGTGCCGTGCTACTGCGGAAAACAGGGCTGTATTGAGACCTTTATCTCCGGTACCGGTTTTGCGACCGATTACCACCGCCTGAGCGGCCAGCCGCTCAAGGGAAATGAGATCATGCGTCTGGTCGAAGCGCAGGATCCGGTGGCGGAGCTGGCCCTGAGCCGCTATGAAATGCGGCTGGCGAAATCCCTGGCGCACGTGGTGAATATTCTCGACCCAGACGTAATTGTGCTGGGCGGCGGCATGAGCAACGTCGACCGGCTGTACGCCATGGTGCCGAACCTGGTGAAGCAGTGGGTCTTCGGCGGCGAGTGTGAAACGCCGATCCGCAAAGCCGTCCACGGGGACTCCAGCGGCGTGCGCGGCGCGGCGTGGCTGTGGCCAGAATAAACGGCTCTGTAAGCCCGGTAAGCGAAGCGCCACCGGGCGAATTCAGGCAGCCACAATAAAAAAGCCGGGTGGCGGCTACGCCTTACCCGGCCTACATGTGGAGTGGACCTTTACTGCACGGCAAATTCTTTATCCAGCTTGCTGTACCCCAGCCCGTTAATCTTCTTCACTTTGATCTGCACCGGAATACGCTCTTTCATCGCCTCAACGTGGCTGATCACGCCGATGGTTTTCCCGGTGGCGTTCAGCGCGTCGAGCGCATCCAGCGCGGTATCCAGCGTCTCACTGTCGAGCGTGCCGAACCCTTCATCCAGGAACAGGGAATCGATTCGCGTTTTATGACTCACCAGATCGGAAAGCGCCAGCGCCAGCGCCAGGCTGACCAGGAAGCTCTCGCCGCCGGAGAGGGTGCGGGTATCGCGGACCGCATCCGCCTGCCACGTATCCACCACTTCCAGCTCCAGCGCGTCGCTGGCCTTACGCTGCAATAAATAACGCCCGTGCAGGCGGTTAAGCTGCTGGTTAGCCAGCCAGACGAGATTGTCCAGCGTCAGCCCCTGGGCGAACTTACGGAACTTGTCGCCGGTGCTGGAGCCGATCAGCGCGTTCAGATAACCCCAGTCATCCGCCTGGCGCGCGGCCTCTTCAATTTGCTGCATCAACGCCAGCTGGTGCTGCCGGTTATCGCTGTCCTGCTTAAGCTGCTGACGGATCTCGCCCTGATGCGTGGTGTTCTCGCGCAGCTGTTGCGCCAGCTGCTGCAGCTGGATTTGCAGCGTGGCGGCATCGGCATCGAGCCCTTCCGGCCGCAGTGCCAGATGAGACTGCAGCTGCTGGTTCGCTTGCCCGGACAGCGCCGCGGCCTGCTGGATCTGGTTTTCCAGAGATTGTTTTAGCTGTTCGAGATGGCGAATAGCGTCGTCATCCAGCAGGGCGGCAAGAAACGCGTCCTGGTCGGCAAAGCAGCTCGCCGAGCGCGCCGCGGTGAACTGCGTCTGCGACTGCTGCAGGCGCTCTCGCTCCAGCCCTTCCTGCTGCTGTTGCGCGGTCAGCTGGCTTTGCAGCGACACGCACTCGTCGTGGATGGCGCGCCAGTTATCAGGAATAACCGGTTCGGCGTCTTCGCTGTTCGCTGCCGGAAGCGCGTCGAGCAGCGGCTTCAGGGCGTTTATGCGTTCCTGAAGCACGCCGTGCTGCGTTTGCTTCTCCTGCCACTGCGCGAATTCCGCTTCGCGGGCCTGAAGCCAGGCGGCTTCCTGACCCTCTTCAGGTGCGTTAAGTGAGAGCGCGAGCAGGGCATGTTCCAGCGCCTGCCGCGTGGCCGCCAGCTGCTGCTGATACTGCCGCTCCTGCGCGTCCTGTTCGTTGAGCTGGTTCTGCAGGGTGAGACGCTGACTGAGCTGATAAAGCTGGCGCTCGTACTGTTCCTGTTCGTTCAACCATGGCGCGATATCGTCCTGAATATTCAAGGTAATGTTCAGGGACGTGCAGGCCGCCACCCACTCTTTAGTGAGCGCTTGCTCTTCCTGAGAAAGCGTCTGCGCGTCGTCTGTCTCGCGCTGGATCTGCTGAGTCAGGGCATTGACCTGTCCCAGCACCAGCAGGCCTTCCTCTTTAAGGGCGGCGACCTCTTTTTCCAGGGCATCACGGCGGCGCTGGTTATCCGTCAGCTCAAGTGACTGATATTGCTCAACGGCCGGATGTTCGCAGGAACCGCACAGCGGACAGGGTTTGCCTGCCTCAAGCCGGGAGCGGTAATGCTCCAGCTTCTTAATTGTTGCTTCGGTTTCGCACAGGGCTTTCAGGTCGAGATAGTGCTGGTTTTTCTCTTTGTACTGCTGGCGGCGCAGGGTCAGCGTTTCATTGAGTTTATTTTGTTCGGCCTGCGCCTTCTGCACGTTTTCACCGCTCTGGCGCAGGCGCTTTTGCAGCGGCTGATAGCGGGCATGCAGCGACGTCAGCTGCTGGCGCAGCGTGCGGGACCTGGACTGCTGCTCCATGGCCGCGCTGACCTCATCCGCCGTCAGCGTCAGCGCGTTTTCCGGCATCGCAGCCAGCCTGTTGCGTAATTCACCTATCCGCGCAGCAAGCGAGGCTAACTGCGTTTTATCGCGGTTAAGCTGCGAGAACTGGGCGCGCCAGCCTGCAATCTCCTGGCCTAACAGACGATAGCGCTCGTGCTCCGCCAGCCACTGCGCCAACGCCGTCAGTTCGGTCTGAAGCTGCTCGTGGTTACGCAGGGCGGTATTGCGAATACGTGAACGCAGCGCGGTTCTGGCTCGTAAGCGAGTATTTACTTCGATAATTCGCTGCTGCGTTTGTGCCAGACGCGCGGTTTGCTCCTGCTGATGCTCCCAGAGCGGTCGCAGCTGGGCGGCGGGCAGAGCAAGCTGCAGTTTTGCCAGCTCAGGCGCAGCGTCCGTCAGCGCCTGTTGCGCCTGCTGCTGCATCGCGGCGGCGCGCTGTTGCTCGCGCACGAGCTCATCATGGCGCGTAAGCCACTGAAAATGTTTCTGTTGGTTTTGCTGCTGTTCCAGCAGGGTTTTCTCTGCGTCAGTAAGTGCCTGCAAACTTTGCTGTAACTGCTGCTGTTGTTCTTCGCTCAACAGCACGACGCCCGCCGCCTGCGCCTCGCACTTTTCAAGCACGCTGCGGGCCGCTTTGTGTTTCTCAAACACCATGGCGGAAATCTGACCGTAGATTTCGGTGCCGGTCAGCTCTTCCAGCAGCTCGGCGCGATCGCTCGGCTTGGCATTAAGGAAGGCGGCAAACTGCCCCTGAGAGAGCAGCATCGAGCGGGTAAAGCGCCCGTAGTCCAGCCCGGTGAGCGCGGCGGTTTGCTCCAGCTTATCCGTCACTTTGTCGGCCAGAATTTTGCCATCTTCGCAGCGCGCCAGCTCCACGCGCGGCGCCTGCAGGTTACCGTCCGGCTGGTTGCGCGCCCGGTTCTGGCTCCAGAAGGCGCGATAGGCGGTGCCTTTTACCTCGAACTCCACTTCCGCCAGACATTCGGCGGTGTCGCGGGTCATCAGGTCATTTTGCGCCTGGGAGACTTTATTCAGGCGCGGCGTTTCGTGATAAAGCGCCAGACAAATGGCGTCGAGCAAGGTGGTTTTACCTGCCCCGGTTGCGCCGGTGATGGCAAACAGCCCATTGCTGGCAAACGGCTCAGCGGTAAAGTCAATTTTCCACTCGCCCTTGAGGGAGTTGAGATTTTTCAGGCGCAGGCTCAGAATTTTCATGCGTTTTCTTCCTCGTCATTGAGCGCATGCAGGGTATGGCTGAACAGTTCGCTGAGCCTTGCACGCTTCGCATCGTCAATCTCCTCCTGTGAGAGCCTGCGTTCAAATACCTCTTCGACCCCCAGTTCACTGAGCGTTTCGCGTTGAGCGCTTAGCAGAATTTTCTCGCGCTGCTCGCGGCTGCGGCGCACCAGCAAGACCTCTACCGGCAGGTCTTCGGTCAGCGCCTGGATTTTCCGCTGTATATCGTGCAGGTAGTCGTCGGTGGTGATTTCGATGTCCAGCCAGATGGGGGGATCTTGCTCGACGCCGCGCCACTGCTCCAGCTGGGCGGTGATGGCATCGAGATCGCCTTTCAGCACCGCCAGCGGTTGAGTTACGGGCACCTCCAGCGTGTCGACGGCGCTGAGTTTGCCCTCGCAAAAGCTCACCAGATGCACGGATTTGGCTTTGCCCGTTTCGTCAAAGCTGAGCGAAAGAGGCGAGCCGCAGTAGCGGATGTGCTCGCAGCCGCCGACGATCTGCGCCCGGTGGATGTGTCCGAGCGCAATGTAGTCGGCTGGCGGGAAGTGCTGCGCCGGAAAGGCATCCAGCGTGCCAATATAGATGTCACGCACGGCGTCACTTTTACTGGCCCCGACGGTGGTGAGGTGCCCGGTCGCAATCACCGGAATCGGCTGGTCACCGCGCAGGGCACAGGCTTCGGCGTGCTGCTGGCGGTAATAATCGGCGATCGCCTGTAACAAATGCTGCTGCTTTTCCGCGCCCGACAGCCCCGCCTGGCTTTGCACGATGTCGCGCGGACGCAAAAAGGGAATCGGACACAGTACCGCCCCGGGCGACCCGTCGCGCTTTTTCAGGATCTGCGGGGCGTGCCCGGCGCTGGCGACGACGGTGGTATTGAGAAACGCCAGGATGTCGCGGGATTCGTTAAGCGTCGCGACGGAATCATGGTTGCCGGCGACAATCACCAGATGACAGCCGGTTTGCTGCAGATTCACCACGAAGCGGTTGTACAGCTCACGGGCATAGCTCGGCGGCGAGCCGGTATCAAAAATATCTCCCGCCACGATAATCGCGTCCACCTCATGCGTCCGGGCCGTTTCCAGCAGCCAGTTCAGGAACGCTTCATGTTCAGCCGCACGGCTTTTGCTGTAAAAATTTTGACCCAGATGCCAGTCCGAGGTGTGAAGTATGCGCATAGCTGATCCGTGGCAAAAAAGAGAAAGCAGGATTATAAACGTTCAGAGAAGGGAAAATAACCGCTGTAATAAAACAACAGTTTGCCATTTATAGTGGTACTGTTTTTCATAAATCTGTCATAAATCTGACGCATAATGGCGCCGAATTACAAACTTGTAACGTAAATAAGATAAGACAGGGCAAAGTATGGCGAGACGTATTCTGGTCGTAGAAGATGAAGCTCCAATTCGTGAAATGGTGTGCTTCGTGCTCGAGCAAAACGGCTTCCAGCCGGTTGAAGCGGAAGATTATGACAGCGCAGTGAACCAGCTGAATGAACCCTGGCCCGATCTGATTCTGCTGGACTGGATGCTGCCCGGCGGCTCCGGACTGCAGTTTATCAAACACCTGAAGCGTGAAGCGCTGACCCGCGACATCCCGGTTGTGATGCTTACGGCGCGCGGAGAAGAAGAGGATCGTGTGCGCGGTCTGGAGACCGGCGCGGACGATTACATTACCAAACCGTTCTCCCCCAAAGAGCTGGTGGCCCGCATTAAAGCCGTGATGCGCCGTATTTCGCCGATGGCGGTGGAAGAGGTGATTGAGATGCAGGGGCTGAGCCTTGATCCGACTTCTCACCGCGTGATGACCGGTGAAAATCCCCTCGACATGGGGCCTACCGAATTTAAACTTCTGCACTTCTTTATGACCCACCCGGAACGCGTGTACAGCCGCGAGCAGTTGCTGAATAACGTCTGGGGAACTAACGTGTATGTTGAAGACCGGACGGTTGACGTACATATCCGCCGCCTGCGAAAAGCGCTGGAACTGAGCGGCCACGATCGCATGGTGCAGACGGTCCGCGGCACGGGTTATCGTTTTTCTACCCGTTTCTGAATAATGACAGGAGTGTGACGCGTGCTGGAACGTCTGTCATGGAAAAGGCTCGTCTTTGAACTGATCTTATGCTGTATTCCGGCCTTCATTCTGGGGGCCTTTCTTGGACATCTGCCGTGGTTTCTGCTGGCGTCGGTCACCGGGCTGCTGATCTGGCATTTCTGGAACCTGCTGCGCCTCTCCTGGTGGCTGTGGGTTGACCGAAGCATGACGCCGCCGCCCGGAAGCGGCAGCTGGGAGCCGCTGCTGTACGGTCTGCACCAGATGCAGATGCGAAATAAAAAGCGCCGCCGCGAGCTGGGAAGCCTGATTAAGCGTTTTCGCAGCGGTGCGGAGTCGCTACCGGATGCGGTCATTCTGACCACCGAAGAAGGGACGATCTTCTGGTGTAACGGCCTGGCGCAGCAGCTGTTGGGCCTTCGCTGGCCGGACGATAATGGCCAGAATATCCTCAACCTTCTGCGTTATCCCGAGTTCACGCTGTACCTGAAAAAGCGTGATTTTACCCGTCCGCACAATCTCAAGCTCAATAACGGTCGCCATCTGGAGATCCGCGTGATGCCCTACAGCGATAAGCAGTGGCTGATGGTGGCGCGCGATGTCACCCAGATGCACCAGCTGGAAGGGGCGCGCCGCAACTTTTTCGCCAACGTCAGTCACGAATTGCGTACCCCGCTGACCGTGCTGCAGGGCTACCTGGAGATGATGCAGGAGCAAACGCTGGAAGGTGCGCCGCGTGAAAAAGCGCTGCACACCATGCGCGAGCAAACGCACCGGATGGAAGGCCTGGTGAAGCAGCTGCTGACGCTCTCGAAGATTGAAGCGGCACCGACGCTCGCGCTGAATGACACCATCGATGTGCCAATGATGCTGCGGGTCGTGGAGCGTGAAGCGCAGACGTTAAGCCACAAAAAGCATCACCTGACCTTTGAGGTCGACAACACGCTAAAGGTGCTGGGCAGTGAAGATGAGCTGCGCAGCGCTATCTCCAACCTGGTATATAATGCGGTAAACCATACGCCGGAAGGGACGGAGATCGTGGTGCGCTGGCAGCATACCCCAACGGGGGCCGAGTTTAGCGTGGAGGACAACGGGCCGGGGATCGCGCCGGAGCATATTCCGCGTCTGACCGAGCGCTTCTATCGCGTGGATAAAGCACGATCGCGGCAGACGGGCGGAAGCGGCCTGGGGCTGGCGATTGTGAAACACGCAGTGAATCACCATGAAAGCCGTCTCGATATTCAGAGTACCCTGGGTAAAGGAACCCGCTTCAGCTTCGTGATCCCGGAACGATTAATTGCCAAAAAGATCGCCTGACGGCAGGTGTGTCATTTTACCTTTCCACGGGTCAGCCATCGCTGGCCCGTTTGCTTTGCAGTCAAGCGAAACGCGTGTGAATTTTATACGGCTGGCTGTTTTTTGTTCGCATGATTAGCCATGGGTTTTTCTTATAATTAGCGTATTGTGCTGGAGTGTATTTTCATGCTGGCATATTGTTCTGGTTTTACGATCCCACCTTGCCTTTAAACGTTATAAGCGTTTAAATTGCCCCCCAGATACTGTCAGACCGACTGTATTTGCGTGGTAAATCGAAAAACTATTCTTCTCCACGCCAGGACGGGAGCATATCCCGCTAAAATTGAGCAAATTTTCGGCTGTATCGCCCCGTCAGGGGCAGCGAAAATCTCAATGTTTTCAACACCACATCCACAGGCAGTAAGGTTTTATGACCCATCACTTAAAATCGCGTGACATCATCGCGCTGGGCTTTATGACATTTGCGCTGTTCGTTGGCGCAGGCAACATCATTTTCCCTCCAATGGTTGGCTTACAGGCGGGTGAACACGTCTGGACCGCCGCGTTTGGTTTCCTGATTACTGCCGTGGGTCTGCCGGTGCTGACCGTCATCGCGCTGGCGAAAGTCGGCGGCGGTGTAGATAGCCTCAGCACCCCGATTGGCAAAGTGGCGGGCGTTCTGCTGGCTACCGTCTGCTACCTGGCCGTGGGTCCGCTGTTTGCCACCCCGCGTACCGCGACCGTTTCCTTTGAAGTGGGTATTGCTCCGCTGACCGGTGACGGCGCGATGCCGCTGTTCATCTACAGCCTGATCTACTTCGCTATCGTGATTCTGGTTTCCCTCTATCCGGGCAAGCTGCTGGATACCGTGGGTAACTTCCTGGCTCCGCTGAAAATTGTGGCGCTGATTGTTCTGGCGGTGGCGGCTATCGTCTGGCCTGCAGGCCCGATTAGCGACGCGATGGACGCCTATAAAAACGCCGCGTTCTCTAACGGCTTTGTGAACGGCTACCTGACGATGGATACGCTGGGCGCGATGGTGTTTGGTATCGTTATCGTTAACGCCGCGCGTTCCCGCGGTGTGACCGAAGCGCGTCTGCTGACCCGCTACACCATCTGGGCTGGCCTGATGGCCGGTGTAGGCCTGACGCTGCTGTATCTGGCGCTGTTCCGCCTGGGCTCCGATAGCGCGATGCTGGTCGATCAAAACGCGAATGGTGCGGCTATCCTGCACGCCTACGTCCAGCACACCTTCGGTGGTGCGGGCAGTATGCTGCTGGCGGCGCTCATCTTCCTGGCCTGCCTGGTTACCGCGGTTGGCCTGACCTGCGCCTGTGCTGAGTTCTTTGCGCAGTACCTGCCGCTCTCTTACCGTACCCTGGTGTTTATCCTTGGTATCTTCTCCATGGCGGTATCCAACCTCGGTCTGAGCCACCTGATTCAGGTCTCTATTCCGGTACTGACGGCGATCTATCCGCCGTGCATCGTGCTGGTGGTGCTGAGCTTCACCCGCCCGTGGTGGAACAACTCCTCACGAATTATTGCGCCAGCCATGTTTATCAGCCTGATTTTTGGTATCCTTGACGGGATTAAAGCATCAGCGTTCGCTGAAATTCTGCCAGCCTGGACACAGCGTCTGCCGCTGTCCGAGCAGGGCCTGGCCTGGCTGATGCCTACCGTTGTTGCACTGGTTCTGGCGGTTATCTGGGACCGTGCTGCAGGGCGTCAGGTCGCATCGAACGCCCATTAATCAACGGCAACAAACTGTTTAACCACGGGGCTTAAGGCCCCGTGGTTTTTTGTTTTTTTCGTGTTGAATGGCAAGATTTAAATGGAAAGCACTAACAAACTTAAACGTGGATTGAGCACGCGCCACATCCGCTTTATGGCGCTGGGCTCTGCTATTGGCACCGGTCTTTTTTATGGCTCGGCAGATGCCATCAAAATGGCCGGTCCAAGCGTGCTGCTGGCGTACATCATCGGCGGCGTGGCGGCGTATATCATCATGCGCGCCCTCGGCGAAATGTCGGTTCATAACCCCTCCGCCAGCTCCTTCTCGCGCTACGCGCAGGAAAACCTCGGCCCGCTGGCCGGGTTTATCACCGGCTGGACCTACTGCTTCGAAATCCTGATCGTGGCAATAGCCGACGTGACGGCGTTTGGCATCTATATGGGCGTCTGGTTCCCGGCGGTGCCGCACTGGATTTGGGTGCTGAGCGTGGTGCTGATCATTTGCGCCGTCAACCTGATGAGCGTGAAGGTGTTCGGCGAGCTGGAGTTCTGGTTCTCCTTCTTCAAGGTCGCCACCATTATCATCATGATTGTGGCCGGTTTCGGGATCATCATCTGGGGGATTGGCAACGGCGGGCAGCCGACCGGGATCCATAACCTCTGGAGCAACGGTGGCTTCTTCAGCAACGGCTGGCTCGGCATGGTGATGTCGCTGCAGATGGTGATGTTCGCCTACGGCGGTATCGAGATTATCGGTATTACTGCCGGGGAAGCGAAAGACCCGGAGAAATCCATTCCGCGCGCCATCAACTCGGTGCCGATGCGTATTCTGGTGTTTTATGTGGGTACGCTGTTTGTGATCATGTCCATTTACCCGTGGAATCAGGTGGGTACCAACGGTAGCCCGTTTGTCCTGACCTTCCAGCATATGGGCATTGCCTTTGCGGCTAGCATTCTCAACTTTGTGGTGCTGACCGCGTCGCTTTCGGCGATCAACAGTGACGTCTTTGGCGTGGGGCGTATGCTGCACGGCATGGCAGAGCAGGGCAGCGCGCCGAAGGTGTTCGCCAAAACCTCGCGCCGCGGCACGCCGTGGGTGACCGTTGTGGTGATGACCGTGGCGCTGCTGTTCTCGGTTTATCTGAACTACATCATGCCGGAAAACGTCTTCCTGGTGATTGCATCCCTGGCGACCTTCGCGACGGTGTGGGTGTGGATCATGATCCTGCTGTCGCAGATTGCCTTCCGCCGTCGCCTGTCGCCGGATGAGGCGAAAGCGCTGAAGTTCAAAGTACCGGGCGGGGTGGCGACGACCGTCGTCGGGCTGATCTTCCTGGTGTTTATCATTGGCCTGATTGGCTACCATCCGGATACCCGCATTTCGCTCTACGTGGGCTGCGCGTGGATCGTGCTGCTGCTGGTGGGCTGGGTGTTTAAATGCCGCCGCGACCGTCAGCTGGCGGAAGCGCAGTAAGGTAAAAATGCCGGGTGGCGCTGCGCTTACCCGGCCTACACTCCCTTTTACCCCCCAAAAAAACTCCTCCCCCGTCCTCCTCCCCCAATAAATCCCATCATGGTGAGCTATCCTTAACCACCCTGTGGCAAGGTGACGTCAATTTCATCAGAGGGGATTCGTGATGTTAAACGCCTGGCACCTTCCGGTTGCCCCATTTGTTAAGCAAAACAAAGACAACCTTGTGATTACGCTCTGGCTGGCGGGGGAAAACCAGCCCGATCGCGTGACGCTCCGCGCCGAAATCGATAACGAAGAGACCGGGTTGAAAATGCACAAGCTGCGCAGCCAGCCGCAGCCGGGTATCACCGCCTGGCGGGCGAATATCGACCTGCGTAGCGGACAGCTGCGCCGCCGCTACAGCTTTAAGCTTTTGTGGAGCAACCGCCAGCTGTGGTTTACCCCGCAGGGGTTTAGCCGTTTCCCGCCTGCACGGCTGGAGCAGTTTGCGGTCGATTATCCGGATAACGGCCCGCAGTGGGTCAACGATCAGGTCTTTTACCAGATTTTCCCGGACCGTTTTGCGCGCAGCGAAAAGCGCACTGCCGACCAGGATAAGATCTATTACCACCATGCAGCGGGCCACGACATTATCCTGAATGCGTGGGATGAGCCGTTAACCGCGCAGGCGGGCGGCTCGACCTTCTACGGCGGCGATCTCGACGGCATCAGCGAAAAGCTGCCGTACCTGAAAAAACTGGGCGTGACGGCGCTGTATCTCAACCCGGTGTTCAAGGCCCCGAGCGTACATAAATACGATACCGAAGATTATCGCCACGTTGACGCGCAGTTTGGCGGTGACGAGGCGCTGCTGCGCCTGCGTAAGAACACCCAAAACGAAGGCATGCGCCTCATTCTGGACGGCGTGTTCAACCACAGCGGAGATTCGCATGCGTGGTTTGATCGGCATAACCAGTCGATGGGCGGGGCATGTCATAACCCGGATTCGCCGCAGCGCGACTGGTACAGCTTTAACGAGGAGGGCCGTGCGCTGGACTGGCTGGGCTACCCGAGCCTGCCGAAGCTGGATTTCCAGTCGCCAACGCTTGTGAACGAGATTTACGGCGGGGAAGACAGCATCGTCCGACACTGGCTGAAGGCGCCGTGGAATATGGACGGCTGGCGTCTGGACGTAGTGCATATGCTCGGCGAAGCGGGCGGGGCGCGGAATAACCTTCAGCACGTCGCCGGGATTACGCGCTCGGCAAAAGCGGCCCAGCCGGAGGCGTTCGTCTTTGGCGAGCACTTTGGCGACGCGCGCCAGTGGCTGCAGAACGATGCGGAAGATGCGGCGATGAACTATCGCGGCTTTACCTTTCCGCTGTGGGGATTCCTCGCCAACACCGATATCTCCTACGATCCAAATCATATCGACGCGGAAACCTGCATGGCGTGGATGGAGAACTACCGCGCCGGGCTGTCGCATCAGCAGCAGCTGCGGATGTTTAACCAGCTCGATAGCCACGATACCGCGCGTTTTAAATCCCTGCTGGGCAAGGATGTCGCGCGTCTGCCGCTGGCGGTGACCTGGCTCTTCACCTGGCCGGGCGTGCCGTGCATCTACTACGGAGACGAGGTGGGGCTGGACGGCAACAACGATCCGTTCTGCCGCAAAACCTTCCCGTGGGCACCAGAGAAACAGGACAAAGTGCTGTTCAGCCTGTATCAGCGGCTGGCGAAGCTGCGTAAGCAGAGTCTTGCCCTGCGCTACGGCGGCTGCCAGGTGGTATACGCTCATGATAACGTCGTGGTCTTTGCCCGCGTTTATAACCAGCAGCGCGTGCTGGTGGCGATTAACCGGGGCGAGGCCTGCGAAGTGGTGTTGGATGATTCACCGCTGCTGAATGTCGCTGCGTGGAAGAGTAAAGAGGGCAAGGCGACGATACAGGACGGCGTGCTGGCGCTGCCTGCAATATCCGCGACGATCTGGTTCGGCAGCTAATACGCGATTGTTTCCACCTTTTAAGATGGCGCAAATGCAACGATTTGTGTCAATCTTAACGGATCGTTTACGGTGAAGGTGGAAACATGGACGAGCTTTACATCCTTGGCTGTTTATTCCTGGTTTTTGCGCTGCTGGTTGCGCCCGTGCTTGCGGTTATCGGGTTTAATCGCAGTACGGCGGCGCAGCAGGAGATCGCCCGGCTACGCCAGCGCATAGAGGCGCTTGAGCAGCGCGGCGTGCCTGAGAACGCGTCGGAACCGGTGCAGACCGCCGCGCCGGAGGCAATTACCGCGCCAGTGGTGGAGGACGCTCTCGCGCCTGTCGACCCCTGGCGACCCGATATTCCCGCAGCGGTGGCAGAACCCGCTTCTTCTCAGGCCCCGACCCCTGCGGCAAAACAGCCTTCAGCCTTTGGCGGCATCCTGACGTCGCTGGCGCGCTGGTTCATGCAGGGCAATCCGCTGGCGAAGCTGGGCATTCTGCTGCTCTTCCTCGGCCTCTCTTTCCTGCTGCGCTATACCGTCGAACATTCCCTGTTCCCGCTTGAGCTGCGCCTCGTGGCAGCGGCGCTGTTTGCCGTTGTTCTGCTGGCGATTGGGTGGCGGCTACGGCACAGGCAGCGGGTCTATGCGCTGATCCTCCAGGGCGGGGCGACCGGGGTGCTTTACCTGACGGTGTTTGGCGCCTTCCGGCTCTGGCAAATGCTGCCGATGACGCTGGCCTTTGCGCTGCTGGTGGTGATCTGCGCGGCGAGCGTCGGGCTGGCGGTGCTGCAGAAGGCGCTGAGCCTTGCCATGCTGGCGAGCCTCGGCGGCTACCTTGCGCCGTTGCTGTTGTCTACCGGGGGCGGCAGCTTTGTCGCGCTGTTCTCTTTCTATCTCCTGCTGTCCATCGGCATTCTTGCCATCAGCATCTGGCAGCACTGGCGCGAGCTGAACCTGCTCGGGCTGCTGTTCACGTTCGGCGTGGGCGGCCTGTGGGGGCTGAGTGATTACCAGCCTGAAGACTATTGGATCTGCCAGCTGTTCCTGATTGCCAATACGCTGATTTTCGGCGTGCTGAGCGTGGCGCTGTCGCTGCGGGCGCAGGAGAAAGGGAAGCAGATCGTTGACGGCGTGCTGCTGTTTGCCCCGCCGCTGATCGGCTTCGGGATGCAGTATGGTATGACGCAGCACTGGGAATATGGCCCGGCGCTGAGCGCGCTGGGATACGGCGCATTTTATCTCACCCTCGCATACCTCGCGCTGCGGCGCTATCCCTCCCTCGGACGGCCGCTGGTCATGGCTGCACTGGCGATCGGCGGCGGGTTCGCCACGCTCGCCATTCCGCTGGCGCTGTCGGCGCGCTGGACGGCAATGGCCTGGGCGCTGGAGGGGCTGGGTATTCTCTGGCTGGGCGTGCAGCAGCACCAGCGGCGCATGAGCTATAGCGGTACGGCGCTGCTGGTGCTGGCCCTCGGCAGCGCGCTGTGGGCGCAAACGGACGGCGTTACGTCGCTGAGCCTGCTCCTTATCTTCGCCATCCTCAGCCTTTGCTGGCTGGCAGCGGCCTGGCTGTGGCGGACTCTTTTTCTGCCGGTCAGCTGGGCGCTGCTGGCAGGCGGGCTGCTGTTCTGGCTGGTAGCGCAGCTGGGTGCGTCGCAGCTTGTACTTACGAAAGAATTACCGATTCTGGCGGGCGTGCTGGCGCTGACGGCGGCGTCGGTCTGGGGCTGGCGGCAGGTGGCCGCTCGTCTGGCGTGGCGAGAGCTGGACGCCAGCAAATGGCTGCTGTGGCCGGTTATGCTGCTGATGGTGGGGTATCAGATCTGGCATCAGCAGATCGTTGCCGCCGGCTGGTCAAACCTGGCCTGGTGCGTTGCGCTTCCTGCCGCGCTGATGCTGTTGCGGCGCGATGGTGAAAGGGTTCTGCCGCGTATCGCGATGGGGCTACACCTGTCGCTGTGCTGGATGATTTTACTGGCGCTGGCCGCCGAGCTTTACTGGTTTGCCCGGTCTCTGCCGTGGGGCATGGCGGCCTGGGGCAGCGGATTAGCGATGGCCGCAGGCGGCGGGGTGATTATGGCGCTCTCTGCTGCGGTACGGCGTCGCGCGTGGCCGTTCCGGGAATGGCCTGCGCTCTATGCGTGTCTGGCACCGATCCCTGCCGTCGTGGCGCTGCTGGTATTGCTGGTGGTGACCAATTTCCAGGACGGCGTGGTCTATCGTCAAACCTGGCTCCCGCTGGTAAACCCGCTTGAGGAAGGCGCAGCGTTCGCGTTGCTGGGGCTGGTGGTCTTTTATCGGGCGGTGGACCGCTACTACCCGGCATTGCTTGCGCAAGCGCGCCCGTGGCCAGCCGTCGCGCTCATGGCGTTTGGCTTCTGGTGGCTGAACGGTGCGCTGATGCGCGCCCTGGCCTGGTACGGCGACGTGGCCTGGAATATGGCATCGCTGTGGGATTCGCGGCTTATCCAGACCAGCTTTGCCCTGTTCTGGATGCTGAGTGCGCTGGTGGTCATGATCCATGCCACCCGTCGGGCTTCCCGGCAGGAGTGGCTCTGCGGGGCCGCGCTGCTGGGTGTGGTGATGGTTAAGCTGATGCTGGTGGACAGCGCGGGCGGAGGCGGTCTGTCGCGCGCGGTGGCGTTTATCGGCGTGGCGATACTGGTGCTGATCGTGGGCTATTTCTCGCCGCTACCGCCAAAAACAGGAGATGAAAAATGAAATGGATGAAAGCGGTAGCGTGTACCGCGCTGCTGGCGCTTTCCGGCCCGGCGTTCTGCGACGAAGTACCAACGGAATCGCCACGGGACTACGCCTTTGGTCGTTCACTCGACACGTCCGTTCCTTCCCGGTGGTATCGAGTGATGCTGCCGCTTGCCGTCTATGAGCAGAGCACATCCGCGGATCTGCATGATGTTCGCGTCTTTAACCAGTCGGGTGAGCCGGTTCCCTTTAGCCTGATCGCCGCGACGCGCCCGCAGGCCACAGTGCAGTCCACGGCGCTGCGCCTCTTTCCGCTGGATGCCTCGCCGCTCGCGGCTGCCTCAGACGCCGGTGACAGCGATAAGATCCGGCTCCGTTCCCGAAACGGCGTTGAGATTGTGCTGGAGGGGCAAAAAGCCGCCGCAGCCGGGCAACATTACCTGCTGAGCTTGCCGGAGCAGACGACGGGTGAGCTGGCCATATCCCAGCTGCAGCTGCTCTGGAATACCCCGCAGACGCCGTGGCAGGGAACGGCGTCGGTCTATTACAGCGAGGATCTTAAGCGCTGGTATACCCTTCGCGAAGATATGCCGCTGCTGGACGTCGCCAGCGGCCAGGATCGCCTTAAGCTCGATCGGATCGATACCGACACGGTTTTATCTCCCGAGGCGAATCGCTATTTCATGGTGGTGCTGAATACGCAGAGCCAGGGGGTAACGTTGACCGGCGTAAACGCAATCAGCGCACCTGCGCAGGCGGCCCCGGAAGAGATCAATCTTGAGGGGGAAGGGGAGCAGTTATCGACAACCGAAGCGCAGTGGCGCTGGACGCGTCCGCAGCCGCTGAGCGCTGTTAGCATCTCGCTGAACGGCGATGGCGTCCTTCCCGTGGAGATCGCGTGGCGGCGTACGGAAAAAGACACATGGCATCCCCTGAAAAAAGAGGTGATTTACCGCCTGGAGGAGAAAACATCCGGACCGGTTTCGCTTAACGGGGACCTGGTGCAGGCCGTGAAAATCACGACGCTGAATGCGCGTCTGCCAGAATACCTGCCGAGCGTCACGGGGCATCGCGACCGCTATGACCTGGTGTTCAACGCGCAGGGTAAAGCGCCGTACGTGCTCGCCTGGGGCAACGGCGCCGCAAAGCCTGCACAGGTGGAACCTGACATGCTGATCCCAGCCGATCTGCGCAAGACCTATGATATGGCGAACCTGCCGCAGGCCGATATTCTGGATGATGTCGCGTTGGGCGGTGAGGGGCGGCTAAACGCCACCTCTGCAGGCGAGCGGGCGAGCTGGATGAACGCCCTGCTGGTGTGGGGCGTGCTGATCGCGGGCGTGCTCCTGCTGGCGGGCATGGCCTGGCGCATCTGGCGGGAAACGCAGCGCAAGGCATAAAAAAAGGCCCGCATAAGCGGGCCTTTCTCGTAAACCGTGCCGATTACAGGCTGGATACGTTCTCAGACAGGTATTTAGCTACGCCGTCTGGGGAAGCAGCCATACCTTCTTTACCTTTTTCCCACTGAGCCGGGCACACTTCGCCGTGCTCTTCGTGGAACTGCAGCGCGTCAACCATGCGCAGCATTTCGTCGATGTTACGACCCAGCGGCAGATCGTTCACAACCTGGTGACGAACGATGCCGTTCGCGTCGATCAGGAAGGAACCGCGCAGCGCAACGCCAGCGTCCGGATGTTCGATACCGTAAGCCTGCTGGATTTCGCGTTTGATGTCCGCAACCATTGCGTATTTCACCGCACCGATGCCGCCTTTGTCGACAGGGGTGTTACGCCATGCGTTGTGTACAAACTCAGAGTCGAAGGAGACGCCAACCACTTCTACGCCACGCTTCTGGAATTCTTCATAACGTTTGTCGAACGCGATCAGCTCAGACGGGCAAACGAAAGTGAAGTCCATTGGCCAGAAGAACAGAACGGTCGCTTTACCGTTGGTGTGCTGTTTGAAGTTGAAGTTTTCAACGATTTCACCGTTGCCCAGAACTGCTGCAGCTGTAAAATCCGGAGCCGGACGAGTTACCAGAACCATATGATTCTCCTGTAGATACTAAGGTTATTTGGAACGCAACGCGAGCCAGTATAGAGAGTGTTCATGGATAAGACAAAGAGGTGGTGACAATCGTTCCGCCAGCTTTTACCTATCAATACGAATTCTGTCAGAGCTGTTTGTTTTTCGCCTGCGCCATCATGCGCGGGTAAAACCGCCAGAAGCGGGTCTCCAGCGCATCGTAATGTTCATCCAGGTCATACCAGGAATCCCGCAGCGCATCCAGGCGCGGGCGACGGCTCGCCATCCCATTCAACACGTGCTGAATGAAATCCATCTCGCGATAGCGCTCCAGCCAGCGCTCTGACCACAGGTAGTTATTCAGATTCACAAAGCGCGGCGGCGAGTCGGGCAGAATGATCGACACCTGCTGATGGGCATAACGCACAAATTCCGGCAGGGGAAGCTCCGGCGAGAGCTGTGCCCAGTGGCGCGACAGGAAATGGTCCCACATCACATCAAGCGTGATCGGTGCGACGCGTCGCGTTTCCGGCCGAAACCACGCTTTGGCTTCCGTCACTTCCGGCAGCTTATCCGTCAGCACGTCGATGCGGCGGTGCATAAAAATCCCGTCGACAACCTCAGGGGCGTACGCTTCCGCGGGGTTGCCGCGTACGAAATCGGCCAGCAAATTGCCGGACAGGGAGCTGTCAGCGAGGTGAGCGAGATGCAGGTGAGCGAGAAAATTCATGCGTTTTATTTGTCCGGGGGCGGCTAGTTGTTGCAGCAAAAGGGTGTGAGCACTAGACTATGCCGCCTGTTTTTAAGTCACGAGTATACGTCATGCGCGTCGCCGATTTCTCCTTTGAACTACCTGAATCCCTGATTGCTCACTATCCCATGCCTGAGCGCAGCAGCTGTCGTTTGCTGTCACTGGATGGGCCAACGGGCGAGCTGACGCACGGTACTTTCACCGATTTGCTCGACAAGCTCAACCCTGGCGATCTGCTGGTCTTTAACAATACCCGCGTGATCCCGGCGCGCCTGTTCGGCCGTAAGGCCAGCGGCGGCAAGATTGAAGTGCTGGTCGAACGTATGCTCGATGATAAACGTATTCTGGCACATATTCGCGCATCCAAAGCGCCAAAGCCGGGCGCGGAGCTGCTGCTGGGCGATGACGAGAGCATCAAGGCGACCATGACCGCGCGCCACGACGCGCTGTTCGAGGTGGAGTTCAACGACGAGCGCACGGTGCTCGATATTCTGAACGCCATCGGCCACATGCCGCTGCCGCCGTACATTGAGCGTCCGGACGAAGAGGCTGACCGCGAGCTGTACCAGACCGTCTACAGCCAGAAGCCTGGCGCGGTCGCGGCCCCGACGGCAGGCCTGCACTTTGATGAACCGCTGCTGGAAAAACTGCGCGCGAAAGGCATTGAGATGGCGTTTGTAACGCTGCACGTCGGGGCGGGAACCTTCCAGCCGGTGCGCGTGGACAGCATTGAAGACCACATCATGCACTCTGAGTATGCTGAAGTGCCGCAGGATGTCGTGGACGCGGTGCTGGCGGCGAAAGCGCGCGGTAGCCGCGTCGTGGCGGTCGGTACGACGTCGGTGCGCTCGCTGGAGAGCGCCGCGCAGGCCGCGAAAAGCGAGTTGATTGAGCCGTTCTTTGGCGATACGCAGATCTTTATCTACCCGGGTTACCAGTACAAAGTGATTGACGCGCTGGTGACCAACTTCCATCTGCCTGAATCGACGCTGATTATGCTGGTCTCCGCGTTCGCGGGGTATCAGCATACGATGAATGCCTACAAGTCTGCGGTAGAACAAAAATATCGCTTTTTTAGCTACGGGGACGCGATGTTTATCACGTACAATCCGCAGGCTTTGAATGAGCGTGTCGGGGAATAAGTCCGCGGCACCGTTTTACAACGTTGGACTGTTTTTCTGACGTCGGAGAAAAAATGAAATTTGAACTCGATACCACCGACGGTCGCGCGCGCCGCGGTCGCCTGGTGTTTGATCGCGGCGTGGTGGAAACCCCCGCGTTTATGCCTGTGGGCACTTACGGCACCGTAAAAGGGATGACGCCGGAAGAAGTTGAAGCCACGGGCGCGCAGATTATCCTCGGCAATACCTTCCACCTGTGGCTGCGTCCGGGTCAGGAGATCATGAAGCTCCACGGCGACCTGCACGACTTCATGCAGTGGAAAGGCCCTATCCTGACCGACTCCGGCGGTTTCCAGGTCTTCAGCCTGGGCGATATCCGCAAGATCACCGAGCAGGGCGTTCACTTCCGTAACCCGATCAACGGCGATCCGATTTTCCTCGATCCCGAAAAATCAATGGAGATTCAGTACGATCTCGGTTCTGACATCGTGATGATCTTCGACGAATGCACGCCGTATCCGGCCGACTGGGACTACGCCAAGCGTTCCATGGAGATGTCTCTGCGCTGGGCGAAGCGTAGCCGTGACCGTTTTGACTCCCTGCAGAACAAAAATGCGCTGTTCGGCATTATCCAGGGCAGCGTTTACGAAGATTTACGCGATATCTCTGTTAAAGGTCTGGTAGAGATAGGTTTTGATGGCTACGCTGTCGGCGGTTTGGCTGTGGGTGAGCCGAAGGAAGACATGCACCGCATTCTGGAGCACGTCTGCCCGCAAATCCCGGCGGATAAACCACGATACCTGATGGGCGTGGGCAAACCGGAAGATCTGGTTGAAGGCGTACGCCGCGGCATTGATATGTTCGACTGCGTCATGCCAACCCGCAACGCGCGTAACGGCCATCTGTTCGTTACCGATGGCGTGGTGAAAATCCGTAACGCGAAGCATAAGAGTGACACCAGCCCGCTCGATTCCGAGTGCGATTGCTATACCTGTCGCAATTATTCTCGCGCGTACCTGCATCATCTCGATCGTTGCAACGAGATTTTGGGCGCGCGTCTCAATACCATTCATAATCTTCGTTATTATCAGCGCTTAATGGCTGGTTTACGTAAGGCTATCGAAGAGGGTAAATTAGAGAGCTTCGTGACCGATTTCTACCAACGTCAGGGGCGGGATGTTCCACCGTTGAACGTTGATTAATTTTAATAATGAGGGAATTTGAATGAGCTTTTTTATTTCTGATGCGGTAGCAGCAACAGGCGCTCCAGCGCAGGGCAGCCCAATGTCTCTGATTCTGATGCTGGTTGTGTTCGGTCTGATCTTCTATTTCATGATCCTGCGCCCACAGCAGAAGCGCACCAAAGAGCACAAAAAGCTGATGGACTCCATCGCGAAAGGCGATGAAGTGCTGACCAACGGTGGTCTGGTCGGTCGCGTAACCAAAGTGGCTGAAAGTGGCTACATTGCAATCGCCCTGAACGACACCACTGAAGTGGTCATCAAACGTGACTTCGTAGCTGCCGTTCTGCCGAAAGGCACCATGAAGGCGCTGTAATCCCAACTTTTCCCAAAGGGAACTGCCGTGTTAAACCGTTATCCTTTGTGGAAGTACATCATGCTGGTCGTCGTGATTCTCGTCGGCCTGCTGTACGCGCTTCCCAACCTGTATGGTGAGGATCCGGCTGTTCAAATCACTGGCGCGCGCGGTGTCGCCGCCAGTGAGCAAACGCTGATCCAGGTCCAGAAAACGTTACAAGAAGAAAAAATTACCGCTAAGTCTGTGGCACTGGAAGAGGGCGCAATTCTTGCTCGCTTCGACACCACCGACACGCAGCTCCGCGCACGTGAAGCGCTGATGGGCGTGCTGGGTGATAAATACGTCGTGGCGCTTAACCTTGCCCCTGCAACCCCGCGTTGGCTGGCTGCGATGAATGCAGAGCCAATGAAACTCGGTCTTGACCTGCGTGGTGGCGTTCACTTCCTGATGGAGGTGGATATGGATACCGCGCTCGGCAAGCTGCAGGAACAGAATATCGACAGCCTGCGCAGCGATCTGCGTGATAAAGGCATCGCTTACACCACCGTGCGTAAAGAAGATAACTACGGCATGAGCATCACGTTCCGCGACAGCGCGGCGCGCGATCAGGCTGTAGATTACCTGACCCAACGTCACCGTGACCTGGTGATCTCCTCGCAGGGCAGCAACCAGCTGCGCGCGGTGATGACCGATGCGCGCCTGAAAGAAGCGCGTGAATATGCCGTTCAGCAGAACATCAACATTCTGCGTAACCGTGTAAACCAACTGGGCGTGGCCGAGCCGCTGGTACAGCGTCAGGGGGCTGACCGTATCGTGGTTGAACTGCCGGGTATCCAGGACACCGCGCGTGCGAAAGAGATTCTCGGTGCGACCGCAACGCTGGAATTCCGTCTGGTGAATACCAACGTTGACCAGTCTGCTGCCGCTTCTGGCCGTATTCCGGGTGACTCCGAAGTGAAACAGACCCGCGAAGGTCAGCCGGTTGTGCTGTACAAACGCGTGATTCTGACCGGTGACCACATCACCGACTCCACGTCGAGCCAGGATGAATACAACCAGCCGCAGGTTAACATCTCGCTGGATAGCGCGGGTGGTAACATCATGTCTAACTTCACCAAGGACAACATCGGTAAACCGATGGCGACCCTGTTCGTGGAGTACAAAGACAGCGGTAAGAAAGATGCAAACGGCCGTGCTGTGCTGGTGAAAGAGGAAGAGGTGATTAACATCGCCAATATCCAGTCTCGTCTGGGTAACAGCTTCCGTATTACCGGTATTAACAACCCGAACGAAGCGCGTCAGCTCTCCCTGCTGCTGCGTGCCGGTGCGCTGATAGCGCCAATTCAGATTGTTGAAGAACGTACCATTGGTCCAACTCTGGGTATGCAAAACATCCAGCAGGGCCTGGAAGCGTGTCTGGCCGGTCTGGTGGTCTCTATCCTGTTCATGATCTTCTTCTATAAGAAGTTTGGTCTGATTGCGACCTCCGCGCTGATCGCGAACCTGGTGCTGATTATCGGCATCATGTCCCTGCTGCCGGGAGCGACGCTGACCATGCCGGGGATTGCGGGTATCGTTCTGACCCTTGCGGTGGCGGTCGACGCCAACGTACTGATTAACGAACGTATCAAAGAAGAGTTGAGCAACGGTCGCTCTGTTCAGCAGGCGATTGATGAAGGTTATAAAGGCGCGTTCAGCTCTATCTTCGATGCGAACGTAACAACACTGATTAAGGTTCTTATCCTGTATGCAGTGGGTACTGGCGCGATCAAAGGCTTTGCGATTACAACCGGTATCGGTGTCGCAACGTCAATGTTTACCGCTATTGTCGGCACCCGTGCCATCGTGAACCTGCTGTACGGCGGCAAGCGCGTCAAAAAGCTGTCTATCTGAGGAGTGCGTTGTGGCACAGGAATATACTGTTGAACAATTGAACCACGGCCGTAAAGTCTGGGACTTTATGCGCTGGGATTACTGGGCCTTCGGCATTTCAGGTTTCCTGCTGATTCTGTCCATCGTCATTATGGGCGTGAAAGGCTTTAACTGGGGTCTCGATTTTACCGGTGGTACGGTAATTGAAATCTCCCTGGAAAAACCGGTCGATATGGACCAGATGCGCGAATCACTGCAGAAAGCGGGCTTTGAAGAGCCGCTGCTGCAGAACTTCGGCAGCAGCCGCGACATCATGGTGCGTATGCCGCCGGTGCACGATGCCAACGGCAGCCAGGAGCTGGGCAGTAAGGTTGTTAGCGTGATTAACGAAACAACCAGCCAGAACGCGGCGGTTAAGCGTATTGAGTTCGTCGGCCCAAGCGTGGGTGCTGACCTGGCGCAGACCGGTGCGATGGCGCTGCTGGTGGCGCTGATCTCCATCCTGGTATACGTCGGTTTCCGCTTTGAGTGGCGACTGGCGGCCGGTGTGGTTATCGCTCTGGCGCACGACGTGGTGATCACCATGGGCATACTGTCGCTGTTCCACATTGAGATTGACCTGACGATTGTGGCATCCCTGATGTCCGTCATCGGTTACTCACTGAACGACAGTATCGTGGTATCTGACCGTATCCGTGAAAACTTCCGTAAGATCCGTCGCGGTACGCCGTACGAAATCTTTAACGTGTCGTTGACCCAGACGCTACACCGTACCTTGATCACATCCGGTACCACCCTGATGGTGATCCTGATGCTGTTCCTGTTCGGTGGTCCGGTTCTGGAAGGCTTCTCGCTGACGATGTTGATTGGTGTCACCATCGGTACGGCGTCGTCTATCTACGTTGCGTCCGCCCTGGCGCTGAAACTCGGCATGAAGCGCGAGCACCTGCTCCAGCAGAAAGTCGAAAAAGAAGGGGCGGATCAGCCGTCCATTCTGCCGTAAGGCGACGTTTAGCGCGTTATCAAAATCCCGGTCTGTTGACCGGGATTTTTTTTATCTGCTCCTGACAAACACTCCTGACAGTATGCTGTCAGGAGCCCTGTCGTAGACTCCTTCTGAACCCAAACAACAGGCAGGAGGATGTATGAAAAGCGTCATTAACTGGTTTGAAATTCCGGTCTCGGATATGGATCGCGCGATTAAATTTTATGAGCCGGTGATGCAGCTTGCACTGCGTCGCGAGAAAATGGACTGTGCGGAGCTGGCGGTTTTCCCGCATGAGGATCCCGCCACCGGAGGCGCACTGGCAAAATTTGACGGCGTTACACCGTCTTTGCAGGGCGCTATTATTTACCTGCATACTGACAATCTGGCGGCAACGCTCGATCGCATCGCCTCTGCGGGCGGCGAGTGCGTGTTTGGCCCGCTGGAACTGCCGCATGGCATTGGCACTATCGCCTTGTTTACCGACAGCGAGGGTAACCGCGTCGGCCTCCATCAACCTGCCTGAGAGCGGACAAAGATATGACCCGACGCGCTGACCGTTTGTTTCAGATTGTGCAGATCCTGCGGGGCAGGCGTCTGACAACGGCAGCACATCTGGCGGACCGGCTTGGCGTGTCCGAGCGTACGGTCTATCGCGATATCCGCGACCTGTCGCTTTCCGGCGTGCCGGTGGAAGGTGAGGCGGGGAGCGGATATCGGCTCATGTCGGGCTTTGACCTGCCGCCGCTGATGCTGACAAATAAGGAGTCCGAGGCGCTGATCGTCGCGATTCGCCTGCTCAAAACCTGGGGCGGAGAATCGCTGTCGCGCGAGCTCGAGTCGGCGCAGGAGAAGGTATTGGCTATCCTGCCCGAGGAGAGTCGTCGGAAGGCGGAGCAGACGCGGATCTACGCCCCGGATTTTTGCATGCAAAGCCACTCCCGCAGCGATTTTGACAGGATCCATCAGGCAATTTCCGCCCAGCAGGTGCTGGCACTGCATTACCGTGATGAAGCAGGACAGCTGTCTAAACGTGAGGTTCAGCCGCTGGGGCTGTTCTTCTGGGGAGAGCGCTGGCTGCTGGCGGCGTGGTGTGAACGGCGCGATGACTATCGCTGTTTTCGGCTCGACAGATGCCTCAATATTGTGGCTACGGAGAGGCGGTTTAGCGAAAGTGCGGACAGGTCTTTGGCGGATTTTTTGCGCAAGGTGAAGCAGTAAAAAGCCGGGTGGCGGCTACGCCTTACCCGGCCTACATTTGGGTCGTAGGCCCGGTAAGCGTAGCGCCACCGGGCGAAACCCGCACTGATTAGAAGTTGTAACCTACAACCAGGTAACCACCCCAACCGGTTGATTTAGACGTGAAGTCACCATCACCCCAGTTCACGGTATCCCCACCTTTCCACTGGCCGCCGTTATGGAAATAACGCGCGACGACAGAGTAGTGCCAGTGATCATAGTTCAGGGCCAGAACGTGGCTGGACGCGATAGAGTTGCTGGTACGGTTCTTGTCATCACCCAGATCTGAGCCCCAGTCGAAGTTGGTGAAGCCGATATAGGTCAGCTGGCCACCCCAAACCTGAGTGATTGGCACAAAGTATTTTACTTTGAAACGGTAGCCATCCCACTCATTTTCGTTTGAAGCGCCATAGTTCTGCCACTGGTATTTAGCATACACGTTCAGAGACAGCCCCATTGGCAGACCTGTGTCGATGTCTGTACCCAGACCCATGTACCAGGTGCTCTGACGGCTGCCTTTGTTATCACCCATATCGTAGATGTAGTTGTTGGCGAAATACCATTCTTTGAACGGACCAAAGCTCAGGTCGGTACCCGTCAGTTTATCAATAGAGAAACGCGGTTCAATTTCCATGAACATCGGGGAACCGTCGGACCAAATACCTTTGTCGTTACCGTTACCCCAGTCAAAGGTCTTAGGAATATCGATGTAGCCGTAGAAATCAAACCAGTCTTTTTTAGCAAACGCTTCGTATTCCAGATAAACGTCGTTGTTCAGCTTCGGAGAAAAGCGCGTGTGGTAGCTGCCGACCACGTTAACGCTCTGGTGCCACCAGTCGGAGAGGTATTGTGGTTTGTCGTTTTCCGCTGCGTTAACAGTGAAAGAAGAGGACAGTGCCAGCACGGCGCCAGCTGCGAGTAATGTTTTTTTCATAATCATGCCACTGATTGAAATTCCCTTCCGGGAGTGAAAAATGCGCGAATTGCGTTTCTAAATATTTCGTGTTTCTGCGGTGCCTATTATAGGAATCCCTGCTCACAAAAATATGTGTTGTTTCACATATCTCTCATACACGTAATCGATTGCGTTCACGTTTGCGTACTTTAAACGGCCGGGATTGTAGCGGCAATCATTTATGTTGCCAATCCATACGAAATGTAAATGTTAGCGGAGTGACATTTCACTCCGCTAAAAAAAGAGGATTACTGCGCGGCGGGTTGAATGTCGTGAATGCGGATAAAGCCTAACTGTTCCGGCGTAAGGCCGCTTAACTGAAGCGGAATATCCACATCACTGGGTGCTAAAACACTGGCCGGGGCGGTGAAGAGCTGATTCTTCACGTTCACCTCCTGGTAGTTCTCCGTGGTGCCCTGGATCTGGCCCCACTCGACGGTGCCGCTGAAGGCCGGAAGCGGATCGTTGGACTCTCCCTTGATGCGTAATGTTGCGCGAGTACCATCGGCATTCGCCGCCACATTCACCAGAGACATTTTTAGCGTGCCAATCTGGCTGTTCAGCAGGGCAGGCGTATTCGCCCCCGGCAGCAGGTACACCCCGCTGGTAGATTTCGCGTTCAGCGCGTTTTGCTGGGTGATCTTCACCGTTTCTTTGTTTAGCTTGTCCATCGCCGTATTGAGCGTATTGACGCTCTGTTTCATCTGACGGACTTCGGTTTGCTGTGCACAGGCGCTAAGGGTGAAGAGGCTCCCCACCAGCAATATTTTCAGGTAACGTCTTGTCATTGCGTTTATTTCCTTGAAATAACGGATCGTCCTAATGGTAGCCAGCATCATTGTGTCAGACATAGATCCTTTTTCTCAAAAAGCTCTTCCTTTGTTGTCAGGCCAGTTCAGGGTAAAATGAAAATCAGTTAACCAGATAACAGGGATACCGTATGCATTGCCCATTCTGCTCCGCTGTGGATACCAAAGTCATCGACTCTCGCCTTGTGGGCGAAGGGTCTTCAGTGCGCCGTCGTCGGCAGTGTCTGGTGTGTAACGAGCGTTTCACGACCTTTGAGGTGGCAGAGCTGGTCATGCCGCGCGTGGTTAAAAGTAACGACGTACGTGAGCCGTTTAACGAAGAGAAACTGCGCAGCGGAATGCTGAAGGCCCTTGAAAAGCGTCCCGTCAGCGCGGACGACGTGGAGATGGCGCTAAACCACATAAAATCTTACCTTCGTGGTTTGGGTGAGCGTGAAGTGCCCAGCAAGATGATCGGCAACCTGGTAATGGAGCAGCTGAAAAAGCTCGATAAGGTCGCCTATATCCGCTTCGCCTCGGTCTACCGCAGCTTCGAAGATATCAAAGAGTTTGGCGAAGAGATCGCCCGCTTACAGGATTAAGCTCATGCACGATGAGATGTACATGGCGCGAGCCATGAAGCTGGCGCAGCGCGGTCGTTTTACGACCCATCCCAACCCGAACGTCGGGTGCGTTATCGTTAAAGATGGCGAGATCGTGGGGGAGGGCTTTCACTATCGTGCAGGCGAGCCGCATGCTGAGGTTCATGCGCTGCGCATGGCCGGCGAGAAGGCGCGCGGTGCGACGGCCTACGTTACGCTGGAGCCCTGCAGCCATCACGGGCGTACGCCACCGTGCTGCGACGCGCTGATTGCCGCGGGGGTGTCGCGCGTGGTTGCATCGATGCAGGACCCGAATCCGCAGGTGGCCGGACGTGGTCTGTATCGTCTGCAGCAGGAAGGCATTGACGTCAGCCATGGCCTGATGATGCAGGACGCGGAAGCGCTCAACAAAGGTTTCCTGAAGCGCATGCGTACCGGGTTCCCGTATATCCAGCTTAAGCTGGGTGCCTCGCTGGACGGTCGTACGGCGATGGCAAACGGCGAGAGCCAGTGGATCACGTCGCAGCAGGCAAGGCGCGATGTGCAACGTCTGCGCGCGCAAAGCCATGCTATCCTCACCAGCAGTGAAACCGTTCTGGCTGACGATCCGGCCATGACCGTGCGCTGGGACGAGCTGAATGCCGATACCCAGGCGCTTTATCCGCAGGAGAACCTGCGTCAGCCGCTGCGTATTGTCATTGATAGCCAGAACCGCGTGACGCCGGAGCACCGCATCGTCCAGCAGCCAGGGGAAACCTGGATTGCGCGCACCAAAGAAGATACGCGCGCATGGCCGGAAGGCGTACGGAGCATTACGGTGCCGGAACATAACGGGCATCTGGATCTGGTGGTGCTGATGATGCTGCTCGGCAAGCAGCAGGTGAACAGCATCTGGGTCGAAGCGGGCCCGACGCTTGCCGGCGCGCTGCTTCAGGCGGGGCTGGTAGATGAACTGCTTGTTTACGTTGCGCCTAAACTGTTGGGCAGTGACGCGCGCGGCCTGTTTGTGCTGCCCGGCCTTGAAAAACTGGCCGATGCACCACAACTCAAATTTAGCGAGATTCGTCCGGTAGGTCCGGATGTCTGCCTCCACTTAACGACAGCGTAATTGCTCCCGAAATAGGGAAGCAGTGCGCAAAGTATTATGATAAAATCCGCCCCCCTGCGGGGCCAAATGAACCCGTAAAGGAAGAGTATGAACATTATTGAAGCTGCTGTAGCTACCCCGGACGCTCGCGTCGCCATCACCATTGCGCGTTTCAACAACTTCATCAACGATAGCCTGCTGGAAGGTGCGGTTGACGCCCTGAAACGTATCGGCCAGGTTAAAGATGACAACATTACCGTTGTTTGGGTTCCAGGCGCTTACGAACTGCCACTGGCGGCGGGCGCGCTGGCGAAAACCGGTAAATATGACGCGGTGATTGCGCTGGGTACCGTTATTCGTGGCGGCACTGCGCACTTCGAATACGTTGCGGGCGGTGCAAGCAACGGTCTGGCACACGTTGCGCAGGATGCTGAAATTCCTGTCGCGTTCGGCGTGCTGACCACCGAAAGTATTGAACAAGCCATCGAACGTGCTGGCACCAAAGCCGGTAACAAAGGCGCAGAAGCTGCACTGACCGCGCTTGAAATGATCAATGTATTGAAAGCCATCAAGGCCTGATTTTTTGTAAGGGGAATTCCGTGAAACCTGCTGCTCGTCGCCGCGCCCGTGAATGTGCCGTCCAGGCACTTTACTCCTGGCAGTTGTCCCAGAACGACATCGCTGATGTTGAATACCAGTTCCTGTCAGAACAGGACGTGAAAGACGTTGACGTTCTGTACTTCCGTGAACTGCTGTCGGGAGTGGCGACTAATAGCGCGTATCTCGATGGTCTGATGAAACCTTACCTGTCCCGTCTGCTCGAAGAGCTGGGTCAGGTAGAAAAAGCAGTGTTGCGCATTGCGCTGTTTGAGCTGTCTAAACGTGATGATGTGCCGTACAAAGTGGCCATCAACGAAGCGATCGAACTGGCGAAAACCTTCGGCGCTGAAGACAGCCACAAGTTTGTAAACGGCGTACTTGATAAAGCAGCACCTGCGATCCGTCCCCACAAAAAGTGATCCGCAAACCGGAGTTCTGCATTGCCTGACGGGCAGTGCGGCTCCGGTTTTTTCTTTTATTTGCTGAGGCATAACGTATGGCATGCGGCGAATTTTCCCTGATTGCCCGTTATTTCGACCGTGTCAGAACCTCTCGTCTTGATGTTGAAACCGGCATCGGCGATGACTGTGCACTTCTCAATATTCCCGAAAAACAGACGCTGGCAATCAGCACCGACACCTTAGTGTGCGGACGTCATTTTTTACCGGATATCGATCCTGCCGATCTGGCGTATAAGGCGCTGGCGGTTAACGTCAGCGATCTGGCGGCGATGGGGGCCGATCCCGCGTGGTTAACCCTGGCGCTGACGCTGCCTGAGGTAGACGAAGCCTGGCTTGAAGCATTCAGCGATGCGCTGTTTGAGCAGCTTAACTACTACGATATGCAGCTGATTGGCGGTGATACCACTGCCGGGCCGCTGTCGATGACGCTGGCGATCCATGGCTATGTACCGCTTGGTCGCGCGCTGAAGCGTTCGGGTGCAAAACCCGGCGACTGGATCTACGTGACCGGTACACCGGGCGACAGCGCTGCGGGCCTGGCGATTCTTCAGGATCGCTTAACCGTGAAGAACGCTGACGATGCGGCGTATCTGGTGAAACGCCATCTGCGCCCGACGCCGCGTATTCTGCACGGTCAGGCGCTGCGCGAGCGGGCAAGCTCGGCTATCGATCTCTCTGACGGGCTGATCTCAGATCTTGGCCATATTCTGAAGGCCAGCGGTGTCGGCGCGCGCGTTGACCTGGATCTGTTCCCGCTGTCAGAGGAACTGCTTCGTCATGTTGAACCTGAACAGGCACTGCGCTGGGCGCTGTCCGGTGGCGAAGATTATGAGCTGTGCTTTACCGTTCCGGAGCTGAACCGCGGAACGCTCGACGTGGCGTTAGCGCATCTTGGCGCGAAATTCACCTGTATCGGGCAGATCATGCCGGAGAGTGAAGGGCTGAAGTTTGTGAAAGACGGTGCGCCGGTTACGCTGGACTGGAAAGGGTACGATCACTTCGCGTGATGTTGTACGCTCTGTATTGCCGGGTGGCGGCTCCGCCTTACCCGGCCTACAAAAGAGGGGCTTATTTAAACCCCACCACCGGATGCTGCTGATACGGCGTCTCCAGCTCGGCAACCTGTTCGGGCGTCAGCGTGATATCCACCGCGTTTAACAGTTCGTCCAACTGCTCTTCCCGGGACGTGCCGATAATGGGAGCCGCGACGCCGCGTTTACCCAGCAGCCATGCCAGCGCTACCTGGGCGCGGGTTGCGCCGGTATCGTCGGCAATGCCGGCCAGGCGTTCGGCAATCAGTGCATCGCTGGCCTCTGTTCCGCCGTACAGATTTTTCCCCACCTCATCGGATACCAGCCGGGCCGTCGTTTCCCCCCACGGACGGGTCAGACGTCCGCGCGCCAGCGGGCTCCAGGGGATGACCGCCACGCCCTCCTGATGGCACAGCGGCAACATCTCACGCTCTTCTTCACGATAGATCAGATTGTAGTGATCCTGCATGGTGACAAAGCGCGCCCAGCCGTGCTGCGCCTGCAGATCCAGCGCCTGAGCGAACTGCGACGCGTGCATCGACGATGCGCCGATGTAGCGTGCTTTACCGGCTTTGACGACGTCATTGAGCGCCTCAAGCGTCTCCTCGATCGGCGTGTTGTAATCCCAGCGGTGAATTTGCAGCAGGTCGACGTAATCCATGTTCAGGCGCCTGAGGCTGTCGTCAATGGAACGCAGGATCTGCGCGCGAGAAAGGCCCTGCGGCAGGTCGCCCACCGGGTAGTACACCTTGGTGGCAACGACGATGTCATCCCGACGGGCAAAATCGCGCAGGGCGCGGCCGACAATCTCCTCGCTGCTGCCGTCGGAGTAGCTGTTGGCGGTGTCAAAGAAGTTAATGCCGCCCTCGATGGCGCGTTTGATGATCGGACGGCTGCTCTCTTCCGGCAGCGTCCAGGCGTGGTTCCCCCGATCGGGCTCGCCAAAGGTCATGCATCCCAGACAAAGTCGGGAAACCTTAAGGTCCGTTTTTCCTAATGTTGTGTATTGCATGGTTCCGCTCCTGCTGTTTAAACAATACGTTTAAGCATAGCAGGAGCGGAAAGGGGGGAGGGATCAGTCCAGCCAGGCGCGGATTTTAGCTTCGATACCGGCAGCGTCCAGGCCAATCGCCGCGCGGGCTTCGTCCTGGGTACCTTGCGGGATGAAATAGTCCGGCAGGCCGAGGTTCAGCACCGGAACGGCTTTACGGTTTGCCATCAGCACCTCGTTCACGCCGCTGCCCGCACCGCCCATAATCGCGTTCTCTTCCAGCGTGACCAGCACGTCGTGCGCCTCCGCCATACTCAGGATCAGGGATTCGTCGAGCGGCTTCACAAAGCGCATATCCACGAGGGTGGCATTCAGCGTTTCAGCTACTTTCGCCGCCTCTGGCATCAGCGTGCCGAAGTTCAGGATCGCCACTTTCTCACCGCGACGTTTAACCAGACCTTTACCGATCGCCAGCTTCTCCAGCGGCTGCAGCTCAACGCCCACCGCATTGCCGCGCGGATAGCGAACAGCGCTTGGGCCATCCTGATAGTGGTAGCCGGTAAACAGCATCTGACGACATTCGTTCTCGTCGCTTGGCGTCATGATCACCATATCCGGAATGCAGCGCAGGAACGACAGGTCAAACGCGCCCTGGTGCGTCTGGCCGTCGGCACCGACGATGCCCGCACGGTCAATGGCAAACAGCACCGGCAGCTTCTGGATCGCCACGTCGTGGATCACCTGATCGTAGGCGCGCTGCAGGAAGGTGGAATAGATAGCGACAACCGGTTTGTAGCCGCCGATCGCCAGGCCTGCTGCAAATGTCACCGCGTGCTGCTCGGCAATGGCCACGTCGAAATACTGGTCAGGGTATTTTTTAGAGAACTCTACCATGCCGGAGCCTTCGCGCATGGCCGGGGTGATCGCCATCAGCTTGTTGTCTTTTGCGGCGGTTTCGCACAGCCAGTCGCCGAAGATTTTTGAATAGCTCGGCATGCCGCCGCTGCTTTTCGGCAGACAGCCGCTGGACGGGTCAAATTTCGGTACCGCGTGGAAGGTAATCGGATCTTTTTCCGCCGGCTCGTAGCCACGCCCTTTTTTGGTCATGATGTGCAGGAACTGCGGGCCTTTCAGGTCGCGCATGTTCTTGAGCGTGGTGACCAGCCCCAGTACGTCGTGACCGTCAACCGGGCCAATATAGTTAAAGCCCAGCTCCTCAAACAGGGTGCCCGGCACGACCATGCCTTTGATGTGCTCTTCGGTACGCTTAAGCAGCTCTTTGATCGGCGGTACGCCGGAGAAGACTTTTTTACCGCCTTCACGCAGCGAGGAGTAAAGCTTGCCGGAGAGCAGCTGTGCCAGATGGTTGTTCAGCGCGCCAACATTCTCGGAGATCGACATTTCGTTATCGTTGAGGATAACCAGCATGTCCGGCTTGATGTCGCCCGCATGGTTCATGGCTTCGAAGGCCATACCCGCGGTGATGGCACCGTCGCCAATCACGCAGACGGTGCGGCGCTGCTTGTTCTCTTTCTCGGCGGCGACGGCAATACCGATGCCCGCAGAAATGGAGGTGGAGGAATGGCCGACGCTCAGCACGTCATACTCGCTCTCACCGCGCCACGGGAACGGATGCAGGCCACCTTTCTGACGAATAGTGCCAATTTTATCGCGACGTCCGGTCAGAATTTTGTGCGGATAGGCCTGGTGGCCCACGTCCCAGATGAGCTGATCGAACGGCGTGTTATAGACGTAGTGCAGCGCCACGGTCAGCTCTACCGTGCCAAGCCCGGAGGCGAAATGGCCGCTGGAGCGGCTTACGCTGTCGAGCAGGTAGCGACGCAGCTCGTCGCACAGCTTCGGCAGGCTCTCTTTCGGCAACAGACGTAACTCCTGGGTGGAGTCAACTAACGCCAGTGTCGGGTATTTGGCAATATCAAAACTCATCAAAGGCTCATCGAGATATATAGTTTATTTATTACGCTGGATTATATAGTCCGCTAGCGCTTCCAGTGCCGAGGTATCCAGCGATTGCGCAGCCAGTTCATTCAGTGACTGGCGGGCATCGTCAATCAGATCCCGGGCTTTACGTTGGGCTTGCTCAAGACCCAGCAGGGCGGGGTAGGTACTTTTGCCAAGCTGCTGGTCCGCACCCTGACGTTTACCCAATGTTGCAGTATCGCCCACCACATCCAGAATGTCATCCTGAACCTGGAATGCCAGACCGATACTTTCTGCGTATCTGTCCAGAATCGGCAGGGCTTTGCGCCCTTGCTCACCCGCGCTCAGCGCGCCCAGGCGAACGGCGGAACGAATCAATGCCCCGGTTTTATGGCGATGAATACGCTCCAGCTGTTCCAGATTAACCTGACGTCCTTCCGCTTCAAGATCCAGCGCCTGACCGCCGCACATGCCGGCCACGCCGCTGGCCATGGCCAGTTCGGAAATCATAGCCAGACGGTCACGGTCAGCCACTTCGGCCATTGGCGCGTCGCTCAGAATCGAGAACGCCAGCGTCTGCAGGGCATCACCCGCCAGAATGGCATTCGCCTCGCCAAACTTGATGTGGCAGGTGGGTTGACCCCGACGCAAATCGTCGTCGTCCATCGCCGGGAGATCGTCGTGGATCAGCGAGTAGGCATGGATGCACTCAACGGCGGCTGCCGGGGCGTCCAGCGTGTTATCGCTGATACCAAACATGTTGCCGGTGGCGTACACCAGGAACGGGCGCAGGCGCTTTCCACCCAAGAGTGCGCCATAGTGCATGGCTTCAACCAGAGGAGTGTTCTGAAAAGGCTGTGGCGCAATAAATCGGCGCAGGGCGTCGTTGGCGCGCACAACGCGCGCCTGAAGCTCGTTGGCAAAATCCATTTACTCGGCGTCCGGTGTGAAAGGCGTGGTTTTCGCGTCTTCGCTGTCGGAAAGCAGGATCTGCACGCGCTGCTCGGCCTGCTGCAGTTTGACCTGCCCCTGGCGCGCCAGCTGCACGCCGCGCTCGAATTCGTTGAGCGCCTCTTCCAGCGGGAGATCGCCGCTCTCAAGACGGGTAACGATTTGCTCCAGTTCACTCAGCGCAGTTTCGAAACTGGCCGGTGCGTCGTTCTTCTTCGGCATAGTGAATTGACTCTTATATTCTCAGCCCCGACATGGTAACGGACTCAGGGCAATTATCAAATAACGCGCAATGTGCACAGGAGCGGCGCGATGGTGGTATACTTGCGCGCCTGGATGCAGCCACGGGTGTGGGCTGCTGTACTCTTTTCCATTACAAGCCTTAATACGCTTGCCTAAGAAACATTGCCGCCATGAAGTTTATCATTAAATTGTTCCCTGAAATCACCATCAAAAGCCAATCTGTGCGTTTGCGCTTTATTAAAATTCTCACCGGGAACATTCGTAACGTTTTAAAGCACTACGACGAAACCCTCGCCGTGGTGCGCCACTGGGACCACGTTGAGGTCCGTGCGAAAGACGAAAACAAACGTCAGGATATTCGCGACGCGCTGACCCGTATTCCAGGGATCCACCATATTCTGGAAGTGGAAGATGTCCCGTTCAGCGATATGCACGACATCTTCGAGAAAGCGCTGGTTCAGTACCGCGACCAGATCGAAGGCAAAACCTTTTGCGTGCGCGTGAAGCGTCGCGGTAAGCACGAATTCAGCTCCATTGAAGTGGAACGTTACGTTGGCGGCGGTTTAAACCAACACGTTGAGTCGGCGCGCGTGCGTCTGACCAACCCGGACGTGACCGTTAATCTTGAGATCGAAAACGATCGCCTGCTGTTGGTGAAAGGCCGCTATGAAGGTATCGGCGGCTTCCCGATCGGGACTCAGGAGGATGTTCTGTCCCTGATCTCCGGCGGCTTCGACTCCGGCGTCTCCAGCTATATGCTGATGCGCCGCGGCTGCCGCGTACACTACTGCTTCTTCAACCTGGGCGGCGCGGCGCACGAAATCGGCGTTCGTCAGGTGGCGCATTACCTGTGGAACCGCTTCGGCAGCTCTCACCGCGTGCGTTTCGTGGCAATCAATTTCGAACCGGTGGTCGGCGAGATTCTGGAGAAAGTGGACGACGGTCAGATGGGCGTTGTCCTCAAGCGTATGATGGTGCGTGCGGCATCCAAAGTGGCTGAACGCTACGGCGTGCAGGCGCTGGTCACCGGTGAAGCGCTGGGGCAGGTCTCCAGCCAGACGCTGACCAACCTGCGCCTGATCGACAACGTGTCTGATACCCTGATCCTGCGTCCGCTGATCTCCCATGATAAAGAGCACATCATCGATCTGGCGCGCGAAATCGGTACCGAAGATTTTGCCCGCACCATGCCGGAATACTGCGGCGTGATCTCAAAAAGCCCGACCGTCAAAGCGGTGAAGGCGAAGATCGAAGCGGAAGAAGAGAACTTCGATTTCAGCATTCTGGATAAAGTGGTGGAAGAAGCGTCCAACATTGATATCCGCGAGATCGCCCAGCAGACCGAGCAGGAAGTGGTAGAAGTGGAGACCGTGAGCGGTTTCGGCGCCAACGACGCGATTCTGGATATCCGCTCCATTGACGAGCAGGATGACAAGCCGCTGCAGGTTGACGGCGTCGAAGTGGTTTCTCTGCCGTTCTACAAGCTGAGCACGAAGTTTGGCGACCTCGACCAGAGCAAAACGTACCTGCTGTGGTGTGAGCGCGGGGTGATGAGTCGCCTGCAGGCGCTGTATCTGCGCGAGCAGGGCTTTGCCAATGTGAAGGTGTATCGTCCGTAGTTTCTCGCCCGGTGGCGCTTCGCTTACCGGGCCTACGGTACCGTGCATTTGTAGGCCGGGTAAGGCGTAGCCGCCACCCGGCTTTTTTTATGCACTACTCTTCATAGTAATTATAAATCCCTGCTGGCATCACCAGCGATGACGCCACTTCGTACGCCTTCTCGCGCCCGACCAGCAGGTCGATAATCTTTAAGCCAAAATCAATCGCGGTGCCCGGGCCCTGGCTGGTCAGCAGGTTGACGCGGGGATCCCAGACGACGCGCTTGTCCACCCATTGATCTTCCGGAATGGTGTCTTTCAGCCCCGGGAAGCCGGTCATGTTGCCAATGGGGAAGATATCGTGTGGAACCAAAACCGTTCCGGCGGCGGCACAAATGGCGGCGACGATGCGGCCGGATAAATGGAACTGACGCACGGTCTCAACCAGCAGCGGGCTGTCACGAAAACATTCCGCGCCCTTCAGCCCACCGGGCAGCACGATGATGTCGTAATCTCCGTCAGCCACCTGTACCAACGGTGCATCTGCAAGGATTTTCACCCCGCGTGAACAGGTGATTGCCAGATTACCGTCGCTGGCGACGCTGGCGGTGGTGACCTTAATGCCGCCGCGCACCATCAGATCAATGGTGGTGACCGCTTCCATCTCTTCGCTACCAGGGGCGAGGCAGATCAGTGCCGACGCGCTCATATTCACTCTCCTTACGTTTAACCAGGTCATACAGACGGGCGTTTTCCGGCACCGCGATGCCGTGCGCGCGGGCGCGTTTTAGCAGATAGCCGGTGATGTAGTCGATCTCCGTGTGGCGTAATGCCCGAACATCCTGCAGCATCGAGGAGATGTTCTCAGCTGTACTCTCAATAACCTGCTCGACATAACAGCGTAAATCGTCTGCCGAGGTATGCAGCCCTTCCCGCTCAACGACCGCCGCGACTTCTGCACAGAGGGACGCCACCTCCTGCGGATGGTTTTTCAGTTCACCGTTCGGGCAGTTCCACAGCGCCGTCAGCGGGTTGATCACACAGTTGACGGCCAGCTTGCGCCAGAGTTGAGGGCGAATGTGGTTATGCCAGGCCACGTCCGGGAGCACCTTCTGCAGCACATCGGCAAGATAGCTGTAGTCCCCATCCTGCGTTCTGGCAGGCCCGATGTGCGTCACGCCGCTGGCGACATGCACGATGATGTTGCCGTCGCGGCGCGCAGCGTGGGTGGTCGTGGCCATCAGCAGGGGCTGCGGAACGCTTTTCAGCTCATCCAGGGTCCCCATGCCGTTATGCAGCAGCAGTATGGGCGAAGTGGGGGGGAGCTGCGCGGCCAGCGTTTTTACCGCGTCTGAGACCTGCCAGGCTTTAAGCGTCACCAGTAAAAGGTCGCTTTGCGCCAGGAAATCAGGATCGTTCGCGGTGAGGGATTCGTTAAAGATGCTTCCGTCTTCACCAATCAGGTTTACACTGCAATAAGGCTGGGGCACGCGCAGCCAGCCCTGAACCTCATGTCCGTGCTTGCACAGTGCGGTCAGCCACAGCTGACCAAGCGCTCCGCATCCGAGCACCGTAATTTTCATTGTTCCTCCTCACCTGCAACTGCGCCAGGTGTTACAGCTTAATTATACAGCTAAGCTTCTGTTGAGTTATGCCTCGTAGCGGGTATTATGCAACGCAACAAAAGTGAAGGGAGAAGAAAAGATGCCATCTTTCGATATTGTTTCCGAAGTTGATATCCAGGAAGTTCGCAACGGCGTTGAGAACGCAACCCGCGAAGTTGAGTCACGTTTCGATTTTCGTGGCGTTGAGGCGTCGTTTGAGCTGAACGACGCAAATAAGACCATTAAGGTGCTGAGCGAGTCTGATTTCCAGGTAAATCAGCTGCTCGACATTCTGCGCGCCAAGCTGTTAAAGCGCGGCATCGAAGGGACGTCTCTGGACGTGCCGGAAGAGTTCGTCCACAGCGGCAAAACGTGGTTCGTTGAAGCGAAGCTGAAGCAGGGCATCGAGAGCGCGGTGCAGAAGAAGATCGTGAAGCTCATCAAAGACAGCAAGCTGAAGGTGCAGGCGCAGATCCAGGGTGAAGAAATTCGCGTCACCGGTAAATCCCGCGACGACCTGCAGTCCGTGATGGCGCTGGTGCGCGGCGGCGACCTGGGGCAACCGTTCCAGTTTAAAAACTTCCGCGACTAATATAAAAAGCCCGGTTTACCCGGGCTTTTTTTCACGCTTTAAGCGCCTGCTCGACCTCAAAGCGGTTGGTCACCTTGCTGTCAATTTTGACATAAGCGCTGCGCTCTTCGGGAACAATCAGCACCTCCGTGACCCCTTCTTTTGCTTCCAGACGCTGTTTCAGCGCGTCGCTAATCTCCACATCATCCGGGATTTCTACGCGCAGGCTGCTCACGTAGCGCGCCTCTTTCATGGTGCCGGCAACCAGCAGCCAGACTGTTGCCAGCAGCGCGCCCGCGAGAAACACGGTTTGTGAATCAAAGAGTCCGTCCACCCAGCCGCCAAGCGAGCCGCCGATCGCCACGCCGAGGAACTGGCTGGTGGAGTAAATGCCCATCGCCGTGCCTTTGTAACCGGCGGGGGACTCTTTGCTGATCAGCGACGGCAGCAGGGCTTCCATCAGGTTAAATGCCAGGAAGAACAGCTGCACGCCGGCAATCAGCTCCCAGAAGTGCGGGCCGGCACCCCAGAGCACGATCTCGGCAATCAGCAGGACTGACACGCAGCCCACGAAGACGCGCTTCATTTTGCGCTTCACTTCGGCGTAGATGATGAACGGCACGACGGAGACAAACGAAATCAACATCGTGACCAGATAGATTTTCCAGTGCTCAGCCGCCGGGAAACCCGCTGCGGCAAGCTGGCCGGGAAGGGCGACAAAGGTCGACATCAGCAGGATGTGCAGGCACATAATGCCAAAATTCAGCTTAAGCAGGCGCGGCTCGACAATCACCTTGCTGAAGCAGCCTTTAACCATCCCCGACTCACGGTTGAGGACGTGGTTTTTGCTGTCCGGCACCACCCACAGGGTTAAGGCAATGCCGAGGGTCGCCAGCACGGCAATCATCCAGAACAGGGCGTGCAGGCCGAGCGCATGGGTGATTATCGGGCCCAGCACCATCGCAATCGCAAACGTCACGCCAAAGCTGACGCCGATAAAGGCCATGGCTTTGGTGCGGTTCTGCTCGCGGGTTAAGTCTGACAGCAGCGCCATCACCGCGGCGGCAATCGCGCCGGAGCCCTGCAGGGCGCGGCCAAGAATAATCCCCCAGATGGAGTGGGAGAGGGCGGCAATGACGCTTCCGAGCACAAAGACCAGCAGCCCGCCGACAATCAGCGGTTTGCGGCCCACCCGGTCAGAGAGCAGGCCAAACGGGATCTGGAACACCGCCTGCGCCAGACCATAAATGCCAATGGCGAGGCCAATCAGCGCCTCGCTGGCCCCCTGCAGCGCCATACCGTATGTGGTCAGAACAGGCAGGACCATAAACATGCCAAGCATCCGTAGCGAGAAGACAGTCCCTAAGCCCCAGGTCGCGCGTAGCTCGCCTGGCGTCATTTTATAATCGTTCATTACCACCTCAGTTCAAAAGCAGGCCATAGTGTAGTGCGGGGAAGGGGCGGGGTAAATAAAGGGTTATTTAACAAATATTACATGCGTTATTAATGGATTTTATGAATAAAAAAGGGTGCCGAAGCACCCCTTTATTCACCTGTTGTGGCTTACCAGACGTAAGTCAGCAGGTTATGTGAATCTGGCACCATGAAATCCACGGACATCATCACGGACAGCGAGGTGATGGCCACAATCGAGAACACAAACAGCTTGCGCGCCCAGACTTTGTCATCTTCCACTTTGTAACCGCGCAGCGCCATGCCGAGCCACCAGACGCTCACCGCAGCCGCTACCGCCAGATATTTGTATCCGGCGTAACCACCCAGAGAGAGCATCAGCGTTGCCACGGCAAAGGCGATGATGTACAGCGTGATGTGGTTCTTGGCAACGGAGATGCCCTTCACGACCGGCAGAACCGGGATGTTCGCTGCCTGATAATCCTTAAAGCGGAAAATCGCGATGGCATAGGAGTGCGGCATCTGCCACAGGCTAAAGATAGCCAGCAGGATCAGCGCACCGCTGTCGAACTCGTTCGTGACCGCGCAGTAGCCAATCACCGGCGGCGCAGCGCCGGAGAGAGAACCAATCAGCGTGCCGTAGACGGAGTGACGTTTCATATACAGGCTATAGATGCCCACATACACCACGAACCCCATCACCCCCAGCCAGCAGGCCAGCGGGTTAGCACCAAACCACAGCAGCATAAAGCCAGCAATACCCAGCAAGGTGGCGTACACCAGCGAGACGGAAGGGGCGATCAGGCCTTTCACCAGCACCCGATTTTTGGTCCTTTCCATCTTCTTGTCGATATCCATGTCGATGTAGTTGTTAAATACACAACCGGACGCAACAACCAGTGACACACCGACCAGCGTGTAGATAAAGAGGGCGTAATCAATGCTGCCCTTAGAGGCCAGCAGGAACCCTCCGATCACGGAGATCAGGTTGCCAAAGATGATGCCTGGTTTCGTTACTTGCAGGTATTGCTTAAACATACTCGCCGCTCTTAGTGAACCATCATGTTGTAGTTGAGGTTCCACATAATCCAGATGGAACCGACTACCAGGATAGCGATGATAATCACGGTAAAGATAAAGGCGGTCATGTTCCAGCCTTCATCGGACTTGGTGTTCATGTGCAGGAAGCAAACCAGATGCACCAGAATCTGAATCACCGCGGTCACCAGGATTGCTCCCAGGATAACCGGCTTAGACGCAGAACCGCTCATCACCATCCAGAACGGGATCACCGTCAGGATGATCGACAGGATGAAACCTGTCATGTAGGTTTTTACGCTGCCGTGGGAAGCGCCATGATCGTTAGAATGACTCATTACATCGCCCCCATCAGATAGACAACAGAGAACACACAGATCCACACCACGTCCAGGAAGTGCCAGAACAGGCTCAGGCACAGGATACGGGTACGGTTAGTACTGGTCAGGCCGCGACGGGAGATCTGGAACATCAGTACTGCCATCCAGATCAGACCGGAGGTCACGTGCAGACCGTGGGTGCCAACCAGCGCGAAGAACGCGGACAGGAAGCCACTGCGATCCGGGCCGAAGCCTTCCATGATCAGGTGATGGAATTCATAGATTTCCATCCCGATAAATCCAGCACCAAACAGCCAGGTCAACGCCAGCCAGGAGACAACCTGGCTCTTGTTGTTTTTGTACATGGCGATAGCCGCCATGCCGTAGGTGATGGAGCTGAATAACAGCAGTGCGGTTTCAACCAGAACGAACGGCAGTTCAAAGATGTCCTTGCCGGTCGGGCCGCCCGCTGTGCCGTTCACCAGAACGGCATAGGTCGCGAACAGACAGCAGAACAGAATGCAGTCGCTCATCAGGTAGATCCAGAAACCGAAGACTTTGGTCGGTCCTGTATCGTGGTGCGCATGTTCATGCGCGTGGGCAGTTGAGTGCGCCAGAGTATCAGTTGCCATTTTTCAGCCCCGCTTTAGAAATCTCGTCGAAATGCTGATTTTCCAGCTTTTCAACTTCACGGACTGGTACGTAGTAGTCCACGTCCTCGTCAAAGCTCTTCACAATCCAGCTGATTACGATGCCAGCAAAGCCAACAATCGCCATCCACCAGATGTGCCAGATCATTGCGAAACCAAATACCGTTGCGAAGGCGGCAATGACAATGCCCGCACCGCTGTTTTTCGGCATATGGATCTCTTCGTAATGAGCAGGTTGCTTGTACGCTTCACCTTTTTCTTTCATTTCCCAGAATGCGTCACGTTCATGAACCTGAGGCACGATGGCAAAGTTATAGAAAGGCGGTGGAGAAGAGGTCGCCCACTCCAGCGTACGGCCACCCCATGGGTCACCGGTCAGGTCACGGTTCTGGTCGCGGTCGCGAATAGACACGTAGAACTGAATCAGCTGAGACGCGATACCACAGGCAATCAGCACGGCACCGCCCGCTGCAATCATCAGCATTGGGTGGAACTGCGGATCAATCTGCTGGCTCAGACGACGGGTCATACCCATGAAGCCCAGCACATACAGCGGCATAAAGGCGACGAAGAAGCCGATGATCCAGAACCAGAACGCGCGTTTACCCCATTTTTCATTCAGCGTGAAGCCGAACGCTTTTGGCCACCAGTAGGTTACGCCAGCGAAGCAGCCGAAGACCACGCCACCGATGATAACGTTATGGAAGTGCGCAATCAGGAACAGACTGTTGTGCAGAACGAAGTCAGCACCCGGTACCGCCAGCAGTACGCCGGTCATCCCACCTACGGAGAAGGTCACGATGAAGCCGATGGTCCACAGCATTGCTGAGTGGAACACGATACGGCCCTGATACATGGTGAACAGCCAGTTGAAGATCTTCACCCCGGTCGGGATGGCGATAATCATGGTGGTAATACCGAAGAAGGCGTTTACGTTCGCGCCCGCACCCATGGTGAAGAAGTGGTGCAGCCAAACGATGAACGACAGAACGGTAATACACACGGTTGCCCACACCAGAGAGGTGTAACCAAACAGACGTTTACGCGAGAAGGTTGCCGCGATTTCGGAGAACACACCGAATACAGGCAGAACCAGGATGTAAACTTCCGGGTGACCCCATGCCCAAATCAGGTTGATGTACATCATCATGTTGCCACCCATATCGTTCGTGAAGAAATGGGTGCCCAGGTAGCGGTCCAGGGTCAGCAGCGCGATGGTAACAGTCAGAATTGGGAAGGACGCAATAATCAGGATGTTGGCGCACAGAGATGCCCAGGTAAATACCGGCATCTTGAACATGGTCATGCCAGGGGCACGCATCTTGATAATGGTCACGAAGAAGTTGATACCGGTCAGGGTCGTACCGACACCGGAGAGCTGAAGTGCCCAAATCCAGTAGTCGACGCCAACGCCCGGGCTGTACTCAATTCCTGACAGCGGTGGGTAAGCCAGCCAGCCGGTCTGCGCGAATTCGCCCACACCCAGTGACAGGTTAACCAGAATAACGCCGACAACGGTGAACCAGAAGCTCAGGTTGTTCAGGAACGGGAACGCAACGTCGCGCGCGCCGATTTGCAGCGGAACGACCACGTTCATCAGACCGATAACCAGCGGCATCGCCACGAAGAAGATCATGATAACGCCGTGGGCGGTAAAGATCTGATCGTAGTGGTGCGGTGGCAGGAAGCCGGCTTCACCCGCAGACGCGAGCGCCTGCTGGCTACGCATCATGATCGCATCCGCAAAGCCACGAATTAACATGACGATACCGACGATGCAGTACATGATACCGAGTTTTTTGTGGTCAACCGAAGTCAGCCACTCATTCCACAGGTAGCTCCACTTACCGAAGTAAGTGATCAGGCCAACTAAGGCCGCGCCACCGATGATAATTGCAGCCACCGTAACCATGATAATCGGTTCATGGTAGGGCACTGCATCCAGTGTCAATTTTCCGAACATTTTCTTCCTCGGCCCCTTAGTGAGCGGTTTCCGCGTGGCTCATGTCCATGCCTTCCATACCTTCGTGCGCGCTGTGCTCGCCTTCTGGCTGGGTCATGTCCATGCTCTTGCCGTGATCCATAAATTTGCCAATAACGTCTTTGAACAAATCAGGCTTCACGTTAGAGAAGTACTCCACCTTGTTGTATTCGCTAGGTGCAGCCACTTTTTCGAACGCCGCCATGTCAGACATGGTGTTTGGAGACTGTTTCGCTTTTTCAACCCACTGGTCGAAAGCGGCACGGTCTGGCGTTGCAATAGCTTTGAACTTCATACCTGAGAAGCCCGGGCCGCTATAGCTGGCGGAGATACCATCGTAGGTGCCTGCTTCATTCGCGATCAGATGCAGGTTAGTCTGCATACCGGCCATCGCGTAAATCTGGCTACCCAGACGCGGGATGAAGAAGGAGTTCATTACGGAGTTGGAGGTCACTTTGAACTGAACCGGAGTGTTCGCCGGGAAGGCGATTTCATTCACGGTAGCAATGCCCTGCTCTGGATAGATGAAGAACCATTTCCAGTCCATGGAGACCACTTCAATGGTAATCGGTTTTTCATCGTGAACCAGCGGCTTGCTTGGCTCAAGTGCGTGAGTGGTTTTCCAGGTCAGTACGGCAAGGAACAGGATGATCAGGATAGGTACCGTCCAGACCACAGCTTCCACTTTGTTGGAGTGTGACCAGTTCGGGCTATACTTCGCATCTTTATTGCTCGCACGATACTTCCAGGCGAAACCAACAGCCATCAAAATGGCTGGAATAACCACAATCAACATCAGGCCAAAAGCCGTCAATATCAGTGAACGTTGTTCCAGTCCAATCTGTCCTTTGGGGTCTAGTAGTGCAGAATCACAGCCACTGAGTAATACAGTGCCTGCGAATAATGACAACCATCCCAAACTTTTATTGTATTTCCTGAGTCTCATTTAACGACCTCAATTCCACGGGAGTCTGGTGGCGTTTAAAGTGTGCGGGCATTTTACGGGAAGGTTACATTACTGTAAACATCATTAGGCCTGTGTCAGGAAGGTGTTACCGGGTTCTGCCGCACGTGTCACAAGTGTTGCAAATTATGTCGGTTTTTATGACCGAAGCCGCATGAGATGGGCTTTATAACGAAAGGACCCCCAAGCATACCCTAAAAGGGACAATTGGTATAACCATTGTTAAAAATAAACAAAAAATTAACAATTAATTATCAATAAAAAGACATCTAAAAAACGAAAAATCAAACTATCGCATGCTGAATCGTTTAATGAAAAATAGCGTTTTGGAACCAGAGCCAATAATTTCCAAATCCTATCCCGCACAAAACAACAAATATTTTTTTTAGTCGATGGTGGCTATTTCACCGTTATAATTTCGGTTGGTGATTACAACGGGAAATAACCTTTCGCATTTTTCTTCAGGTCAGCTGCGTTTTACGCAACGCCATGAAATCGAGCAGACCGCCCGTCAGGATCCCAACGATGGCCAGCAGGGCTCCGGCGTCCAGCAGAAGGGCCTCAAACGGGAGCGCCAGTGGTGTGCTGGCATTAATAATGAGCACGATAAGCCAGAGTGCCAGCGCAACGCAGCCCATCATTAACAGACGTAACGCAAAACGGTAGGCGCGGTGATATTCAGTTCGTGGCATAAAGTGTTCGGTCCGCTGGGTATATTCCAGCGTCTGGCGACAGACCAGCAACAATAAAATCCCCGGCACGGCAGCCACGACGGAGAAAAGATAAAACGTTGGCCAACCGTGGGCTTCCACAAACCAGCCGGCAATCGGACCTACGTAAACGCGGCCAACGGCAGAGAGCGCCGAGAGCAGCGCGAACTGCGTGGCGGAAAATGACTTGTTGCACAGGGTCATCAGCAGGGCGACAAAGGCTGCTGTCCCCATACCGCCGCAGAGATTTTCGAAGAACACCGCAGCGGCCATGCTGATCATATGTTTGTCGGTAATCGACAGCAGCCAGTAGCCCGCGTTAGAGGCGCCCTGAAGAATGCCGAAGATCAGCAGCGCGCGGAACAGCGTCAGGCGCTGCATCAGCACGCCACCGTAAAGTGCCCCGACAATGGTCGCAAACAGCCCCAGCGTTTTATTCACTACCCCCACTTCACCGGCATCAAAACCGACACCGCGGATCAGGAAGGTGGTGGTCAGGCTCATGGCAAAGGCGTCGCCAAGCTTATAAAGGACGATCAGCAGCAGGATCAGCCAGGCGTTGTTGCGGCCAAAGAAGTCGCGCAGCGGTTCCGCCACGGCCTGCTCCAGCGAGCGGGGAACCGGAATAACGTCGCTCGGTTCGGGGGCAAAGAGCGTGGCGATAATGCAGGGGATAAGCAGGGCGGCCATCAGCCAGTACATGCCCTGCCAGCCGAGGTAACGGTCGGCCAGCCACAGCGCCAGCCCGCCAGAGACCAGCATCCCGAGGCGATAGCCCAGCACGCTGATGGCCGCACCGGCACCGCGTTCTTCCGCTGGTAACACGTCCGTCTTCCAGGCGTCGAACACGATATCCTGAGAGGCGGAACAGAAGGCAATCACCACCGCAAGCGCGGCCATCCAGCGCAGCTGCGTGGTGGGCTCAAGAAACCCCATCGCCGCGATGGCCAGCAGCAGCAAGACCTGCGTCATCACCAGCCAGCCGCGGCGACGCCCGAGGAACGGCGGCGTATAGCGATCCATCACCGGCGACCACAGGAACTTGAAGACATAGGCCTGACCGACAAGCGAGAAGAAACCAATGGTTTTGAGATCGATGTTCTCGACCGTCATCCACGCCTGAAGCGTGCCGGAGGTGAGCGCGAGGGGTAAACCCGAGGCAAAGCCGAGGATCAGCAGAATCGCTGATTTCGGTTGCTGGAAAATGCGTAAGTAATGGCTGGACATGTTCTTATAAGACTGACCCGGTGCTACACCGGGTCAGTGAGCAGGATTAACGTGCGTTCTGCTTGATAAAGTCGTGGATGCTGGTGTCCTGCGCCATATCGGCGATGGTATCGGTCAGCACGCTGTTAACGGCGTTAGCAATGTTCTGGTTGGATGCCTGGAACGCACCTTCCACAGAGTAGCTCGCGCGGTAGTTTTTGGTCATCTTGTTGCCATTCTTCGCGGTGGCAATGATGGCGATATCCGCTTTGGTGGCGATGTTGTAGCGCACGTTGCCCTGTGACACGTCAGCGTACAGGTTGTTAACGATGATCTGCAGATCAACCGCACCGCTTGGGCCGATCATATAGCCGCGAGCGGTCATTTGTTTCTCCAGCACTTCCTGCAGCAGGAAGCGCAGGTCACGGGACGCGGTGAGCGTCACCTGCTGGTTATCGCGGGTCACTTTTGCCAGCGCCTGATCCTGACGCTGATCGGCACCGTTAATGCTCACGGTGACGCCCATCAGGCTTGGGTCCTGCTGAGGCAGGGTGATTTTTGGTGAGACATCAATGGTGGTAGGCGGGGTAGCACAGCCTGCCAGCATAAAAAGGGCTACCAATGGAAAGAAGAGTTTTTTTAACATTTTTAAGTTCTCACGAATCGTAAGCATAATAGAGAGAAAAATTGCCGCCATCATAACATCGCCAACGGTCAGGGGAAGTGGTCAACGCATGTAAATTCATCGTCTTGTCTGAAAACTGACCATCTCACTCATTTTCTCCTTTCACGGATGATAAAAGGTATGAGCCTCACAGTTAACTTCATTCGTTTGAATGAGAAAATCGGACGAAAGCTAAATATTTGTTGTCAATGTGTAATGGAAACGGTAAAAGCGGCTAATATTTAAAGGGATGGGTGACATCCTGGCGTTGTCGGAGGAGTAATTTCATGATGATACGTGAGCATATAGAAGATAAATTAAGGGCAGCGTTCAACCCTGTGTTCCTCGAAGTCGTCGACGAAAGCTATCGTCATAACGTACCGGCAGGTTCTGAAAGCCACTTTAAAGTGGTTCTGGTTAGCGATCGCTTCACGGGAGAACGTTTCCTGAACCGACATCGCTTGATCTACAGCACCTTGACGGAAGAGCTCTCCACGACCGTGCATGCGCTGGCACTGCATACCTACACCATTAAGGAATGGGAAGGCTTGCAGGATACGGTTTTCGCATCGCCGCCCTGTCGCGGTGCAGGCACTATTGCCTGATAAATCGGATTTGCAACGGCTGGAGCTTTTCCAGTATGTTGCTTACAGATTTCCTCAAAACGGCCTTCGGGCCGTTTTGTTTTGTCTGAGTTTTGAGCGGATGGTGCGATTTTAAGGCTAAAAATAGCCTTAAAGTGTGAAAAAAGCCGCAGCAACATGCCCCAACCGTTCTCGACTCACCTAAGTGATGCCGCTATAATGCCGCGTCTTATTGAATGTCTTCGGGATGATTCTGGCGACAGGGAATGTGAATCTGCACTAAGAGAGCATCCCGGTATAACAGACAGATTCAGAGTTGACCGAGCACTGTGATTTTTTTGAGGTAACAAGATGCAAGTTTCAGTTGAAACCACTCAAGGCCTTGGCCGCCGTGTAACGATTACTATCGCTGCTGACAGCATCGAAACTGCTGTGAAAAGCGAGCTGGTCAACGTAGCAAAAAAAGTACGTATTGACGGCTTCCGTAAGGGCAAAGTACCAATGAATGTTGTTGCTCAGCGTTATGGCGCTTCCGTGCGTCAGGATGTGCTGGGTGAACTGATGAGCCGCAACTTTATCGATGCGATCATCAAAGAAAAAATCAATCCGGCCGGTGCGCCAAACTACGTTCCAGGCGAATACAAACTGGGCGAAGACTTCACCTACTCCGTAGAGTTTGAAGTGTATCCGGAAGTTGAGCTGAAAGGTCTGGAATCTATCGAAGTTGAAAAACCGATTGTCTCCGTGACTGACGAAGACGTTGACGGCATGCTGGACACCCTGCGTAAGCAGCAGGCGAACTGGAAAGAGAAAGAAGGCGCTGTTGACGCGGAAGACCGCGTAACCATCGACTTCACCGGTTCTGTAGACGGCGAAGAGTTCGAAGGCGGCAAAGCGTCTGACTTCGTACTGGCAATGGGCCAGGGTCGTATGATCCCAGGCTTCGAAGACGGTATCAAAGGCCACAAGGCTGGCGAAGAGTTCACCATCGACGTGACCTTCCCGGAAGAGTACCACGCTGAAAACCTGAAAGGTAAAGCAGCGAAGTTCGTCATCAACCTGAAGAAAGTGGAAGAGCGCGAACTGCCAGAACTGACTGAAGAGTTCATCAAACGTTTCGGCGTGGAAGACGGTTCTGTTGCTGGCCTGCGTACCGAAGTGCGTAAAAACATGGAGCGCGAGCTGAACGGTGCTGTGCGTAACCGCGTGAAGTCTCAGGCGATCGAAGGCCTGGTGAAAGCCAACGAAATCGACGTTCCTGCTGCACTGATCGACAGCGAAATCGACGTTCTGCGCCGTCAGGCTGCACAGCGTTTCGGTGGCAACCAGCAGCAAGCGATGGAACTGCCACGCGAGCTGTTCGAAGAGCAGGCAAAACGCCGCGTTGTGGTTGGCCTGCTGCTGGGCGAAGTGATTCGTACCCACGAGCTGAAAGCTGACGAAGAGCGTGTGAAAGGCCTGATCGAAGAGATGGCTTCTGCATACGAAGATCCATCAGAAGTGATCGAGTTCTACGGTAAGAACAAAGAGCTGATGGACAACATGCGCAACGTTGCCCTGGAAGAGCAGGCGGTTGAAGCGGTACTGGCGAAAGCGAAAGTGACCGAAAAAGCGACCTCTTTCAACGAACTGATGAACCAGCAGGCGTAATTTCGCCCCAACGGTTTAAAGTTTGAACAGAAAACCCGTTGCCTTGCGGCAGCGGGTTTTTTTTATCGCAGCCAGAGCCCAGGAAGAGTGCTAAAACGCCCTTTCGGTGTTAGCGTAACAACAAAAGGTTGTTATGCTTGAAATAGGGCACTGTGAACCCCATAAGTACGTAATCATGATGAATGAGACTGGCTGATAATCCGTCCGTAAGGTTACAATCAGTACAGCAGGTGTTTTCAATTTTGATCCAGGAGACGGAAATGTCATACAGTGGCGAACGAGATAACTTTGCACCCCATATGGCTCTGGTGCCAATGGTTATTGAACAGACCTCACGTGGTGAGCGTTCTTTTGATATCTATTCCCGTCTGCTCAAGGAACGCGTTATCTTTCTGACCGGCCAGGTGGAAGACCACATGGCTAACCTGATCGTGGCGCAGATGCTGTTTCTGGAAGCGGAAAACCCGGAAAAAGACATTTACCTGTACATTAACTCCCCGGGTGGCGTGATTACCGCAGGGATGTCCATTTATGACACCATGCAATTCATCAAACCGGATGTCAGCACGATCTGTATGGGTCAGGCCGCATCTATGGGCGCGTTCCTGTTAACCGCAGGGGCGAAGGGTAAGCGATTCTGCTTGCCGAATTCCCGCGTGATGATTCACCAGCCGCTGGGCGGTTACCAGGGGCAGGCGACGGATATCGAAATCCACGCCCGCGAAATCCTGAAAGTAAAAGCGCGCATGAATGAACTTATGGCGCAGCATACGGGTCAATCTCTCGAGCAGATCGAGCGCGATACCGAGCGCGATCGCTTCCTCTCTGCTTCAGAGGCAGTTGAGTACGGCTTAGTCGACTCCGTGTTGACCCATCGTAATTGATGCCCGCGACGCGAGTGTGCCGCTATACTAAGGTAGGGCGGCACGCTGCTGAATGCAGCTTGCGTCTTAGAATGGCATTTGCGTCGTCATGTGCGGCACAAAGAACTTAAAAAGAGGTTTGGACTCATGACAGATAAACGCAAAGATGGTTCGGGCAAACTGCTGTACTGCTCTTTTTGCGGCAAAAGCCAGCATGAAGTGCGTAAACTGATTGCCGGGCCGTCCGTGTATATCTGCGACGAATGCGTCGATTTATGTAACGACATCATTCGCGAAGAGATTAAAGAAGTCGCACCGCACCGTGAGCGCAGCGCGCTGCCAACGCCGCATGAAATTCGTCATCACCTTGACGACTACGTCATCGGCCAGGAGCAGGCCAAGAAAGTGCTGGCGGTAGCGGTCTATAACCACTACAAACGCCTGCGTAACGGCGATACCAGCAATGGCGTGGAACTGGGTAAAAGTAACATTCTGCTCATCGGCCCAACCGGTTCCGGTAAAACGCTGCTGGCTGAAACCCTGGCGCGTCTGCTTGATGTTCCGTTCACCATGGCGGATGCCACCACCCTGACCGAAGCCGGTTACGTGGGTGAGGACGTCGAAAACATCATCCAGAAACTGCTGCAGAAGTGCGATTACGACGTACAGAAAGCCCAGCGCGGGATTGTTTACATCGATGAGATCGACAAGATCTCCCGTAAATCCGACAACCCGTCCATCACTCGTGACGTATCGGGTGAAGGCGTACAGCAGGCACTGCTGAAGCTGATCGAAGGTACGGTTGCCGCCGTTCCGCCACAGGGTGGTCGTAAACATCCGCAGCAGGAGTTCCTGCAGGTTGATACCTCCAAGATCCTGTTCATCTGTGGCGGTGCCTTTGCTGGTCTGGATAAAGTTATCTCCCACCGTGTTGAAACCGGCTCCGGCATTGGTTTTGGCGCAACGGTGAAATCCACATCCGAAAAACCGAACGAAGGCGAGCTCCTGGCACAGGTTGAACCAGAAGATCTGATCAAATTCGGTCTGATCCCTGAATTCATCGGTCGTCTGCCGGTTGTGGCTACGCTGAATGAGCTGAGTGAAGAGGCACTGATCCAGATCCTGAAAGAGCCGAAAAATGCGCTGACCAAGCAGTATCAGGCGCTGTTCAATCTGGAAGGGGTTGATCTGGAATTCCGCGACGAAGCGCTGGATGCGATTGCCAAAAAAGCAATGAGCCGCAAAACCGGTGCGCGTGGCCTGCGTTCTATCGTTGAAGCGGCACTGCTCGACACCATGTACGATCTGCCGTCGATGGAAGACGTTGAGAAAGTGGTGATTGACGAGTCGGTCATCAGCGGTCAAACCAAACCGCTGCTGATTTACGGCAAACCGGAAGCCCAGCAGGCATCTGGCGAATAATTCACCAAATCATACAAGCAGTTAATCAAAAAGGGGGGATTTTATCTCCCCTTTACTTTTTCCGTATTCATAGCGTTGAATGTGTGGGAAACATCCCCATATACTGGATACATGTTAATGGTTATGTGAAGCACAGTGACATGACCAGCTTACCTGGCGGACACTAACTAAGAGAGAGCTCTATGAATCCTGAGCGTTCTGAACGCATTGAAATCCCCGTATTGCCGTTGCGCGATGTGGTGGTTTATCCGCACATGGTCATACCCTTATTTGTAGGGCGGGAAAAATCTATCCGTTGCCTCGAAGCCGCTATGGATCATGATAAAAAAATCATGCTGGTGGCGCAGAAAGAAGCATCAACGGATGAGCCGGGTGTAAACGATCTTTTCACCGTCGGGACCGTGGCCTCTATTTTGCAGATGCTGAAGCTGCCTGACGGCACCGTGAAGGTGCTGGTAGAAGGCCTGCAGCGTGCGCGTATTACCACTCTGTCAGACGACGGCGAACACTTCTCTGCGAAGGCAGAGTACCTTGATTCGCCTGAACTTGATGAGCGCGAACAGGAAGTGCTGGTTCGCACCGCGATTAGCCAGTTTGAAGGCTATATCAAGCTGAACAAGAAAATCCCACCAGAAGTGCTGACGTCGCTGAACAGCATCGACGATCCTGCACGTCTGGCGGACACCATCGCTGCCCATATGCCGCTGAAGCTGGCTGACAAACAGTCCGTGCTGGAAATGTCCGACGTTAACGAACGTCTGGAATACCTGATGGCGATGATGGAGTCCGAAATCGATCTGCTGCAGGTTGAGAAGCGTATTCGCAACCGCGTGAAAAAGCAGATGGAGAAATCTCAGCGTGAGTACTATCTGAATGAGCAAATGAAGGCCATTCAGAAAGAGCTGGGCGAGATGGACGACGCGCCGGACGAAAACGAAGCGCTGAAGCGTAAGATCGACGCGGCGAAGATGCCGAAAGAGGCGAAAGAGAAAGCCGAAGCAGAACTGCAGAAGCTGAAAATGATGTCTCCGATGTCGGCGGAAGCGACAGTGGTGCGCGGCTACATTGAGTGGATGGTACAGGTTCCGTGGAACGCCCGCAGCAAGGTCAAAAAAGACCTGCGTCAGGCGCAGGAGATCCTGGATACTGACCATTATGGCCTGGAACGCGTGAAAGACCGCATTCTTGAGTACCTCGCGGTACAAAGCCGTGTAAACAAAATCAAAGGCCCAATTCTGTGCCTGGTAGGACCGCCGGGGGTGGGTAAAACCTCTCTGGGCCAGTCCATCGCTAAAGCGACCGGACGTAAGTATATCCGTATGGCGCTGGGCGGCGTACGCGATGAAGCGGAAATCCGCGGTCACCGCCGTACCTACATCGGTTCTATGCCGGGTAAACTGATCCAGAAGATGGCGAAAGTGGGCGTTAAAAACCCGCTGTTCCTGCTCGATGAGATCGACAAAATGTCGTCGGACATGCGTGGTGACCCTGCGTCTGCGCTGCTGGAAGTGCTTGATCCAGAACAGAACGTGGCGTTCAGCGATCACTACCTGGAAGTGGACTACGACCTGAGCGACGTGATGTTCGTGGCGACGTCGAACTCCATGAACATTCCGGCGCCGCTGCTGGACCGTATGGAAGTGATCCGTCTCTCCGGCTATACCGAAGACGAGAAGCTGAACATCGCGAAACAGCACCTGCTGCCGAAACAGATTGAGCGTAACGCGCTGAAAGCCAACGAGCTGACCGTCGAGGACAGCGCGATTATTGGCATCATCCGCTACTATACTCGTGAAGCGGGCGTGCGTAGCCTTGAGCGTGAAATCTCTAAACTGTGCCGTAAGGCGGTGAAACAGCTGCTGCTGGATAAGAGCCTGAAACACATCACGATTAATGGTGATAACCTGCATGCTTATCTCGGCGTTCAGCGCTTCGACTACGGTCGCGCGGACAACGAAAACCGCGTTGGCCAGGTGACCGGTCTGGCATGGACGGAAGTGGGCGGCGATCTGCTGACCATCGAAACCGCCTGTGTACCGGGTAAAGGCAAGCTGACCTATACCGGCTCGCTGGGTGAAGTGATGCAGGAGTCCATTCAGGCGGCGCTGACCGTGGTGCGCGCGCGCGCGGAGAAACTGGGTATCAACCCGGATTTCTACGAAAAACGCGACATCCACGTACACGTACCTGAAGGGGCGACGCCGAAAGATGGTCCAAGCGCGGGTATTGCCATGTGTACCGCTCTGGTTTCTTGCCTGACAGGTAACCCGGTGCGTGCTGATGTGGCAATGACCGGTGAAATCACCCTGCGCGGTCAGGTTCTGCCAATCGGTGGCTTAAAAGAAAAACTGCTGGCGGCGCATCGTGGTGGGATCAAAACCGTATTGATCCCTTACGAAAACAAACGCGATCTGGAAGAGATTCCGGACAACGTGATTGCCGACCTGCAGATCCATCCTGTTAAGCGAATTGAGGAAGTACTTAGTCTCGCATTGCAGAATGAACCGTCCGGAATGCAGGTTGTAACCGCAAAATAGTGACCTCGCGCAAAGAGCGTCAATAAAAACAAGGCTGGTAAGTCATTTCGCACTTGCCAGCCTTTTTTTGTATAGCTAATTTAGATTGCTGATTAGGTCAGCCATCAACAACGGGTGTTGTAAGGTCATGGCAGGCCTGATATAACTGCTGCGCGGTCGCGTTGTGAAGGATTCAGGCGCGATATAAATTATAAAGAGAGGAAGAGAACAGTGAATAAATCTCAACTGATTGACAAAATTGCTGCTGGTGCTGATATTTCTAAAGCTGCAGCTGGACGTGCGTTAGATGCATTAATTGCTTCTGTTACTGAATCTCTGCAGGCTGGGGACGACGTTGCACTGGTAGGCTTCGGTACTTTTGCTGTTAAAGAGCGTGCTGCCCGTACTGGCCGCAACCCTCAGACCGGTAAAGAGATCACCATTGCTGCCGCTAAAGTGCCGGGTTTCCGTGCAGGTAAAGCGCTGAAAGACGCAGTAAACTGATTGCTTTCCCGTTTCAGGGAAGCCGGATAGTACAAGGGCGCATCTTTTGATGTGCCTTTTTTGTTTGTCCAGACCTGATTTGTGCGAGTTTATGCGAGTTGTGGGCTGACAATCGCCCCGTTTTCTTGTCACAATACGACTTTACGCGCGACGGGCAGGATTTTCCGTCAGCGTCAGGTAACCAGTCACCTACAGCGGAGTGTTGTTACACCATGATGGACAGCTTACGCACGGCTGCTAACAGTCTCGTGCTCAAGATTATTTTCGGTATCATTATCGTGTCGTTCATATTGACCGGCGTGAGCAGTTACCTTATTGGCGGTGGCGCGAACTATGCCGCAAAAGTGAATGGCCAGGAGATCAGCCGCGGCCAGTTCGAGAATGCTTTTGCCGGTGAACGTAACCGTATGCAGCAACAGCTGGGCGACCAATTCTCTGAACTGGCAGCAAACGAAGGGTATATGAAGACCCTGCGTCAGCAGACGCTGAACCGTCTTATCGACGAAGCGCTGCTGGATCAGTATGCCAAAAAACTCGGCCTTGGCATTAGCGATGAGCAGGTGAAAAAAGCCATCTTCTCCACGCAAGCCTTCCAGTCTAACGGTAAATTCGACAACGCGCGTTACAACAGCATCGTCAACCAGATGGGGATGACGGCCGATCAGTACGCGCAGGCGCTGCGTAACCAACTGACCACCCAGCAGCTCATCAATGCCGTTGTTGGCACCGATTTCATGCTTAAAGGCGAAACGGATGAACTGGCTGCGCTGGTGGCGCAGCAGCGCGTTGTACGTGAAGCGACCATTGATGTTAACGCTCTGGCGGCGAAACAGCAGGTGAGCGACGCTGACATTAACGCCTGGTACGAGCAGAACAAGAATACCTTTGTTTCTCCAGAACAGTTCCGCGTGAGCTACATCAAGCTGGATGCGGCTGCGCTGCAGGAAAGCGCGTCTGACGCGGAAATCCAGTCTTACTACGACCAGCATCAGGATCAGTTCACACAGCCGCAGCGTAACCGCTACAGCGTGATTCAGACCAAAACCGAGGCGGATGCCAAAGCGGTACTGGATGAGCTGAACAAAGGCGCTGATTTTGCGACCGTCGCGAAAGCGAAATCCACCGACATTATCTCTGCGAAAAACGGCGGCGATATGGGCTGGCTGGAAGACGCGACCACGCCGGACGAGCTGAAAAATGCGGGTCTGAAAGAGAAAGGCCAACTGTCTGGCGTCATTAAATCATCCGTAGGTTTCCTGGTCGTGCGTCTGGACGACATCACCGCGGCGAAAACCAAGCCGCTGGCTGAGGTTCGTGACGATATCGCGGCAAAAGTGAAGCAGGAAAAAGCGCTGGATGCCTACTATGCGCTGCAGCAGAAAGTGAGTGATGCTGCCAGCAACGACAACGAATCTCTGGCGGGTGCCGAGCAGGCGGCTGGGGTGAAAGCGGTTGAGACGGGCTGGTTTGGTCGTGACAACTTGCCGGAAGAGCTGAACTTCAAACCGGTTTCTGATGCCATCTTCAACGGTGGTCTGGTTGGTGAGAACGGCACGCCGGGCAGTAACTCAGACATCATTACCGTCGATGGCGATCGTGCGTTTGTGCTGCGCGTCAGCGAGCACAAGCCAGAAGCGGTCAAACCGCTGGCGGAAGTGAAGGATCAGGTCGTCGCTCAGGTTAAGCACAACAAAGCGGAACAGCAGGCGAAACTGGATGCTGAGAAGATTCTGGCCGATCTGAAAGCGGGTAAACAGGACGCGCTGAAAGCGGCTGGCCTGAGCTTCGGTGAAGCGAAAACGCTGAGCCGTACTGGTCAGGACCCTATCAGCCAGGCCGCGTTTGGCCTGACTCTGCCGGCGAAAGACAAGCCAAGCTTCGGCACCACTACCGATATGCAGGGTAACGTCGTTCTGCTGGCGCTGGATGAAGTGAAAGCCGGCACTCTGCCAGACGCGCAGAAGAAGGCGATGGTCCAGGGGATTACCCAGAACAATGCCCAGATTGCCTTCGAAGCCATGATGAGCAACCTGCGTAAAGAGGCCAAAATTAAGCTGGGCGATATCATTACTCAGCAGCAATAATTACGTATCTGCTCGCAGATTTTCGCAACGCTCTGCAATAACTAAAGGCCGCTTTCGCGGCCTTTTCCATTTCTGCACTCTGCTGTTTGTGCCTCTTTTATCGGGCGGCTATCGTGACGTGGCTGTCTACAAACAAGGAGATAACAGCATGAAATGTGGAATCAAAGCACTGTTTATTACGCTGGCTATTGCCACCACCGGGCTGAGCGCGGGCGCACTGGCGGCGACACCTGCCGCTAAACCACAGGCGGTACAGAGTAAGACCGACGCCGCAGCGCCGGGGCAGGGGCAAACCAAAGCGGCTGACGTTGGTAAAAACGTGGATGATGACGGTACGCGAGTCAGCATCAATTCGGCCTCTGCGGAAGAGCTGGCCCGCGTGATGAATGGCGTCGGGCTGAAAAAAGCGCAGGCCATCGTAAGCTATCGTGAAGAGTATGGTCCTTTCAAAACGGTCGACGACCTCAAGCAGGTTCCCGGCATGGGGAGCGCGCTGGTTGAGCGCAACCTCGCACACCTGACGTTGTAATCTCACAATTACTTGCACAGCGGCAAAATTTTGCCAGGATAAAGAGGTCATACCAGTTATGACCTCTCATCCTACAATAACAGTAAAGGCTATTGCGCTATGCAGACAAAAATAAAAGTACGCGGTTTTCACCTCGACGTTTACCAGCATGTGAACAATGCCCGCTACCTGGAGTTTCTTGAGGAAGCGCGCTGGGACGGGCTGGAAAACAGCGAAAGCTTTCAGTGGATGACCGCGCACAACATCGCGTTCGTGGTCGTCAATATCAATATCAACTACCGTCGCCCTGCCGTGTTGGGCGATGTGCTCACGGTGACCAGCCAGGTGCAGCAGATCAATGGCAAAAGCGGCGTGTTAAGCCAGGTGGTTACGCTCGATCCCGAAGGGCAGGTGGTGGCTGATGCGTTGATCACCTTTGTCTGTATCGATCTGAAAACGCAGAAAGCGCTGCCGCTGGAAGGGGAATTGCGCGAAAAGCTGGAACTGATGATCGTGTAACACAGGTTCAGGCTTACCCGTGCTGTCGACACCTGTTATGCGACAGCACGGTCAGGTCGCCCTATTTAAGCCCGGTTTTTTTCTGCATTGCGGCCATGACGCCGGCTTTATCGGCAAGATAGTGGTTCAGCCCGTTAGCGCGCAGATTACAGGCGGCGCACTGGCCGCAACCGTCGCCTTTAATGCCGTTGTAGCAGGTGAGGGTTTCGCTGCGAACCAGGTCCAGCTTGCCCCAGTAGTCGGCCAGCGCCCAGGTTTCGGCTTTATCCAGCCACATCAGCGGGGTTTCAAAGCGCGTCTCTTTCGCCATCCCCAGATTGACGGCGTGATTTAACGCCTTCACGAACTCATCACGACAGTCCGGGTAGCCGGAGAAGTCTGTTTCACACACGCCCGTGATCACCGCTTCGGCTTTTACCTGGTAGGCATAAATTGCCGTCAGGGTGAGGAACAGAATATTGCGGCCCGGCACGAAGGTATTCGGAATGCCGCTGGCATCGGGTTCGTAGTCCGGGACGGGAATACTGTCCCGGGTGAGGCTACTCACGGCCAGTTCATTTAACAGCGTAACGTCCAGCACCTTGTGCGCGCGTGCGCCCAGTTTCAGGGCCAGTTCACGGGCAACGTCGATCTCAGCGCGATGGCGCTGACCATAATCGAAAGTGACACAGTGAACTTCATCGTACTGATGAAGAGCCTGGACCAGGCAGGTAGTAGAGTCTTGTCCTCCGCTGAACACGACGACGGCACGTTTCATAAATCATCTCGACTGTTACGGTAAAAACGTTATGTTACCGTCTGCCTGTGGCGGCGACCAGCTTCTTCACGATTTGGGGGCTGGCAGCCAGGCTTCGGTAAAATCAAACCAGCCGCGGGTGTTGAGGCGAATCCCATTCACGCCCGGCGGCGCGCTGATCTGATACTGATAATTAAAGAGCGGCGTCAGCACTGCATTTTCCATTAATCGGCTAAAAATGGCCTTCAGGCCCGCGTGCCGATCCCGAGCCTCGGCCTGAGTCTGTACCGCATCCAGCGTGGCTTGCAAATGGGCGTACGCCGGTGCGCTTAACACGTGTGGCCAAAGCGTATCGCAGCGCAGCCACTGCTCAAGCGTATACGCTGGCGCTTCGCCAATCAGCCTGTCGCCCATCATGATGTCTGTTTCGGCAAGCTGCTGGCATCCGTCCCACGTCTTGGCGTCATGAAAGATGACGGTCAGCTCACAACCCTGTAGCGCCAGGTACGTCTTCAACTGGCTGGCCATGGTGTGAAGCTCAACGGGAAGATGGTAAACCAGCGTCAGTGCTTCAGGCAGGGCAACATCGGTTAAATCAGTCCAGTCGGGGATTGTCCAGCCGGGAAGCAGTTCCCCGGTGGGGGTGATGAGCCCTTCGTTTAGCGGAAGCGTGTGGAGAAGCCTGGAGTGATGAATGATATTAATCAGCCGCTTTGCCTGGTTCTCACTCAGGCGTGCGCTCTGTTTTAGCGTGAGGTAACAGAACCCCAGGCTGGTGCTGCTGCTTACCAGCCGCAGACTTTCCAGCTCGTCGGCCTCACCAATCGCGATTTGCACCGGGTGACGGCAGCTGGTACCCAACCTGTGATCAAAAAGCTGGGGTGTGATCCAGTATTCGATGGCTTTGAGCAGCGGATGGCTCAGGTGGTACTGCTCATGGCTTTCCAGACGAACCAGGTCGGGTTCAAAGGCGACCAGCCGAAAGGGGCCGCTGCCAATCGTCGAATGGTCGGGATGCGCCAGACGGCTACAGTAGGTTGCCAGCCTGTGCGGCAGCCAGTAGTCCGGATGATGCAGCGTAAACGTCAGGCACTGCGGATGCGTTGTTTCGATACAGAGGACGCTCTGAAACAGAGTGCGCAGGGCGGGAAGCGTCAACAGCGCGGTCAGGCTCCGCTGGAGATGCACCGTTTCAATTTTATCGCCGTTATGCCAGTGCAGCGTGGAGCGAATGTAGAAATGCCAGCGCAGTCCATCATCCGACACATCCCAGTGATGCGCCAGATCGCCCGTAGGTTCACTGCTGTTGCCGTGAAATCGCGTCAAACCTGAGAAGACTTGCCCTGCCAGATGCTGCTCTGCCCGACCCGGTAAAAAGCCCGGCTGAAGCGGCTCCAGTGAGCGGTAGTAGGGAATGCGCAGCGTCGGCGTGTCGTTTTGCCACTGCCCACCCAAAAACGGGTGCAGCAGCGCACGCAAATCTTCGGGAGCAAGCTGCGCCAGCTCGAGGGCGTTATGCTGCTGCCCGCTTTTTAGCGCTTCTTCCATCATCGTATTGCGCAGTGATTCCGGAGTGACGTGAAACGTCAGCGCACCGCGCCTTCCACGCCCGGACTGCGCGCGCCAGGTCAGCCAGCCCGCCTCCTGGGCCTGACGCAGCAGAGTACGGACATGTCGCTCGCTACAAAAGCAGCGGCTGGCAAGTTCATTTACGGTTACCTGCTGCGGCGCGCCAGCGGAAGGTTGCCACAGGCGTTGATACTGGTTAAGACGGTTAAGCTGGCGCATAAGAAACCCGGAACAATAATTTTCATCTATTCACTATTACTTCCGTATATCTCACACGATACTGATGCACAAGTTAACCGCATCACATTTCGGGAGTAATCATGGCTCGGCTCGCTGCATTTGATATGGACGGTACGCTGTTAATGCCGGATCACCGTTTAGGGGAGAAAACCCTGAACACGCTGAAGCGCCTGCACGAGCGTAATGTCACCCTGACGTTTGCCACCGGGCGTCATGTTCTGGAAATGCGCCACCTGCTGGGCGCGTTTTCCCTCGACGCCTTTCTGATCACCGGCAACGGGACGCGAATTCACTCCGTAGAAGGCGATGTGCTGTACCGACAGGATCTCAATCCGGAAGTGGCGGATATCGTGCTGCACAGTACCTGGGACACGCAGGCCAGCATCCACGTCTTTAACGATCGGGGCTGGTTTACCGGAAGCAACATCCCGGAATTATTGCACGCGCATGTATACAGCGGCTTTAAATACCAGCTTATCGATCTGCGCCGGATCCCCGCCCATGCGGTGACCAAGATCTGCTTCTGCGGCGATCACGACGATCTCTGTCGCTTACGGATCCAACTGAATGAGGTGCTGGGCGACCGGGCGCACCTGACCTTCTCGGCGGTGGATTGCCTGGAAGTGCTGCCGGTGGGCTGTAACAAAGGTTCCGCTCTGGCGGTGCTGAGCGACCACCTGGGATTAACGCTGCAGGAGTGTATGGCGTTCGGTGACGCCATGAACGACCGCGAAATGCTGGGTAGCGTAGGTCGCGGTCTGATCATGGGGAATGCGATGGCGCAGCTGAAAGCAGAACTTCCCCATCTGCCGGTTATCGGTCACTGCCGTAATGAAGCAGTGTCCCATTTTTTGACGCATTGGCTGGACAATAACAACCTCCCATATTCCCCCGAATAGTGAGACCCTTCCAGCAAGCCAGGCTTCGGTCTGGCTTTTTTTATTTCAGCAGTTGAGCAATCTGCGCCTTCCAGGGGGCGATATCACCGATGTTGGCCTGCACCCACTCCGCATTGTAGTAGGTCTCGAGATAACGCTCGCCGCTGTCGCACAGCAGCGTGACGATGGAACCGGTGCGTCCCGCTTCGCGCATACGTGCGGCAAGCTGCAGCGCGCCCCACATATTGGTGCCCGTCGAGGCGCCCACTTTGCGGCCCAGCTGCGTTTCCAGCCAGTGCGCCGTTGCCACGCTGGCGGCATCCGGCACGCGCATCATCTCGTCCACAACGTCGGGGATGAAAGAGGGCTCAACGCGCGGACGGCCAATCCCTTCAATTTTACTCCCCACCGGGCTGCGCAGACCGGCATCGCGGTTTTGCCAGTAGTCGAGGAACACGGAGTTCTGCGGGTCAACTACCATCAGCTGGGTATCGTAACCCTGACAGCGGATATAGCGTCCGATCGTGGCTGACGTACCGCCGGTACCGGCGCTCATCACAATGTAGGACGGAACCGGATGCGGTTCGTGGGTCATCTGGCGGAAAATACTGTCGGCAATGTTGTTATTCCCGCGCCAGTCCGTTGCGCGCTCGGCGAAGGTGAACTGGTCCATATAGTGGCCGTTCAGCTCACGAGCCAGCATTTCAGAGGCGGCGTAGATTTCGCAGGCGCTTTCCACAAAGTGGCAGCGACCGCCGTAAAATTCGATCTGTTCGATTTTGCGTTTTGCGGTGCAGGAGGGCATCACCGCAATAAACGGCAGGCCCAGCAGGCGGGCGAAATAGGCTTCGGACACCGCCGTTGAACCGGAAGAGGATTCAATGATGGTGGTGCCTTCTTTAATCCAGCCGTTACATAAACCGTATAAAAACAGCGAGCGCGCCAGGCGATGCTTCAGGCTGCCGGTAGGATGGGTGCTTTCATCTTTCAGATAGAGCTGAATGCCGTCAAATCCCGGCAGGGAAAGGCGAATCAGGTGCGTATCCGCCGAGCGCTGATAGTCGGCATTGATTTCGCTGATCGCATGTTTAACCCAGGTGCTATTCATCGTCGTTATCCGTTTGTCATTTTGTGCCTAGCATAGCGAAAAGCACAGAAAAAATTGTTGCTATCTGGCCTTTGAAATAGAATTAAGGGAGAAAAATTTTCTCTGTGAGGTGGGTATGCTAGATAAAATTGACCGCAAGCTCCTTTCATTGCTGCAAAGTGACTGTACCCTCTCTTTGCAGGCGCTGGCAGATGCCGTTAATCTGACCACCACCCCGTGCTGGAAGCGGCTTAAGAAGCTGGAAGATGACGGTATTCTTCTGGGGCGCGTCGCGCTGTTAGATCCTGAAAAACTGGGGCTTGGGTTGACGGCATTTGTGCTGATAAAAACCCAGCATCACAGCAGCGAGTGGTATTGCCGCTTCGTTACCCAGGTGTCTGAGATGCCCGAAGTGCTCGGTTTCTGGCGTATGGCCGGCGAGTACGATTACCTGATGCGCGTCCAGGTGGCCGACATGAAGCGTTATGATGACTTCTACAAGCGGCTGGTGAACAGCGTGCCGGGGTTATCGGACGTCACCTCAAGCTTCGCTATGGAACAGATTAAATACACCACAGCATTACCCATTGAATAACTTCGTAAAATACCTTCAGGAACAAACCGCGTGCGATTATTTGCCCAATTAAGCTGGTACTTTCGTCGGGAGTGGCAACGCTACCTCGGTGCAGTCGCCCTGCTTATTATCATTGCTATCCTGCAGCTGATCCCGCCGAAAGTGGTGGGCTACGTCGTGGATGGCGTCACCGAACAGCATTACACTACCGCACGGGTGTTGATGTGGGTTGGCACGCTGGTGCTGACGGCGGTCATTGTTTATCTGCTGCGCTACGTCTGGCGCGTGCTGCTGTTTGGTGCGTCCTATCAGCTGGCCGTTGAGCTGCGTGAAGATTTTTATCGCCAGCTGAGTCGACAGCATCCCGAATTTTATCTGCGCCATCGCACCGGGGATCTTATCGCGCGCGCGACTAACGACGTCGATCGCGTGGTCTTTGCCGCCGGGGAAGGGGTGCTGACGCTGGTGGACTCGCTGGTAATGGGCTGCGCGGTGCTGATCGTCATGTCAACGCAGATCAGCTGGCAGCTGACCCTGCTGGCGCTGCTGCCGATGCCGCTCATGGCGCTGGCGATCAATCGCTACGGCGAACAGCTGCACGAGCGCTTCAAGCTGGCGCAGGCGGCGTTTTCGTCGCTGAACGATCGCACCCAGGAGAGCATGACCAGCATCCGCATGATCAAAGCGTTTGGTCTGGAAGACCGGCAGTCCGCGCTGTTTGCCGCCGATGCGGCCGACACGGGGGCGAAAAACATGCGCGTCGCGCGTATTGACGCGCGATTTGATCCAACGATTTATATCGCAATCGGCATGGCAAATATGCTGGCGATTGGCGGCGGTAGCTGGATGGTGGTGCAGGGCACGCTCACCCTGGGCCAGTTGACCAGCTTTGCCATGTATCTGGGGCTGATGATCTGGCCGATGCTGGCGCTGGCCTGGATGTTTAACATCGTGGAGCGCGGCAGCGCCGCCTACAGCCGTATTCGCGCCATGCTGGCCGAAGCGCCGGTGGTCAATGACGGCAGCGAAGCGTTGCCGGAAGGACGCGGCGTCATGAAAGTCGACGTCCGCAAGTTTATCTATCCGCAAACGGAACATCCGGTACTGGAGAACGTCAGTTTTACCCTTCAGCCGGGCCAGATGCTCGGCATCTGCGGCCCGACGGGATCCGGTAAAAGCACCGTGCTGTCGCTTCTCCAGCGCCACTTTGACGTCACCGAGGGCGATATTCGTTTCCATGATATTCCGCTGACCAGGCTGCTGCTGGATGAGTGGCGTGGTCGCCTGGCGGTTGTCAGCCAGACGCCGTTTCTTTTTTCTGACACCGTGGCGAACAACATCGCGCTTGGGTGCCCTGCGGCAACGCAGGAAGAGATCGAGCATGTGGCGCGTTTAGCCAGCGTACATGATGATATTTTGCGCCTGCCGCAGGGGTACGAAACGGAAGTCGGGGAACGCGGCGTCATGCTGTCCGGCGGGCAAAAACAGCGTATCTCCATTGCCCGCGCGCTGCTGCTCAATGCCGAGATCCTGATTCTGGACGATGCGCTCTCCGCCGTGGACGGCCGTACCGAGCATCAGATCCTGCATAACCTGCGCCAGTGGGGCGACGGACGCACGATAATTATCAGTGCCCACCGTTTGTCAGCGCTTACCGAAGCCAGCGAAATTCTGGTCTTGCAGCACGGCCATATTGCCCAGCGCGGGCAGCATGAAACGCTTAGCGAGCAGCCGGGCTGGTATCGCGATATGTACCGCTATCAGCAGCTTGAGGCTGCGCTGGACGATGCGCCGGAGCAGGATGAGGAGGCCGCCAATGCGTAAGCTTGGAACGATGTGGCCGACGCTCAAACGTCTGCTGGCCTACGGCTCGCCGTGGCGTAAACCGCTCTCCGTTGCCGTGCTTTTACTCTGGATTGCGGCGATTGCCGAAGTGAGCGGACCGCTGCTCATCAGCTATTTCATCGACAATATGGTCGCCAAAAGCTACCTGCCGCTCGGGCTGGTGGCGGGGTTAGGCGTGGCCTACGTTGGGTTGCAGCTGGCGGCGGCAGGGCTGCACTATGCGCAGTCGCTGTTGTTTAACCGTGCCGCCGTGGGCGTGGTTCAGCAGTTGCGTACCGATGTGATGGACGCGGCGCTTCGCCAGCCGCTCAGCGAATTTGATACCCAGCCGGTCGGGCAGGTGATTTCGCGCGTGACTAACGATACCGAGGTGATCCGCGATCTGTACGTCACCGTGGTGGCAACCGTGCTGCGCAGCGCGGCGCTGATTGGCGCGATGCTGGTGGCGATGTTCAGCCTCGACTGGCGCATGGCGCTGGTGGCGATAACGATCTTCCCGGCGGTGCTGATCGTCATGGTGATTTACCAGCGTTACAGCACGCCAATTGTGCGCCGGGTGCGCGCCTATCTGGCCGATATCAACGATGGCTTCAACGAAGTGATCAACGGCATGAGCGTCATCCAGCAGTTCCGCCAGCAGGCGCGCTTTGGCGAGCGCATGGGCGAAGCCAGCCGTTCGCACTATATGGCGCGTATGCAGACGCTGCGCCTGGACGGTTTCCTGCTGCGACCGCTGCTGAGCCTGTTCTCGGCGCTGGTGCTTTGCGGGCTGCTGATGCTCTTTGGCCTGAGCGCAAACGGTACGATTGAAGTGGGCGTGCTGTACGCTTTCATTAGCTATCTTGGACGCCTTAACGAGCCGCTGATCGAACTCACTACGCAGCAATCGATGCTGCAACAGGCGGTTGTCGCCGGTGAGCGCGTCTTTGAGCTGATGGACAGGCCGCGCCAGGCCTACGGCAATGACGAGCGACCTCTGCAAAGCGGGGCTATCACCTTTGATAACGTCTCGTTTGCCTATCGCGAAGACCGTCTGGTGCTGCAGGACATTACGCTCGATGTGCCGTCACGCGGTTTCGTCGCGCTGGTGGGCCACACCGGCAGCGGTAAAAGCACGCTCGCCAGCCTGCTGATGGGCTACTATCCGGTCACGCAAGGCGAAATCCGCCTCGACGGACGTCCGCTCGCGTCGCTCAGCCACACGGTGTTACGCAAAGGCGTTGCGATGGTGCAGCAGGATCCGGTCGTGCTGGCCGATACCTTCTACGCCAACGTAACCCTGGGACGGGACTATTCAGAAGCGCAGGTTTGGGCGGTACTGGAAACGGTGCAGCTGGCAGACCTGGCGCGCGGGTTTAGCGACGGGATCAACACGAAGCTGGGCGAGCAGGGCAACAACCTCTCCGTGGGGCAAAAACAGCTCCTGGCGCTGGCGCGCGTCCTGATTGAAACGCCGCAGGTGCTGATTCTGGACGAAGCCACGGCCAGCATAGATTCTGGAACCGAGCAGGCGATTCAGCAGGCGCTGGCCGCCGTACGCGACCATACGACGCTGGTGGTGATTGCTCACCGGCTCTCCACCATCGTCGACGCGGACACGATTCTGGTGCTGCATCGCGGACAGGCCGTGGAGCGCGGTACGCACCGCGAGCTGCTGGAAGCACAAGGGCGCTACTGGCAGATGTACCAGCTGCAGCTGGCGGGCGAAGAGCTGGCCGCCAGTGTGCGTGATGAAGAGTCCCTTAGCGCCTGATGCACTAAAATGAGGCGCCGCGCTAACAGTCATTCCTGTTGGTGCAAAACTGAAACGCACCCTGCACCGGCATGGTGCGTTTTTTTTCACCGGTTCATTTATCAGAACCGTGTAACGCACATCGCGCCGCGATTCCCTCACGTTTTCATTTCTGGCACATCCCTTGCAATACCTTCCGGGTAAGCTGCGGCCATTACCGAATTCTGACTGGAGGGGATCTATGAAGCTGGTTACGGTTGTAATCAAACCATTCAAACTCGAAGACGTGCGTGAAGCATTGTCTTCAATGGGTATTCAGGGACTGACTGTCACCGAAGTGAAAGGCTTTGGTCGTCAGAAGGGTCATGCCGAGCTTTATCGCGGGGCGGAATACAGCGTTAACTTTCTGCCAAAAGTAAAAATTGATGTCGCGATTGCTGACGATCAGCTTGATGAAGTCATTGATGTCATTAGCAAAGCGGCCTACACCGGCAAAATTGGCGACGGCAAAATTTTCGTTGCCGAACTGCAGCGCGTCATTCGCATCCGTACCGGCGAATCTGACGAAGCGGCACTGTAATTAACGCCTGGCACACAGTGATAGGGATCGAGAAAATGAAGATAGCAACACTTAAAACGGGTCTGGGTTCGCTGGCGCTGCTGCCGGGCCTGGCGCTGGCTGCTGCCCCTGCGGTGGCCGACAAAGCCGATAACGCCTTTATGATGATCAGCACCGCGCTGGTGCTGTTCATGTCCATTCCGGGCATTGCGCTGTTCTACGGCGGTCTGATCCGTGGCAAAAACGTTCTCTCCATGCTGACGCAGGTTGCCGTGACGTTTGCACTGGTCTGCGTGCTTTGGGTGGTTTACGGTTACTCTCTGGCGTTCGGCACGGGTAACGCGTTCTTTGGTAACTTCGACTGGGTGATGCTGAAAAACATTGAACTGACCGCGCTGATGGGCAGCTTCTATCAGTATATTCACGTGGCGTTCCAGGGCTCGTTCGCCTGCATTACCGTCGGGCTGATCGTGGGCGCGCTCGCCGAGCGCATTCGTTTCTCTGCGGTCCTGATCTTCGTGGTGGTCTGGCTGACGCTCTCCTATGTGCCGATTGCGCACATGGTCTGGGGCGGTGGTCTGCTGGCCACGCACGGCGCGCTGGACTTCGCGGGCGGTACCGTTGTCCACATTAACGCCGCGGTCGCGGGTCTGGTGGGCGCTTATCTGATTGGCAAACGCGTCGGCTTCGGTAAAGAGGCGTTCAAACCGCACAACCTGCCGATGGTCTTTACCGGTACTGCGATCCTCTACTTTGGCTGGTTTGGCTTCAACGCCGGCTCAGCCAGTGCCGCGAACGAAATCGCCGCGCTGGCCTTCGTGAACACCGTTGTAGCCACGGCGGGTGCAATCCTCTCCTGGGTGTTTGGCGAGTGGGCGGTGCGCGGTAAACCTTCCCTGCTGGGTGCCTGTTCAGGTGCGATTGCCGGTCTGGTTGGTATCACTCCTGCGTGTGGTTATGTCGGTGTCGGCGGTGCGCTGCTGGTCGGCCTGGTGTCGGGTCTGGCGGGTCTGTGGGGCGTCACCGCACTGAAACGCGTGCTGCGCGTGGATGACCCTTGCGATGTGTTCGGCGTGCACGGCGTGTGCGGAATTGTCGGCTGTATCATGACCGGTATCTTCGCGGCGAAATCGCTCGGTGGCGTGGGCTACGCAGAAGGCGTCACCATGGTTCATCAGGTGCTGGTGCAGCTGGAAAGCATCGCTATCACCGTGGTGTGGTCTGCGGTCGTCGCTTTCATCGGCTACAAGCTGGCGGACATGACGGTCGGCCTGCGCGTACCGGAAGAGCAGGAGCGCGAAGGTCTGGATGTGAACAGCCACGGCGAGAATGCGTATAACGCATGATCTGAGTGTCTTGCCGGGTGGCGGCTTCGCCTTACCCGGCCTACAACAGCACAAAACGTAGGCCCGGTAAGCGTCTCGCCACCGGGCTTTTTACATCAACCTCTGTTACGCATCACCCCTTCCTGCACCGTTGAAGCGACCAGCACGCCGTCCTGAGTATAAAACTCCCCACGCACAAACCCGCGGGCGCTGGATGCCGACGTACTCTCCACGCTGTAGAGCAGCCACTCGTTCATGTTGAAGGGACGGTGGAACCACATCGAGTGATCGATCGTCGCGACCTGCATCCCTTTTTCGAGGAAGCCGACGCCGTGCGGCTGCAGCGCCACCGGCAGGAAGTTGAAGTCAGACGCATAGCCCAGCAGATACTGATGGACGCGGAAATCTTCCGGCACGGTGCCGTTGGCGCGGATCCACACCTGACGCTTTGGCTCGGCGGTGTGGCCCTTCATCGGGTTGTGGAACTCGACGGGGCGGATCTCAAGCGGCTTATCGCAGAGAAACTTCTCTTTAACCTGCGGCGGCAGCAGATGCGCCAATGCGCGAGCGATATCCGTTTCCGATTTAAGATCGTCCGGCGAGGGGGCAGGGGGCATGACCTTCTGATGCTCGTAGCCCGGCTCCGGTGCCTGGAAAGAGGCGGTCATGTAAAAGATCGGCTTACCGTTCTGGATGGCCGCGACGCGGCGCGCGCTGAAGCTGTTGCCGTCTCGCAGAACTTCAACGTCATACACGATGGGTTTGGCGCTATCGCCAGGGCGTAAAAAGTAGCTGTGGAATGAATGCACCAGACGGTCTGCCGGGACAGTCTCCTTTGCAGCGTACAGCGCTTGTCCAACGACTTGCCCACCGAAGACCTGGCGTAAGCCTAAATCTTCGCTCTGTCCGCGAAAGAGTCCTTCCTCAATTTTTTCCAGATTCAGTAATGTCAGCAGATTGTTCAGTGCCTGACTCATAGTTGTCCTCAATAAACGCCGTAGCGAAAGATAGGCAGAGTATAACGCAGAAATGAAAGTGGTCCGATGGGTAGAATAATCTGAATATCGGGATGATTTCAGGCATTAATCAGTGAGTTGTGCCACACTTAAAAACGTTATGTGATTGAAACGACATCGGATGGGATCGATCCCGCTGGTGCATTGATGATAAGGAGACTTCAATGAAACTCGTGCCTATGCTAAGTGGTGTAGCGATTGCGGTGGCGTTGTCCGCCTGTGCCGGTAAGAGCGCCCAGGTGCCAGTGCCAGCAGCTGACCCGAACGGGATTAATACCCTTTCGCAGCAGTCCATTCAGCAGCCTAACGTTTCCGGTACCATCTGGATTAAACAGAAAGTTGCGTTGCCGCCGGATGCGGTATTAACGGTGACGCTGTCTGATGCTTCCCTGGCCGACGCGCCGTCGAAAGTCGTGGCCCAGCGTGCCGTCCGTACTGAAGGCAAGCAGGCGCCGTTTAGCTTCGTGTTGCCGTATAACCCGTCGGACGTGCAGCCTAATGCCCGTATTCTGCTGAGCGCAGCGGTCACCATCAACGGTAAGCTGGTGTTTATCACCGATACGGTCCAGGAAGCGATTAACAACGGTGGAACCAAAATCGACCTGAACCTGGTGCCAGTACAGCAGACCGAAGTGCCGGTCGCACCGCAAACCAATCAGCCGTCTCTGCCAACCCCACCGACGCAGATGTAATGTGGTTAGTCCCCTCTCCTTCGGGAGAGGGGTCAGTACACCCACCGGTACTTCTGTAAATCGATCTGACCCGACCCTGACACCTGCACCCCTTCTGAAAGTAACGCCTGACGCTGACGCTGGAGATCCGGCCCGGTGAGTGAGATGGCGCCATGACGGTTCACCACTCGATGCCAGGGCAACGTACTGCCTTCCGGCAGCCGTTTCAGGACGCCTCCAACCTGTCGCGCCGCGCGCGGGGAACCGGCCAGGCGCGCGACATCACCATAGGTGGTGACATAGCCTTCCGGGATTGATGCCACGATTTGCCATACGCGCTGTGGAAAAGAGTCCTGCTCGTCCATACCTTCACCTGCGGGGAGTTTCTGGAGAGCCATGGTAAACGAAGATCGCCCTGATTGCTGCGCCTGTTTGCGCAAGAAACCAGCATCCGGTTCCTGGCGGCTTGCAATTGGGCCTTCGCACAGGGATAATGCGCCAGCGCGTTGGTTATCAACGCTCTCAATGGGGGCTCTGTTGGTTCTCCCGCAACGCTACTCTGTTCACCAGGTCAGGTCCGGAAGGAAGCAGCCAGGGCAGACGACGTGTGTGCCGGGATGTAGCTGGCAGGGCCCCCACCCATTTCTGAGCCTCTGCGTTCTTCCCTGATTTTGCCTCTTCCCTGGACGTTATTCCCTAATAAGATTATGCCTATAGCATGTAATATATATTTCATCGTGCTGAAATATTATTGTCATAAACTTGTAATAATAGTCGGGCATTTTATCGTTGGCCGTCTATTTTCTGGCATAACTCAAAAAAATATATATCTGGATAACATTGTTAACTTCGTGTATTAAATAAAGTACTTATTCCGAAGGGAAGTGATAAACATGGCTACAGCGGTATTAAACGTTAAGATTGATGACGCGCTAAAAGAAAGGCTTCGCCACTATGCGGAAGTGAATAACGAGAATTTAAGCGTGACGACAGAGAAACTGCTGCTGCTGGCGTTCGAGGCAGTAGAAGAGGCGGGAGTATCGGAAGAGGATATTGATAATCAGCATACGGAAGAAGAGAATGTTTCTCCATTTACTCCTAAAGAAATCAAGGCTCTACGTAAACTTCTGAAGAAGAGAAAATGAAACAACAACTGTCTACTGCCAGTGACTACAAAGAGGCCTGCGATTTGTTGCGTTCAGGCTACGTGAAGCATGTACGTCTTGGCTGGAATGTCGGAAGTGATGAGTTCTTTCGTATTGCGTCTGACTGGTGTGATACTGGCGCAAAAATAAAGAAAGACGGTGAAAACTTCGTTATTTCACTGAAAGGGTTTCCTATTCCTGCTCAGCATTAATTCCGGACTGGTGAAAACTGCTGACTGTATCCATGACAGTCAGCAGTTTTTATTTTTTATGATCGGCTTCAAACTTTTTGCTATTAAATCACGCTGCGTTTAACGGCTGGCACGTTTTTATTCAGAGCGAGCCATAACGGTTTAATCCTCAGCAGCGCCTGTTCAAGCTCTGTCGGCTCGAGCGAGAAGGGCATCCGCAAATAGCGGTCAAACGCACCCGATAAACCAAACCGCGTACCGGTCCCCAGATTTATCCCCAGAATCTCAGCCCGCGCGGCAAGCTGAGTCGCCAGCATGCCGGGGAGCTCAATCCAGTATGAGAGCCCGCCCTCTGCTTCATGGAATGTCCACTCCGGGAAATGTTCACGCAGCAGTTCACCGCATCGATCGCGTCGTTCCGCCAGCATTTTGCGGCGTGCGGGTAGAAACGTCTCGCTGTTGTTGATGAGCCACAGCGCCGCCAGCTGTTCCAGCAGCGGCGAGCCTAAATCCAGCGTATCGCGCGTCTGGGCAAGCGTGGCGATCGTGCGCGAGGACGCGCGGATCCAGCCGAGACGCAGCCCGCCCCAGAAGCTTTTTCCGGCAGAACCTAAGGTGATGACGGTGGCCTGCGGGTTAAAGGAGGCCAGCGGGGGCGGAGGAGGGGCGTCAAACCAGAGATCCACCATCGTTTCATCCACCACCAGCGTCGTACGGGTTTGCGCAGCAATATCGGTAATGGCCTGACGGGTCGCGACATCCATGCAGCGCCCGGTGGGGTTATGAAAATCAGGCATCAGGTACGCCAGGCGCGGCGCGGTCTGGGCAAGCGTGGCGGCGAAGCCGTCCGTATCCCAGCCCGTTTCCGGCAGCGACACCCCCACGGGCCGACACTGCGCGCCCTGAATGGCGGCAATCGCCAGCGGATAGGTGGGGTGATCGACCACGACGCGATCCCCGGGCCCGGTCATCATCCGCAGGACCAGCGCGAAGCCGCTGACGGCGCCATTGACCACCATCACTTCGTCCGCGCGGGTGGGAAGGCCCCGCGCGGTGTAGCGCGCAGCGATGGCCTCCCGCAGCGTCGGGAGCCCTAGCTGATCGTAACCCGTCAGCGCGAGGTGCTGCGTAATGGCCGTGAGCGCGTGGGTATACGCCTGGTGGATTTCCGGCCCGGCATTGAGGGCGGCAGTGGAGAGATCCAGTGCGGCACTCGCCGCGGAAAGCGTGGGAACGGCGCGCGTATCCGGGAGGATCACGCGTGACCCGCTGCCGTGGCGGCTTTCAAGATATCCCTCCTCGCGCAGATGGGCGAGGGCGCTGCTGATGGTGGTCCGGCTCACGTCCAGCGCCGTGGCCAGCTCGCGCTCCCCCGGTAGCCGTGTATTCAATGCCAGACGTCCGTCAAGGATTAACAGGCGCAGCGCATCGGCCAGCTGCCGCCAGAGCGGCGTGCGGGATGAGGTTTGCTGCCAGTGGCCTAAAAGGCGTACCAGAGACTGGCTTCCGAAGCGACGTGACGACATGTGCAGTCCACTATTTGAAAACTGGACATTAATCATAGTGCCATTTTAGGTCAGGATGAAAGTCTGGTTCACTGGAGAAGATAAAAATGGTACGTCGTCTGCTACAACTCTATGTCGGTTTAGGACTGTATGGCCTGTCCACCGCGATGTTTATTCGTTCCGATTTGGGTGTCGATCCCTGGGATGTTTTTCACCTTGGGGTGGGGATACAGCTGGGGATGACTATCGGAACGGTGATCATTTTAACCGGTGCTGCGGTGCTGCTGCTGTGGATCCCCCTGCGCCAGATGCCGGGCCTGGGCACCATCAGCAACGTGATTTGTATCGGTCTGGCGGCGGATGCCAGCATGGCGCTTATCCCGGAACTGGACTCGTTACCTGTGCGCATCGCTTTCCTGGTGTCGGGTATCGTGATGAACGCGATTGCGACCAGCATGTACATCGGCGCCGGTTTTGGGCCAGGCCCGCGCGACGGCCTGATGACCGGCATTCATGCCCGGCTGGGATGGTCCATTCGCAGCGTGCGTACCTCCATTGAGGTGTCCGTCCTGCTGATTGGGTGCGTGCTTGGCGGCACGTTTGGGGTGGGAACGGTAGTGTACGCCCTGACTATTGGCCCACTTATCCAGCTCTGTCTGCCCTGGTTCCGCCAGAAGCCGAGCGTTGCTGAAATTGCGCAGCCGGAGCGGGTTGTTTAATTTTGCGAAGCGCTCACATGTTTTAACGGCGTCGCTGTGCCACAATAATGGGCCCCGACTCACGCGATGCCACAATGCATGAAAGCTATCACTCTCTATGATGTCGCCCTCCTTGCGGGGGTTTCTTATCAGACCGTCTCTCGTGTCATTAACGACGCGGAGCATGTGTCTGCCCGTACCCGGGAAAAGGTTCAGCAGGCGATGGCGGAGCTGCACTACGTGCCTAACCTGCGCGCGCAGCAGCTGGCGGGTAAACGCACCCGCACGCTGGGACTCATCACCACCGATCTGGCCCTGCATGCGCCCTCGCAAATTGTGTCGGCGGTAAAATCCCGTGCGGCGGAGCAGGGGGCGAGCGTCCTTATCTCCATGGTGGAGCAACCGCAGCAGTGTCAGGCCGCGCTTCAGGCGCTGCTGGCACAGCGGGTGGACGCGCTGCTGGTGAATGTTCCGCTTGATGATGAACACGCCGAACAGCTGAGGGCGCTGGCGTCGCCCGTTCCGGTGCTTTTTCTTGATGTCTCGTCTTCAGCACAGGTAAACAGCCTCGTATTTAACGCCGTACAGGGGGCGCATCTGGGCGTTGAGCACCTGCTGTCGCTGGGGCATCAGCGCATTGCCCTGCTGAGCGGGCCGGAAAGCTCAGTCTCTGCTCGGGCGCGTCTGGCGGGATGGAAAGCGGCTCTGGCCCGCGCGGGGCATGAAGCCACTGCGGTGGCCTACGGAGACTGGAGCGCGGCCAGCGGTTATGAGAAAGGACATGTGCTGCTGTCGGGTACCGCATTGCCGGATGCCATTCTGGTGGCGAACGATCAAATGGCGCTGGGGGTAATGCGCGCCTGCGCGGAAAAGGGGATCGCGATTCCAGGTCAGATGTCGGTGGTCGGGTTCGACGATACGGCTGACAGCGCCTGGTTTTCCCCGCCGCTGACGACCATTCGCCAGGCGTTTCGCGAGGCGGGCGAGCGCAGCGTGGAGTGGCTGCTGGCCCCCACCGAAGGCGAGACGTGCTGGCAGGTTCAGCTGCCGGTGACGCTGGTTACCCGCCATTCCAGCGCGCGTCGTGCGCCGCAGCAGGCCGAACGCGAGGATCTGGCGCAGCAGCTCAGAAGCCTGGCTCTCCTGGCCGAGCAGCTTGTCCGCAAATAAGACTTTTGTGATCGGACTCGCTACCCTGCGATTGAATGCTTTACCGTCGCAGAATGCCAGGGCATGTTAACCAAAATTGTGAGCGCTTCGCAAAGAGGTTACTATGTCCAACACATCCTCGCTGACCCTCAGCGACATCCTGGCCCGTCGGGACTGGGAAAACCCCGGCGTTACCCAGTGGAACCGCCTGCCCGCACACGCGCCGTTAGACAGCTGGCGTAATGAATCTTCCGCCAGAGATGACGCTGGATCTATCAGCAGGCGCTCTCTTAACGGGATGTGGCGATTTAGCTATTTTTCTTCACCCGAGCAGGTTCCTGAGGCATGGGGCAGCGAAGATTGCGCGGATGCCGTCGCGATGCCCGTGCCGTCGAACTGGCAGATGCAGGGGTTCGACACGCCTATCTACACCAATGTCACCTATCCCATCCCCGTTAACCCACCTTTTGTGCCGCAGGAAAACCCGACAGGTTGTTACTCGCTCACATTTGACGTGGATGACGCCTGGCTTCAGCGCGGGCAAACCCGAATTATTTTTGATGGCGTGAACTCGGCGTTCCATCTGTGGTGTAACGGGCAGTGGATAGGCTATTCCCAGGACAGTCGATTGCCCGCCGAGTTTGACCTCTCGGCGGCATTACGCCCCGGGCAGAACCGCCTGGCGGTCATGGTCTTGCGCTGGTGCGACGGCAGCTATCTGGAAGATCAGGACATGTGGCGCATGAGCGGCATTTTCCGCGATGTCTCCCTGCTGCATAAGCCGGAGACGCACATTGCGGATTATCACGTGGTCACCGATCTGAATGCGGAGCTGGACCGCGCGGTGCTGAAAGTCGACGTCGCGCTGGCAGGCACTGACTACCCGGAATGCGAGGTGGCGATCACGCTGTGGCGCAACGGTGAACGCTGTGGCAGTACTACCCAACGGCCCGGATCTGCCATTGTGGACGAGCGCGGCAACTGGGCCGAGCGGTTAACGGCGGCGATCCCGGTTACAGCCCCCGCGTTATGGAGCGCAGAAACCCCGGAACTCTATCGTCTGACGATCGCGCTTTTGGATGCGCAGGGCAGCGTGCTGGAGACGGAAGCGTGCGATGTCGGCTTCCGCCGCGTTGACATCAGCAACGGCCTGCTGAAGCTCAACGGTAAACCGCTGCTGATCCGCGGGGTTAACCGGCACGAGCATCATCCGGAAAATGGCCAGGTGATGGACGAAGCGACGATGCGCCGCGATATCGAGATCATGAAGCAGCACAACTTCAACGCCGTGCGCTGCTCGCACTACCCGAACCATCCGCTGTGGTACCGGCTCTGCGATCGCTACGGGCTGTACGTCGTTGACGAGGCCAATATCGAAACCCATGGCATGGTGCCGATGAGCCGTCTTGCTGACGATCCGCGCTGGCTGCCCGCCATGAGCGAGCGCGTGACCCGCATGGTGCAGCGCGATCGTAATCATCCCTCAATTATCATCTGGTCGCTGGGCAATGAGTCCGGGCACGGTGCAAACCACGACGCACTGTACCGCTGGGTGAAATCCATGGATCCGACGCGTCCGGTGCAGTATGAAGGCGGCGGCGCGAACACTGCGGCGACCGATATTGTCTGTCCGATGTATGCCCGGGTCGATCAGGATCAACCCTTCCCGGCGGTGCCTAAATGGTCAATCAAGAAATGGATCGGCATGCCGGATGAAACGCGTCCGCTGATCCTCTGCGAATACGCCCACGCGATGGGAAACAGCTTCGGCGGATTCGCGAAATACTGGCAGGCGTTTCGCAGCCATCCTCGCCTGCAGGGGGGATTTGTCTGGGACTGGGTCGATCAGGCCCTGACGAAACAGGACGAAGAGGGCAATACGTTCTGGGCATACGGCGGGGACTTTGGCGATAAGCCAAACGACCGACAGTTCTGCCTCAACGGCCTGGTCTTCCCCGATCGTACGCCGCACCCGGCGCTGTTCGAGGCGCAGCGCGCGCAGCAGTTCTTCAGCTTTACGCGGGTCAGCACCTCTCCGCTGGTGATTGAGGTGCAAAGCGGGTACCTGTTCCGCCATACCGATAACGAAGTGCTGAGCTGGACGGTTGCCCGGGATGGGAAGGTTCTGGCTTCGGGCGAGGTGACGCTGGCGATAGCCCCTGAAGGTGTTCAGCGTCTGGAGATCGCTCTGCCGGAATTGAAAGCCGAGCCGGGGGAAGTCTGGCTGAATGTTGAAGTGCGCCAGCCGCGGGCAACGCCGTGGTCACCGGCTGACCATCGCTGCGCGTGGGAGCAGTGGCTGCTTCCGTCTCCGCTGTTTGTCGCACCGCCAGCCTCTGCGGGCGAGCCGCCGGTTTTAACGCAAAACGACCGCATCCTGGCGATCGCGCATGGTCAACAGCGCTGGCAATTCGATCGCGCAACCGGAAACCTGGCTCAATGGTGGCGAAATGGCGTGGAAACGCTGATGTCGCCTCTGACGGATAACGTCAGCCGTGCGCCGCTGGACAATGATATTGGGGTGAGTGAAGCGACGAAGATCGATCCGAATGCCTGGGTTGAGCGCTGGAAAGCGGCGGGCATGTACGATCTCACCTCGCGCGTTCTGTACTGTGAGGCAGCGCAGCACGCAGACGAGGTGGTGGTCAAAACCCAGCACGTCCTTGCGTATCGCGGCAACGCGCTGTTTCTGAGTCGTAAAACCTGGCGGGTGGACGATCGGGGAGTACTCCACGGCGATATTCAGGTGGATATTGCGTCTGATATCCCGGAACCCGCGCGCGTTGGCCTGAGCGTTCATCTCGCCGAAACGCCGGAAAACGTGTCCTGGCTGGGGCTGGGGCCGCATGAAAACTACCCGGACAGAAAGCTGGCGGCACAGCAGGGGCGCTGGACATTCCCCCTGGCGGAGATGCATACGCCGTATATCTTCCCGACGGAAAATGGTTTGCGCTGTGATACGCGGGAGCTGGCGCTGGGAACGCATCAGCTGAACGGCCGGTTCCATTTCTCGGTGAGCCGCTACGGCCAGCAGCAGCTGCGGGAGACAACCCATCACCATCTGCTGCGCGAAGAGCCGGGATGCTGGCTCAATCTCGATGCGTTCCATATGGGCGTGGGCGGCGACGACTCCTGGAGCCCCAGCGTCTCGCCGGAATTCCTCCTGCAGACACGCCAGCTTCGCTATACCTTCAGCTGGCAGCAGAACCCTTAACTGACCCTGGAGATGCGGCCACAGAGTGTGGCCGCAGGCTTACGCCAGAATGCCGCTCAGGCCATGCAGGCTCATATAAATCCCTACCACGGTAATCAGCGCAGCGGAGATCCACGGTGCTTTACGGGAGAATTCGCTAAACCCGGGCCAGCGTTTGGTCGCGTGCTTGAGGCTCAAGGCGGCAATCGCGCCGGAAGCGACAAGCGTTAACGCCAGACCAATGCTAAAGCTGAACACCAGCGTCGCGCCGAGGGCGAAATGCTTCAGCTGCAGGCAGATCAGCAGAACGGTAATGGACGCCGGGCAGGGGATAAGCCCGCCGGTCAGGCCAAACATCACGATCTGTCCGGTGGTGACGTTTTGGCCGCTGAAGCGCCGGTTAATATCCTGCGCGTGCGCGCGCTGGTGGGCGTCCTGCCACTCTGCTTCAACCAGCGGGTGTTCGTGGTGGTGATGTTCATGATGATGGTCATGGTCATGGTCATGGTGGTGGTGATGATCATGGTCGTGATGATGATCGTGTGGCTGGCTCTCTTTCCAGGTTCGCCACGCCATCCACAGGGCGATCGCAACGATCAATACCCCTGAGATCAGCTGGAACCAGGGTTCAGACGTATGCGCATCCCATCCCCGACCAAACCATAAACCCGCCATGGCGATAATCCAGACTACTGCCGTATGCGAAAGCGTGGCTGCCAGGCCGAGCAGGACCGCCTGTTTCAGCGTGCCGCGGATAGCCACGATAAAGGCGGCCATCATGGTTTTTGAGTGACCCGGCTCCAGGCCATGTAGTGCACCGAGCAGGATAGCGCTGGGAACAAACAGCCAGGCATTACCCTGCTGCAGAAGTGAGGCGAAATCGTTCATTGAAATTTCCGGAATGGAAGCGTGCGCAAATAGTACTCCCCCCCAGTAGTTTAATACTACCCCCCAGTAGAAAAATACTCAGGGGGAGTAGAGCGTGATATGCTCTAAAAGCCAAAACTGAGGGAGACAGAGATGTCACATACCGTTCGCGACAAGAAGATGTTACTGACTCGCCTGAAGAAAATTCAGGGGCAGAGCACCGCGCTCGAAAAAATGCTCAACAGCGAACACGAATGCGCCGAGGTGTTACAGCAGCTGGCGGCGATCCGTGGAGCGGTCAACGGCATGATGATGCAGGTGATTGAAGGGCACCTTACCGATCACGTGGTGAAAGAGCCCGAAGAGGCGCAGCGTGAAGCCGATCTTGGCGTAGTGCTGCAGGTGATGAAATCCTACCTTAAGTAGCGTGCGTGCCGAGGTTATTCTCTGCCCAAAGAATAAATTCCGTCTTTGGTAGCGCTTTGCTGTAGTACCAGCCCTGTCCGTACTGCACGCCGTGCTGGTGCAGCCAGGCGAGCTGCCCGGCGGTCTCGACGCCCTCCGCCACCATCGCCAGCTTCAGCGACTTCGCCATTTCAATAATGTGCGGCGTCACGTTTTTATACTCCAGCGCATCCACGAACGATTTATCAATTTTTAGCGTGTCGACATCCAGATCCTGCAGATAGCTCAGGCTGGAATAACCCGTACCAAAATCATCAATATAGACAGGGTGCCCCGAACGGCGGAATGCGGCGATAGCCGGCGCGCTGATTTTGGGATCGGCAAAGCCGCGCTCGGTGACCTCAAGGGCGATTTGGCCTGGGTGGACCTTCCATTTGTTCAGCAAGTGACTCAGCAGCGGCGGCAGCGTGCCGGAGGTCAAATCGGCGGGCGCGAGGTTGATGGAGATATGCTGATCGGGGTGAAGATGCAGCCAGCTGCCCATATCCTCGAACACCTTTTCGATAACGAGCTGCGTCAGCTGGGAGATAAGCCCGGTTTGTTCAGCAAGAGGGATAAAAATATCAGGCGAGAGGCTGCTTCCGTCCGGCTGCGGCCATCGCGTCAGCGCCTCTGCGCCGACAATTTTTCCGCTACAGAGCGCCACGATGGGCTGATAGTGAACCACAAAATCGCGGCTGTTAATGGCGTCGAGCAGGCGGTTGCGCGGCGACTGGATGCGACGCAGTATTCGCAGGACAAAGAGCGCGGCAAGCAGGCTTATCAGGATGCCGAAGGGCAGCCACAAAAGCAGCTGCCGGTGCCAGGTTTCAGCCAGCGGTTTGAGCGTAGCCCATGCAACGACGGTAAACCCCAGTTCAGGGACGGGCTTCATAACGTACATTGAACCGTCGTACTGTATGCTGGTCATCTCCTGACCCATGATCGTGTCACGGATATGCGGATCGAGCGTATTGCTGCTGGCAAAGATGCGGCGTGTGGTATTTCCTACCAGGGCAGCATCAATCGCTATCTCGCCGAAGGGGATCACATCCACAAGCGAGGCCGGATCGACCAGAACAAGATAGTGACCTTGCCCCAGTACGGCCATGTAGCGATGAAACCCCAGATCGTTTTGCGTGGTCAGCCATGCGCTGTAACCATCTTCGGTAACGCGCATCGGCGGGGGGAAAGGGGCGGCATGGCTGGTTTGTTCAAGAGAGGAGCAGAGTGGCCTGAGGTTGTCGATATAAATCACTTCCTGCACATATCGCCACGAGAAAGCGACCCGTCGCATCTCCCTTAACTGCGGGGGGCTGCACGGCACACCCTCAAAGGCCTGCAGATGATTGAGCGCTTCCTTCGCCTGATCCACGACCTTGTCGGTACGTATCAGCACGCGTGAGGCATAGTTATCCAGCGCATCGACAAATTTATCTTCCGCCTGACGATGAGCCAGCCAGATGCTCAGGCAAATGGGGACCAGCACGGAAAAGATAAGTATGCCAGTCACCAGACTGACCAGATGTCGGGTTTTCATGCTGTCGTTTCCTTCCTCGTATACCCGTTCCTGAGCACTGAGTTCCCTGCCTGAAGAGAAAGATTTTACCGCGAAATGATATAGTTATAGCACGTGGGGGGCGTGGTTTTCATTTTATCTCAGGTAAACCAGAAAATATCGTCAGAAGGAAGGGGTTGTTTTTTTAACCTGGCCTGGATATTATTTTGTTATGTTATAACAAAACACAAAGGATTTACGATGAAACCAAACATCCATCCAGCGTATCGCACCGTGGTTTTCCACGACACCAGCGCGAATGAATACTTCAAAGTCGGCTCAACCATTAAGACCGACCGCGAAATTGAACTCGACGGTGAAACGTATCCGTACATCACCATCGAGGTTTCTTCAAAATCGCACCCGTTTTATACCGGTAAGCAGAAAACGTTCTCCACGGACGGCAGCGCAGCGCGCTTCCGCAAGCGTTTTGGCGGTTTTCTCAATGCGAAGCGGGGCTAACCATGCAGGTACTTAACTCATTGCGCAGTGCAAAACAGCGTCACCCGGATTGCCAGATAGTCAAACGCAAGGGACGCCTGTACGTGATTTGCAAATCCAATCCGCGCTTTAAGGCGGTGCAGGGCCGTAAAAAAAGACGCTAAACGCGCGTTTCTCGCCAGCTTTCCAGGGATCTTTTCTGTTTGCCATCGGCAGTAAAATTGTCGGTGGCAAGCCAGCTTTCAAAGGCGTTTGCCAGCGCCGGCCACTCTTTGTCGAGAATCGAAAACCAGTCGGTATCCCGGTTATGACCTTTTATGACCAGCGCCTGACGAAAACGCCCCTCAAACTGAAAACCCAGACGCAGTGCCGCTTTGCGGGAAGGCTCGTTCAGACTATTGCACTTCCACTCATAACGCCGGTAGCCCAGGGTATCGAACACATACCGCATCAGCAGATATTGCGCCTCTGTTGACATGGCCGTGCGGCTTAAAAGAGGCGAGAAGTGAACGTGCCCCACCTCCACAACCCCGTTTTTAGGATCGATCCGCATCAGGGACAGCGTCCCGACCGGAGACCGGGTCTGGTTATCGATAACGGTAAAGTGTATGGGATCGGATAACTCGCTTACGCTCGCCACCCATTCGGCAAATTCCTCTGCGGTAGCGTCGGGTTCACGCAGCAGCCACGTCCAGCTGCGCGTATCTTCAGCGAGGGAATAGGCGGAAAACAGCGCGTTGGCATGCTCCACGCGCAGCGGTTCAAGCCGACAATAGCGTCCCTGAAGCACGACCCGGGACGGGTGCTGACGAGGCTGCCAGTCGCTAAGCGCTTCGCCTACGGGCTGTCCGAACTGATTGAATGTCTTCATCTTAATTTCCGTGACGTTGAAAAGAGTTCCAGACTAGTGAATTGCTGGTTCCTTAAAAAGAACCACTGCGCTATGTTTTGATGGTGCCACGAGGAGGTGAGATGAATATACCGGGTGATGAATTTTATACCTTGCTCAATGCTGCCCTGCAAAAACGTGGGGAAGAGACGCGCCAGCGCGCGCTTTATCTTGCTTTACGGGAGGCCATACTGTGCGGAAGGCTACTGTCCGGCAGCCAGCTTCCCGGTTCGCGAACGCTGGCTCAGCAGCTCTCCCTTTCCCGCAATACCGTCAATGCGGCGCTGGACCAGCTCACTCTGGAAGGGTATTTGCAGCGTAACCGCCAGGGAACGCGGGTGGCACAGCTCGCTCACCGCTCTGTCGCCCGGACATTGCCGGACCCTGCCATCAGGCTCGCCCGGCGGGTCGGCCTGCTGCCAGCGCCCGTGCCCCGGGACACGCCGGTGCTGGCGTTTACCCCGGGAACCCCGGCTATCAACTATTTTCCGCTACCGCTGTGGCGGCGATTGTACGATCGCGTGATGCGCGACGAGGGAAGTGCTCTGCTAGGGTATGGCGACCCGGCCGGTGAACCGTCGCTGCGGGCAGCGATTGCCCGACACCTCGCCCTGTCCCGCGGTATCGACTGCGACGCCAGCCAGATAGTGATAACGGAAGGGGCGCTTGAGGGGGTTAACCTGTGCACCATGCTGTTGAGTGAGCCTGGCGATGTCGCGTGGGTGGAAAACCCCGGCTATAGCGGGGCAAAGAGCGCGTTTGTTAAAACAGGCCTGACCATGACGGGAATCCCTGTTGATGACGAGGGAATGTGCTGGGAAGGACGGGATGCGCCTGCTCCCTCGCTGATTTTTACCTCGCCTTCGCACCAGTTCCCCTACGGAAGCGTGCTCAGCGCCCGGCGACGTCTGGCGCTGCTGGAACTGGCCCGGCAGCAGAACGCGTGGATCATTGAAGACGATTACGACAGCGAATTCCGTTATGCCGGTGAGCCTGTGCCCGCGATGCTGGGGATGGTCAACAACGCGCCCGTGGTTTATCTGGGAACGTTCAGTAAAACGCTGTTTCCGTCGCTCAGAATGGGGTTAATGGTCTTGCCGTCAGCGCTGGCGAAAGCGGCTCGCCCGGCCGTCGGCTCGCTGTTGCGGGGCGGGCATCGTGCCGAACAGCGTACGCTGGCGCTGTTCATTGAAGAAGGCCACTATGCCCGTCATCTTGCCGCCATGCGTCGGCTCTATCGTAAGCGATACCGCCAGCTGCGGGAGGTGCTGGGGGCAGAGCTTCACACGCCGCACCGTATACTGGCCGGTGAAGGCGGGATGCATCTGACGCTGGCGATAGACGATATTGACGACCAGAAGCTGGTGGCGCAGGCGAGGGCGTTTCAGCTGGCACCCGCTGCACTGAGCGGGTATTACCTGGAGGCGAAGCAGGGGCAAACCGGTCTGGTTTTAGGTTACGGCAACACCTCTGCTTCGCAGTTTGCGCCGGGGATCCGGCGTCTGCAGGCGTTAATTACGCAGCAGCAGGGCGCGAAAGGGTAAAGACATCATAGAAAGAGAGCTGGCCTTTGGTGGAGACCATTTTCTGCAGCTTCTCTTTTTGCGCTGTTTCAACGGCCGGAGAGTGCATGATGCTGTCGATCAGCTCCGTGGGCACGAAACGTGTGTTATACCATTCACCGTTGTAGCAGACCCGGAAATCGAGAACGTCGATATCTTCGTAACGGTAGCGCGGATTCACGTCGAAAAAGAAAAAGGCGTTAAAGACCACAAACAGCACAACCAGCAGCCAGACGGAGTCCACCAGCGTTTCGGACTTCAGCATCACAATCAGCGTCGCCAGCCAGGCGGCATACATGGCGACAAACAGTCCAGGATGTTTGCGAATAAAGCTAATGCTAAAGCGCGGGCGATTGTCGCGCTTTTCGCGGAGGTTAAGATCGTCGATGGTGGCGGTAAGCAGGCGCTGTATCTCGGTCATTTTTTGCCTTCATAAGAGTTGACAATACAGGGTGTCTGCCAATTTTAGGGGAGCCATCGGGCTGAAAAAAGTAACAGTCAGGCGCTAAAAGACCATAACAGTTGGCTCCCCGCTCCCTTATAAAGTTTTGATGATTTTTGCCGGATTGCCGCCCACGACGACGTTAGCCGGGACGTCTTTTGTTACCACGGCGCCGGAGGCCACCACCACATTATCACCGATCGTGACGCCGGGGTTAATGACCGCCCGGCCACCAATCCAGACATTATTCCCAATGTTAACCGGTTTCCCAAACTCCACGCCGCTGTTCCGTTCCTCTGCATCCAGCGGGTGGGTGGCCGTATAAATGTGCACACCCGGCGCGAGCATGCAGTTATCGCCGATGCGAACAGGGCAGACATCCAGCATCACGCAGTCGAAGTTCGCGTAAAAGTTTTTGCCCAGATAAATATTGTATCCGTAGTCGCAGCGGAAGCTTGGTTCTATATAAGCGCCTTCGCTTTGCCCCAGAAGTTCCGCCAGGATGTTCTGGCGTTCTGTTTTTTCATCGGGCGCGGTGTGGTTATAGCGGTAAACCAGATGGCGGGCCCGCAGTCGGTCGGCCCGTAACGTCTCATCGCCGGGGCGATAATGTTCACCGGCAATCATCTTCTGTTTTTCTACGCTCATAGGAAACCTCTCTGGAAATGATTACCGCAGGGTAATCGGAACAGGTCGAGAGGGGAACGTTCCCGAAAAGCCGATGTGACTGTCGTCACAACATTGTTGCTGATGAACACGTTTTACACGGAGACCTGGCCTGGGCACAGGGAACATAACGGGATAGGTAAAAAACTCAGAACGTGGCGTAGAACTCTACAGACACCCTTCAAAGATTAACGGACAAATTTCCATACAGAAGTAGGGATTTTGTCATACAACTTATTCATGGTCAGCTCAGCAAGACGATGGTCAGCGGCTGAATAAAATACGGCCAGTTCATTATCAGAAAGCTCGTATTTATTCTTTTCAATCACGCGTTCGAGGGTGTCAATTGACTGACAACGTCGTAAGCGCATCAAATAATCGATTTTAGTGAGTGGTTTATCAGACATAAATTCACCTTAGTAATTGTAATAATTTTAACAGGAAAGGCTAACCGGGTTAGCTCTGCTCACGTTGACGAAACAGCGGAATAGCCGGTTTCCCGATTTACGCCATTTTTGCAAATCCTGGGCGTTAATGCCGTAACTACTGAACAACATAAAGGTGTCGTCCAGGTATTCATCAATTTGCTCAATGAGCTTATTATCTTCATTGTACTTAATTTTATAATTAAGTGCGAAGGTTGCGATATGCTCTATCAGCTCATTCAACTGTAAATTGATGGCAGACGTTGGGTCGTTTACCCAGCCATGGTTGCTTTCATCAAGGTTGGCAAGGCAGTCATGGTACAAGGATTCGCAGAGAAATTTCAACTGCGCGATATCATGCCTTTTTGGCGAGTACTCGTCCATAGCGCATCCCCTTCTGAGTGATTTCTTACTCACCGAACATCATTGTCGGGATGGATACAACTGACTTAGCTACATGAGTGCTGTGTTCCTGATAACCTAACTATAAGCCACTCCTTCCTGGATTTCATCGCGCTATTACGAAAAATTACAAATAAAACCGTAGACTGCGAGCATGTACGCAATGTTCCACCCTGGACACCCCTTTTTTATCCAAATTAACGCGCTGTTTTATCGCTTCCTTACGTTTCATTGGCTTAGCAAAAATGGCGAGAAAAGTTCAGATTCGAACTTCACGTTGTCAGAACTTCTTATTAGGAATATTCCTAATAGCTTAAGCGGGGAAATGAAATTAAAAAAATCCTGAATTCACCGATTAAGTTATCAGTTAATTATGATATGTCTAATTAAGATGGCAGAAAATAAATTGAATCACAATAAGCGTAATTTATGATTTTTTCTGAAAATGAAAAAGGCCGCTAATGCGGCCTTTTTATCATGTGAAACCGGTATCAGTGAGGTTCTACCGAATGCGCGTGTTCAACATCTTCATTCTTACGGCTGAAGCGGCGGCGAACCACCACGAAGAACACCGGTACGAAGAAGATAGCGAGTACGGTTGCGGTGATCATACCCCCCATAACGCCCGTACCGACCGCGTTCTGCGCACCGGAGCCCGCACCGGAGCTGATAACCAGCGGCAGTACGCCGAGGATAAACGCCAGTGACGTCATCAGGATTGGGCGCAGACGCATACGAACAGCCTCAAGCGTCGCCTCAATAAGACCTTTGCCTTCTTTCTCCATCAGATCTTTGGCGAATTCAACGATAAGTATCGCGTTCTTCGCCGACAAGCCAATGGTTGTCAGCAGGCCTACCTGGAAGTACACGTCGTTGGTCAGTCCGCGGAACGTTGCCGCAAGCAGCGCACCGATAACCCCGAGCGGTACCACCAGCATAACGGAGAACGGAATTGACCAGCTCTCATACAGCGCTGCCAGACACAGGAAGACGACGATCAGTGAAATCGCGTACAGGGCAGGGGCCTGGTTACCGGACAGACGTTCCTGATAGGACATCCCGGTCCAGTCGTAGCCAACACCCGAAGGCAGTTTGCTCGCCAGCTCTTCCATCAGGTTCATGGCTTCACCGGTGCTTCGGCCCGGCGCAGCCTGACCCAGGATCTCCATTGATGGCAAACCGTTATAGCGTTCCAGACGCGGCGAACCGTATTCCCAGCGTGACGTTGAGAATGCCGAGAACGGTACCATCTGACCATTGCTGCCGCGCACGAACCAGCTGTTGATATCGTTTGGCAACATACGGTACTGCGCCTCGGACATCACGTACACTTTCTTCACGCGACCGCGGTCGATGAAGTCGTTAACGTAGCTACCGCCCCAGGCGGCGCCCAGCGTGGTATTGATGTCACTGATGGACACGCCCAGCGCCTGAGCTTTCTCCTGGTCGATGTCGATTTTGTACTGCGGCGTATCTTCCAGGCCGTTTGGACGCACGCCGACCAGCAGGTCAGGGTGCTTAGCCACTTCGCCAAACAGCTGGTTACGCGCCTGCGTCAGTTTTTCGTGACCCAGACCGCCCTGGTCAATCAGCTGGAAGTCGAAGCCGGTCGCGGTACCCAGTTCAACAATCGCCGGCAGGTTGAAGGCGAACACCATCGCATCTTTAATCTGCGAGAAGGTGCCCATCGCACGGCCGGTAATGGCTTCAACCTTGTTCTCTTTGCCCGGACGTTCAGACCAGTCTTTCAGAGAAACGAAGGCGATACCGGTGTTCTGACCACGACCCGCAAAGCCAAAGCCGTTAACCGCAAACACGGATTCAACGTTGTCTTTCTCTTTGGTGAGGTAGTAGTCCGTCACTTCGTCCAGCACTTTCTGGGTACGCTCTTGCGACGCACCCGCAGGAAGCTGTGCCATCGTCAGGAACACGCCCTGGTCTTCATCCGGCAGGAACGAGCTTGGCAGACGAACGAACAGAATCGCCATCCCCGCCACGATGATGATATAGAGCAGCAGGTAACGACCGGTGCTGCGCAGGATGTTGCCCACGCTGTCGGTGTAGTGATGCGTGCTCTTATCAAACATGCGGTTAAACCAGCCGAAGAACCCTTTATGCTCGCCATGACCGCCTTTCTGAATCGGCTTCAGCATGGTGGCACACAGCGCAGGGGTCAGGATCAATGCGACCAGTACCGACAGCGCCATCGCGGAAACGATGGTGATCGAGAACTGACGGTAAATCGCACCGGTAGAGCCGCCGAAGAAGGCCATCGGGATAAATACCGCAGACAGTACCATCGCGATACCCACCAGCGCGCCCTGGATCTGGCCCATTGATTTACGGGTAGCTTCCTTCGGCGGCAGACCTTCTTCCGCCATCACGCGCTCGACGTTCTCTACCACGACGATGGCGTCATCCACCAGCAGGCCGATGGCAAGCACCATCCCGAACATCGTCAGGGTGTTTATCGAGAAGCCAAAGGCCGCGAGGATGGCAAAGGTCCCCAGCAGAACGACCGGAACGGCGATGGTTGGGATCAGCGTCGCGCGGAAGTTTTGCAGGAACAGATACATGACCAGGAACACCAGGATGATCGCTTCTGCCAGCGTTTTAACCACTTCGTGAATCGAAATTTTAACGAATGGCGTGGTGTCGTACGGATAAACGATCTTCAGGCCTGACGGGAAGTACGGTTCCATTTTCTTCAGTTCTGCACGGATCGCCGTGGCGGTATCCAGGGCGTTCGCGCCTGTCGCCAGTTTGATACCCAGACCGGAAGCCGGTTTACCGTTGAACTTCGCGATGATGTCGTAGTTCTCGCCGCCCAGCTCGACTTTCGCCACGTCGCGCAGGCGAACCTGCGAGCCGTCCTGATTCACTTTCAGCAGAATTTTGCTGAACTCATCCGCGGAGGTCAGACGGGTTTGCGCGATGATCGAGGCGTTAAGCTGCTGGCCCTTCACCGGCGGCGTACCGCCTAACTGACCGGCTGCCACCTGGGCGTTCTGCGCTTTAATGGCGTTAATCACGTCAACCGGCGTCAGCTGGAAGTTGTTCAGCTTGTTCGGATCCATCCAGATACGCATTGCGTACTGAGAACCGAACAGCTGCACGTCACCCACACCGGACGTACGGCTGATGGCGTCCTTCATGTTGGCGCCCACGTAGTCGGAAATATCCTCCTGCGTCATGGTGCCGTTGGTGTTGATAACGCCGACAACCATCAGGAAGCTACTGGACGATTTCTCGACGCTCACGCCCTGCTGTTGTACTTCCTGCGGCAGCAGCGGCATCGCCAGCTGCAGTTTGTTCTGCACCTGAACCTGCGCAATGTCAGCATCCGTACCTGACTCGAAGGTCAGGGTGATCTGAACTGTACCGGTAGAGTCACTGTTTGAGGACATGTACATCAGGTTATCGATACCGTTCATGTTCTGTTCGATAACCTGAGTGACGGTGTCCTGCACCGTTTTTGCATCAGCTCCTGGGTAGGTTGCGGAAATTGTCACCGCCGGTGGCGCAATCGTTGGATATTGCGCGACAGGCAGCTTCAGGATCGCAAGTCCCCCGGCCAGCATGATGATAATGGCGATCACCCACGCAAATATGGGGCGATCGATAAAGAAATTAGGCATGTCTTAACGGCTCCTGTTTAAGTTAAGACTTGGTTTGTTCTGACTGGCCAGCGGCCGAAGCTTGTTGTTTATCGTCAGATTTCACTTCCTGTGCTTTAACCTGCGCGCCAGGACGAACTTTTTGCAAACCAGTAACAATCACGCGATCGCCATCTTTCAGACCTTCCGTCACCAGCCATTTATCCCCAATCGCCTGGGTGGCGGTGATATTGCGCATTTCGACTTTGTTATCAGCCCCAACAACCAGTGCGCTCGCATCGCCGCGTGGCGTACGGGTCACACCCTGCTGTGGAACCAGAAGGGCGGTTGGATTCGTTCCTTCTTCCAGACGTGCGCGAACGAACATACCTGGCAGCAGATTTTTGTCAGGGTTCGGGAAAATCGCACGTAAGGTGATGGAACCGGTGGTCTGGTCGACCGTCACGTCAGAGAATTCCAGCGTCCCTTCCTGCGGGAACTTGATACCGTCGTTGGTAATCAACTCCACTTTGGCTTTGCCGTTTTCCTGTTTCAGGGTGCCGTTAGCCAGCTCCTGTTTCAGGCGCAGGAAATCATTGCTGGACTGCGTGACGTCAACATAGATCGGATCGAGCTGCTGCACGGTTGCCAGCGCAGTGGTCTGACCGTTCTGTACCAGGGCCCCTTCCGTGACGGAAGATTTACCAATACGACCGCTGATAGGGGAGGTCACTTTGGTATAGGCCAGGTTAATACGCGCGGTTTCGACGGCCGCTTTGGCTGCCACCACGGCGGCGTTAGCCTGCTGGGCATCCGCCAGGGCGGTATCGTAATCCTGCTGACTGATGTACTTGGTACCGAGCAGTTTTTGATAGCGGTTCAGCGTCAGCTGGGCAATTTTGGCCGCAGCCTGTGCTTTTGCCAGGTCACCTTTGGCGCTTTCATAAGACGCCTGATAGGTTGCGGGATCAATCTGATACAGAGACTCACCGGCCTGCACATCACCGCCTTCGGTGAAGTTGCGTTTCAGGATAATGCCGCTAACCTGAGGACGCACTTCCGCAATGCGGTAAGCATTTGTACGGCCGGGTAATTCGGTGGTGATTTGTAGAGGTTCAGATTTGAGCGTCACAACGCCTACTTCTGGCGCCTGCTGAGCTCCTTGTTGAGCCGGTTTGTCGTCACATCCTGTTAGCGCTAAGCTGCCTGAAAGCATCAGAACGACCGCCAGAGGCGTTAACCCTCTGTTTTTGTTCATATGTAAACCTCGAGTGTCCGATTTCAAATTGATCAAGGGTCCTGAGTCTAAAACCCATTGCTGCGTTTATATTATCGTCATGCTATGGTACATACATTCACAAATGTATGTAAATCTGACTCCTGTAAATTCACTCACCTATGGCACGAAAAACTAAACAACAAGCGCTGGAAACCCGACAACATATTCTGGATGTGGCGATACGTTTGTTCTCGCAGCAAGGTGTTTCAGCAACCTCGCTGGCGCAAATTGCTCAGGCCGCCGGTGTGACGCGAGGAGCGATTTACTGGCATTTTAAAAACAAGTCAGATCTGTTCAGTGAAATCTGGGAGCTTTCAGAGTCCAGCATTAGCGATCTCGAGAGTGAGTATCGGGCAAAATTCCCAGACGATCCACTCTCAGTATTGAGAGAAATATTAGTATATATCCTTGAAGCAACGGTAGTTGAAGAACGTCGCAGATTAATGATGGAGATTATTTTTCATAAATGCGAGTTCGTGGGCGAGATGGCGGTCGTGCAGCAGGCGCAACGAAGCCTCAGTCTGGAAAGCTATGACCGTATTGAGCACAACCTGAACCTCTGTATGGAGGCAAAACTGCTACCTGCCAATCTGTTGACCCGTCGGGCGGCGATTCTGATGCGCAGCTACATTTCTGGTCTGATGGAAAACTGGCTTTTTGCACCGCAATCGTTTGATCTTAAAGCGGAAGCCCGCAGCTACGTGGCGATTTTACTGGAAATGCTACAGCTCAGCCCGACGCTGCGCAGCGACGCGCCTTCGCTAACGGCCTGACCCCTTTCCAGGATTTATCTCAGAGGCTTACGTTCGCGCTATTCTGCATCTGACGAGCGTGATATTCTTCACGCCGGACTATTTTCGGTCATCTTCTGACATCATTCACAACTATGCTGCCCATCAATCGCTCGCAACATCCTGTTTTTGCATTGCTCTTTGCGATGCTGTTTTTCTTCGCCACGGCGCCGCTGACCTGGGCCCGCGCCGATAACAGCAACGATATTCCCACGCGTGCTGACGTTCAGTCGCAGCTCGACACGCTGAACAAACAAAAAGAACTCTCTCCTCAGGAAAAACTGACGCAGCAGGATCTGACGGAAACGCTGGAGACGCTGGATAAAATTGAACGCGTTAAGGCTGAAACCGCACAGCTTCGTCAGAAGGTGGCGCAGGCCCCTGAAAACATGCGCAAAGCGACGGAGTCGCTGAATGCCCTGAGTGACGTTGATAACGACAACGAAACGCGCAAAACGCTCGCCACGCTCTCCTTACGCCAGCTGGAATCGCGCGTCGCCCAGTTGCTCGACGATCTGCAAACCGCGCAGTCCGATCTCGCGACCTACAACAGCCAGCTTGTCTCCCTGCAGACCCAGCCCGAGCGCGTGCAAAATGCGATGTACGCCGCGTCTCAGCAGCTGCAGCAGATCCGCAACCGCCTCAACGGCACAACGGTAGGAGAGGGCACGCTGCGCCCGACGCAGCAAACCCTGCTGCTGGTGCAGCAGACGTTGCTCAATGCGCAGATTGAACAGCAGCGTAAAAGCCTGGAAGGGAATACGGTGCTGCAGGACACCCTGCAGAAACAGCGCGATTACGTCACCGCGAACATTAATCGTCTGGAGCACCAGCTACAGCTGCTGCAGGAGGCGGTTAACAGCAAGCGTCTGACGCTGACGGAAAAAACCGCCCAGGAGGCCGTATCCCCTGACGAAACCGCCCGCATCCAGGCCAACCCGCTGGTGAAGCAGGAGCTCGAAGCCAACCACCAGCTTAGCCAGCGCCTGATACTGGCGACCGAAAACGGCAACTCGCTGGTTCAGCAAAATATCAAGGTGAAGAACTGGCTGGATCGCGCCCTGCAGGCAGAACGCAACATCAAAGAGCAGATCGCGGTCCTGAAAGGCAGCCTCCTGCTGTCGCGTATTCTCTACCAGCAGCAGCAGACGCTTCCGTCCGCCGATGAGCTGGAAGACATGACCAACCGCATTGCGGATTTACGTCTGGAGCAGTTTGACGTCAACCAGCAGCGCGATGCCCTTTTCCAGAGCGATACCTTTGTCGAAAAAATTGAAGAAGGGCACTCCAGCGACGTGAATCCGGAAGTGCACGACGCGCTGCTCCAGGTCGTGGATATGCGTCGCGAGCTGCTGGATCAGCTCAACAAACAGCTGGGCAACCAGCTGATGATGGCCATTAACCTGCAAATCAACCAGCAGCAGCTGGTGAGCGTCTCGAAAAGTCTGCAGGAGATCCTGACCCAGCAGATTTTCTGGGTAAACAGCAACAAGCCGATGGACTGGGACTGGGTTAAATCCTTCCCTGAGACGCTTAAAACGCAGATCAAGAGCATGAAAATCACCGTAAACTGGGAGAAAGCCTGGCCTGCGGTAATGATTGCTTTCCTGGCCGGTTTGCCGCTGCTGCTGATCGCAGGCCTGATTCGCTGGCGTCTGGGCTGGCTGAAAAAATACCAGGCGAAGCTGGCGTCCGAAGTGGGGCAACTGCGTAACGATAGCCAGCTCCATACGCCAAAAGCGATTCTGATCGACCTTATTCGCGCCCTGCCGGTGTGCCTGATTATTCTGGCCGTGGGTCTGATTCTGCTCACCATGCAGCTCAACGTCAGCGATCTGCTGTGGGCGTTCAGTAAAAAACTGGCGCTGTTCTGGCTGGTGTTTGGCCTGTGCTGGAAGGTGCTGGAAAAAGACGGCGTGGCGGTGCGTCATTTCAACATGCCTGCGCAGCTGACCAGTCACTGGCGTCGTCAGATTGTGCGCATCAGCCTGGCGCTGCTGCCGCTGCACTTCTGGTCGGTTGTCTCTGAGCTTTCCCCGCTGCATCTGATGGATGATGTGCTGGGCCAGCTGGTCATCCTGCTGAACCTGCTGCTGATTGCTATCCTGATGTGGCCGATGTGCCGCGACAGCTGGCGTGATAAAGAGTCCCACAATATCCGTCTGGCCACCGTGACCGTGCTGGCGATCATTCCGCTGGCGCTGATGGTGCTGACGGCAACGGGCTACTTCTATACCACGCTGCGCCTGTCCGGGCGCTGGATTGAAACGGTCTATCTGGTGATCGTCTGGAACCTGCTCTATCAGACCGTACTGCGCGGCCTGAGCGTGGCGGCTCGCCGCATTGCCTATCGCCGTGCCATCGCGCGTCGTCAGCATCAGGTGAAAGAGGGGGCCGAGGGCGCGGAGCCGCAGGAAGAGCCGACCATCGCGCTGGAGCAGGTTAACCAGCAGACGCTGCGCATCACCATGCTGGTGATGATCGCCCTGTTTGCCGTGATGTTCTGGGCGATCTGGTCCGATCTTATTACCGTTTTCGCCTATCTCGACAGTATTACCCTCTGGCAATACAACGGAACCGAAGCCGGCGCGGCGGTCATGAAAAGCGTGACCATGGGCAGCCTGCTGTTTGCGCTGGTGTCGTCGGTGGTCGCCTGGGCGCTGATCCGCAACCTGCCTGGCCTGCTCGAAGTGCTGCTCCTGTCACGTCTGAATCTTCGCCAGGGGGCGTCCTACGCCATCACCACGATCCTCAACTACGTCATCATTATTGTTGGAGCGATGACGGTCTTTGGTTCGCTTGGCGTCTCGTGGGATAAACTGCAGTGGCTGGCGGCCGCCCTCTCGGTCGGTCTTGGTTTTGGCCTGCAGGAGATCTTCGGTAACTTTGTCTCCGGCCTGATCATCCTCTTTGAACGTCCGGTACGTATCGGCGATACCGTCACCATCGGCACGTTCTCGGGAACGGTCAGCAAGATCCGTATTCGTGCGACCACCATCACCGACTTCGATCGCAAAGAGGTGATCATCCCGAACAAAGCGTTCGTGACCGAGCGTCTGATCAACTGGTCGCTCTCGGATACGGTGACACGCGTGGTGATCCGCCTGGGCGTGGCCTATGGATCGGATCTGGATAAGGTGAAAGAGGTGCTGCTGAAGGCGGCGTCTGAACATCCGAAAGTGATGCACGATCCGGCTCCGGCGGTCTTCTTCACCACCTTTGGGCCGAGTACGCTGGATCACGAGCTGCGTTTATACGTGCGTGAACTGCGTGACCGCAGCTACACGGTGGATGAGCTTAACCGCTCTATCGATCGTTTGTGTCGTGAAAACGATATTAATATCGCCTTCAACCAGCTTGAGGTTCACCTGCGTAACGAGAAAGGTGATGAGCATACGGAAGTGAAGCGCGACATTAAGGGCGACGACCCAACTCCGGCTTAATCTATTTTCCCTCTCCCCTCAGGGGAGAGGGCAGGGTGAGGGGTAAGTTTCCCCTCAAAATCCCGCCGTACAATCTCCAGTGCCTTAAGCACCGTCCCGGCGGGGATCTCATGATTCTCCAGCAGCATAATCAAATCGACGGCCAGCTTGACCTCATCGGGTGCATTTTCCAGTGACATGGGTGTGGCTCCTGTTAACGGGTCAAACGTTCTATGACGCGTTCAATTTCATCCAGCGCCTGACGGCAGCGGACGATGCGTCCTTCCAGCGCGCTAATCTCGCGCATCAATAGCTGCTGCTCTTCCAGCGTTTCGCTGTTGTTCAGGCGCACCTCGCGTTCGCGCTTCATCTCAAACAGTCGGCGTTCAAACTCCTGGTTCTCCAGCCGCTTGCGCTGCCATTTGCCGAGTCCCGGCGAGGCGCTGTCCCAGGCGCGCAGCGGCCAGGCGGCGATTTCGCGATGCAGCGCGGTGATCTGCTCGCTGAGATGCGCCCCAAGCCACGCCACCTGTTCCTGCTGTTCATGCTCAACCGCATGGCGAAGCTCGTCGAGGTTCGTCTGCGCTTCAGCCAGGTAATCCTGAATAACGGTGCTGCGGGTCCGAAAAAGCTGCCGGTCAAAGCGCGGTTTCAGCGTGGCGTGCCCCATCAGCGGCGTGGCCTGCTCCCGCAGGGCAATCAGCTGATTTTGCAGCCTCTCAAGAAGCAGTGCTGTTTTCAAGGCGCTCTCCAGTGGTAAAGTAGCCGTTCAGTTTGATAACGATTCGCATTATGCAGCGTACTATTTTAATCATCATTGGCTGGCTCGCGGTAGTGCTTGGCACGCTGGGTGTGGTTTTACCCTTGCTGCCGACCACGCCGTTTATCCTGCTGGCGGCCTGGTGCTTCGCCCGCTCGTCACCGCGTTTTCACCACTGGCTGCTCTATCGCTCATGGTTTGGCGGCTATCTGCGGCACTGGCAAAAACACCGGGCCATGCCGCCCGGCGCGAAGCCGCGCGCGATCGCGGTGATCCTCATCACCTTCGCCATTTCATTATGGCTGGTGAAAATGATGTGGGTGCGGATCCTGCTGCTGGTCATCCTGACCTGCCTGCTTATCTTCATGTGGCGGATCCCCGTGGTTGATGAAAAGCAACAAAAGCACTGAAGCCTTATCATGGCTGTTGCAATTATTGCGTACAGCCAGTAAATTCGACCGTTTTCGAGCACAGGCGCGCCTGGTTAAAGGTTAAACAATTGTTACCTTTGCCGACCCGTTGCGCGCCGTGAGTAACACTGTTTCATTTAGGCACAAACCGATGACCGCAACTGCACAGCAGCTTGAATATCTGAAAAACAGCATCAAAAGCATCCAGGACTATCCAAAGCCTGGCATTCTTTTCCGTGATGTCACCAGCTTGCTGGAAGACCCGAAAGCGTACGCGCTCAGCATTGAACTGCTGGTCGAGCGTTATAAAAACGCCGGGATCACCAAAGTAGTAGGTACCGAAGCCCGTGGCTTCCTGTTTGGCGCACCGGTTGCGCTGGCGATGGGCGTAGGTTTTGTGCCGGTGCGTAAGCCGCGCAAGCTGCCGCGTGAAACCATTGCAGAAAGCTACGAGCTGGAGTACGGCACCGATCAGCTGGAGATCCACGTTGACGCGATCAAGCCTGGCGACAAAGTGCTGGTGGTTGACGATCTGCTGGCGACCGGCGGCACCATTGAAGCGACCGTGAAGCTGATCCGCCGTCTGGGTGGGGAAGTGACCGACGCGGCCTTCATCATCAACCTGTTCGATCTCGGCGGTGAACAGCGCCTGGAAAAACAGGGTATTACCAGCTACAGCCTGGTGCCTTTCCCGGGTCACTAATCCCGGTTTTCACAACCTCGCTCAATGGGTGAGGTTGTGATAGCATTCCCCTCCATAAATTCACCTTCCAGCGTTGCAGAGCCTGCCCATGAGTTATCAGGTGTTAGCCCGTAAATGGCGACCACAAACCTTTGCTGACGTTGTCGGTCAGGAACATGTGCTGACGGCCCTGGCGAACGGCTTGTCGCTAGGTCGCATCCATCACGCCTATCTTTTTTCCGGCACCCGCGGCGTCGGTAAGACCTCTATTGCCCGTTTGCTGGCAAAAGGTCTCAACTGCGAAACCGGGATCACCGCCACGCCGTGCGGCGTGTGTGATAACTGTCGGGAGATCGAGCAGGGGCGTTTTGTCGATCTAATCGAGATCGATGCCGCTTCGCGCACCAAAGTGGAAGATACCCGCGACCTGCTCGACAACGTGCAGTACGCCCCGGCGCGCGGCCGCTTCAAGGTCTACCTGATCGATGAAGTGCACATGCTGTCGCGCCACAGCTTTAACGCCCTGCTGAAGACGCTGGAAGAGCCGCCCGCGCACGTGAAGTTCCTGCTGGCGACCACCGATCCGCAAAAGCTGCCGGTCACGATTTTATCGCGCTGCCTGCAGTTCCACCTGAAGGCGCTGGACGTTGAGCAGATCCGTGCGCAGCTTGAGCATATTCTTGATGAAGAGAAGATTGTCCACGAACCGCGCGCCCTGCAGCTGCTGGCCCGCGCGGCGGACGGCAGCCTGCGCGATGCGCTCAGTCTGACCGATCAGGCGATTGCCAGCGGTGACGGCAAACTCTCCACCGAGGCGGTCAGCACCATGCTCGGCACGCTGGATGACGATCAGGCGCTGTCGCTTATCGAAGCGATGATTGCCGCTAACGGCGAACGCGTGATGTCGCTGGTGAACGCGGCCGCTGCCCGCGGTATTGAGTGGGAAGGGCTGCTGGTTGAGATGCTCAGCCTGCTGCACCGGGTGGCAATGCTGCAGCTTTCTCCCTCCGCCATTGGTGCGGATATGGCCGCCATTGAACAGCGGATGCGTGAGCTTGCCCGCACCGTGCCGCCTGCCGACGTGCAGCTTTATTACCAGACGCTGCTGATTGGTCGCAAAGAGCTACCGTTTGCGCCGGATCCGCGGATGGGCGTTGAAATGACGCTGCTGCGCGCGCTGGCGTTCCACCCGCGCATGCCGCTGCCGGAGCCGGACGTGCCCCGACAGTCTTTCGCCCCGGTTGCGCCGACGGCGGTGATGTCACCGCAGCAGGTGCCGCCGCAGCCGACGCCGCCACCGCAGCAGAACGTACCGCTGTCGGATGCCACCAGTTCGGTGCTTGCCGCGCGCAGCCAGCTGCAGCGTGCGCAGGGAGTAACCAAACCAAAAAAGAGTGAACCGGCAGCGCCAGGAAGAGCGCGGCCGGTGAACAACGCCGCGCTTGAACGACTGGCCTCGGTAACGGAGCGCGTACAGTCGCGTCCGGCACCGTCCGCGCTCGAGCAGAAAGCCCCGGTGAAAGAAGAGGCTTACCGCTGGAAGGCAACCACTATCACCGAAACGGTGAAGGAAGAGGTTGCCACGCCGAAAGCGCTGAAAAAGGCGCTGGAGCATGAAAAAACGCCGGAGCTGGCCGCGAAGCTTGCCGAAGAGTCCATTGCGCGCGACGCCTGGGCCGCCGAGGTCAGCAAACTCCAGCTGCCGAAGCTGGTCGAGCAGGTCGCGCTGAATGCCTGGAAAGAGCAGGACGGCAATCAGGTGCGTCTGCACCTGCGTCCGGGCCAGCGGCACCTGAATTCCCCTGGCGCGCAAAAGGCGCTGGCCGAGGCGCTCGCCACATTACAGGGGGCGCCGGTTGAATTGACTATCATTGAAGATGATAATCCGGCAGTGAAAACGCCGTTGGAGTGGCGCCAGGCCATTTATGAAGAGAAGCTCGCGCAGGCGCGCGAGGCGATTATTGCGGATAACAACATTCAGACCCTGCGCCGGTTCTTCGACGCCGATCTGGATGAAGAGAGTATTCGCCCCATTTGATCGTGAGTCTGACTTACGGTTGTAATCCTTAAACGTGAAAGAAGAGAGAAGCCTATGTTTGGTGGAAAAGGCGGTCTGGGTGGCCTGATGAAGCAGGCTCAGCAGATGCAGGAAAAAATGCAGAAGATGCAGGAAGAGATCGCTCAGCTGGAAGTCACGGGTGAGTCCGGTGCCGGTCTGGTCAAGGTGACCATCAACGGTGCGCACAACTGCCGTCGCGTGGAAATCGACCCGAGCCTGCTCGAAGACGACAAAGAGATGCTGGAAGATCTGGTTGCAGCCGCGTTTAACGATGCCGCTCGCCGTATCGACGAAACCCAGAAAGAGAAAATGGCCTCCGTTTCCAGCGGCATGCAGCTGCCGCCTGGCTTCAAGATGCCGTTCTGATGCAAACCAGTCCGCTGCTCACGCAGTTAATGGAAGCACTGCGCTGTCTGCCGGGCGTTGGCCCGAAGTCGGCGCAGCGCATGGCGTTTACGCTATTGCAGCGCGACCGCAGCGGCGGGATGCGCCTGGCGCAGGCTCTGACCCGCGCCATGTCAGAAATTGGTCACTGTGCGGATTGCCGCACCTTTACCGAGCAGGACGTGTGTAACATCTGCACGAACCCGCGTCGTCAGGAAAACGGGCAGATTTGCGTGGTGGAGAGTCCGGCGGACATCTACGCCATCGAACAAACCGGGCAGTTTTCCGGGCGCTACTTCGTGCTGATGGGGCATCTGTCCCCGCTGGACGGCATCGGCCCGGACGATATCGGTCTTGACCGCCTTGAACAGCGTCTCGAGTCTGAAACCATCAAAGAGGTGATCCTCGCCACCAACCCCACGGTGGAAGGGGAGGCAACCGCCAACTACATCGCCGAACTGTGCTCGCAGTATGGCGTTGACGCCAGCCGCATCGCCCACGGCGTGCCGGTCGGCGGCGAGCTGGAGATGGTCGACGGCACCACGCTGTCGCACTCTCTGGCCGGACGTCACAAGATTATTTTCTGACCAAACGGAGGCTGCGCGAGCCGCCTCCGCTTGAAAATTTCCCCCCGTATCCCCATCTCTCCCTCAACGTTTTAAAACCCCATTAAATGGCATTGTTGAGGTCGACATAGATGAAAGGACAAGAAACCCGTGGTTTCCAGTCAGAAGTAAAACAGCTTCTGCACCTGATGATCCATTCCCTGTATTCCAACAAAGAAATTTTCCTGCGTGAGCTGATTTCCAACGCCTCGGATGCGGCGGACAAGCTGCGCTTCCGCGCGCTGTCTAACCCGGATCTGTACGAAGGCGACGGCGAGCTGCGCGTGCGCGTCTCGTTTAATAAAGAGAACCGCACCCTGACCATCGCCGATAACGGCATCGGGATGAACCGCGACGAGGTGATCGACCACCTCGGGACCATCGCGAAATCCGGCACCAAGGCGTTCCTGGAGTCCATGGGCTCTGACCAGGCGAAAGACAGCCAGCTGATCGGCCAGTTCGGCGTCGGTTTCTACTCGGCGTTCATCGTGGCGGACAAAGTCACCGTGCGCACCCGTGCGGCGGGCGACAGCGCCGAGAATGGCGTGCTGTGGGAATCCAAAGGGGAAGGCGAATACACCGTTGATGACATCACCAAAGCGGACCGCGGCACCGAAATCACCCTGCACCTGCGTGAAGGGGAAGATGATTTCCTGAACGACTGGCGCGTGCGCTCCATCATCAGCAAGTACTCCGATCACATCGCGCTGCCGGTAGAGATTGAAAAACAGGAAGAGAAAGACGGTGAAACCGTGGTTTCCTGGGAGAAAATCAACAAGGCGCAGGCGCTGTGGACGCGCAACAAGTCTGAGATTAAAGACGACGAGTACAACGAATTCTACAAGCACATCGCCCACGACTTTACCGACCCGCTGACCTGGAGCCACAACCGTGTGGAAGGTAAGCAGGAGTACACCAGCCTGCTGTACATCCCGGCGCAGGCGCCGTGGGACATGTGGAACCGCGATCACAAGCATGGCCTGAAGCTGTACGTGCAGCGCGTGTTCATCATGGACGACGCCGAGCAGTTCATGCCGAACTATCTGCGCTTTGTGCGCGGCCTGATCGATTCCAACGATCTGCCGCTGAACGTCTCCCGCGAAATTCTGCAGGACAGCACCGTCACCCGTAACCTGCGCAACGCCCTGACCAAACGTGCGCTGCAGATGCTGGAAAAACTGGCGAAAGACGATGCCGAAAAATATCAGACCTTCTGGAAACAGTTCGGTCTGGTGCTGAAAGAAGGCCCGGCTGAAGACATGGCAAACGTTGAAACCATCGCCAAACTGCTGCGCTTTGCTTCTACGCACACCGACTCCTCCGCGCAGACCGTGTCGCTGGAAGAGTACATCTCCCGCATGAAAGAAGGGCAGGAGAAGATCTACTACATCACCGCCGACAGCTACGCCGCGGCGAAGAGCAGCCCGCACCTGGAGCTGCTGCGTAAGAAAGGCATCGAAGTGCTGCTGCTTTCCGACCGCATCGACGAGTGGATGATGAACTACCTGACCGAGTTCGACGGGAAGGCGTTCCAGTCCGTTGCTAAAGCGGACGAATCCATCGACAAGCTGGCGGATGAAGTGGACGAAAGCGCGAAAGAAGCCGAGAAGGCGCTGGAGCCGTTCATTGAGCGCGTGAAAACCCTGCTGGGCGACCGCGTGAAAGAGGTGCGCTTCACGCATCGTCTGACCGACACTCCGGCCATTGTCACCACCGATGCCGACGAAATGAGCACCCAGATGGCGAAGCTGTTCGCCGCGGCGGGCCAGGCGGTACCGGAAGTGAAATATATCTTTGAGCTTAATCCGGATCATCCGCTGGTGAAACGCGCGGCGGATACCCAGGACGACGCCCGCTTTGCCGAGTGGGTTGAACTCCTGCTGGATCAGTCCCTGCTGGCCGAACGCGGCACGCTGGAAGATCCTAACCTCTTCATTAAACGTGTGAATGCGCTGCTGCTGGCGTAATTGACCACGCCTCTCCTGGTCTTCTCCCTCTCCCCGAGGGAGAGGGCCAGGGTGAGGGCACCAGACCGCACTATCCCAAATTATCTCCCCCCATTAACCGTTTCAGCCTTCCTGCCTTCCTTGAGCGATGCCCGTTCTGGTGGTATTGTTTAGCGCTTTTGAAAAATTGAAACGACTTTTGAGGGGATTTTCGCAATGCGTATTATTCTGCTTGGCGCTCCGGGCGCGGGTAAAGGAACTCAGGCTCAGTTCATCATGGAGAAATACGGTATTCCGCAAATCTCCACCGGTGATATGTTGCGCGCCGCTGTTAAATCTGGCTCCGAGCTGGGTAAACAGGCGAAAGACATCATGGACGCAGGCAAGCTGGTGACCGACGAGCTGGTAATTGCTCTGGTCAAAGAGCGCATTGCTCAGGAAGACTGCCGTAACGGTTTCCTGCTGGACGGCTTCCCACGTACCATTCCTCAGGCTGACGCCATGAAGGAAGCGGGCATCAACGTGGACTACGTTCTGGAGTTCGACGTACCGGACGAGCTGATCGTTGACCGCATCGTTGGCCGTCGCGTACACGCTGCCTCTGGCCGCGTTTACCACATCAAATTCAACCCGCCTAAGGTTGAAGGCAAAGACGACGTGACCGGCGAAGAGCTGACCACCCGTAAAGACGATCAGGAAGAGACCGTGCGCAAGCGCCTGGTGGAATACCATCAGATGACTGCGCCGCTGATCGGCTACTACACCAAAGAAGCGCAGGCGGGTAACACCAAATACGCCAAAGTTGACGGCACCAAAGCCGTGGCTGACGTGCGTGCTGAGCTGGAAAAAATCCTCGGCTAATCGCATCTCTCTCACCCGGGCCACCGGGTGAGAAAAATTCTCATCTTACCTATTACAGCAATGGGTTTCGTTTAAACGCATTTCCGCTACAATTGACAACCATTCAAATGGTTAAGAGGCGTGAATGAGTCAGGCGAAAACCGGCATCCTGCTTGCCAATCTGGGTACTCCAGAAGCACCTACATCAGACGCGGTAAAACGCTACCTGCGACAATTTTTAAGCGACACGCGCGTCGTGGATTTTCCGCGACTGCTGTGGTGGCCGCTGCTGCGTGGCGTCATTCTGCCGATCCGTTCTCCGCGCGTCGCCAAACTCTATCAGTCCGTCTGGATGGAAGAGGGCTCGCCGCTGATGGTCTACAGCCGTCGTCAGGAGAAGGCGCTGGCCGCCCGCCTGCCGGAGATGCCCGTTGCGCTCGGCATGAGCTACGGCAAACCGTCTCTGGAAAGCGCGGTGGACTCGCTGCTGGCGCAGGGCGTGGACCATATCGTGGTGCTGGCGCTCTACCCGCAGTACTCCTGCTCGACGGTGGCCGCCGTCTGGGACGAGCTGGCGCGCATTCTGGCGACCCGCCGCCGCATTCCGGGCGTGACCTTTATTCGCGACTACGCGGATAACGAGCTGTACATCAAGGCGCTCGCCAACAGCGCGCGCGCGTCGTTTGAAAAACACGGCGAGCCGGATCTGCTGCTGCTCTCCTATCACGGCATCCCGCAGCGTTTCGCCAATGAAGGGGATGATTACCCGCAGCGCTGCCGCGATACCACCCGCGAGCTGGTTTCCGCCCTCGGCCTGCCGCCGGAGAAGGTGATGATGACCTTCCAGTCGCGCTTCGGCCGCGAGCCGTGGCTGACGCCATACACCGATGAAACCCTCAAAATGCTGGGTGAGAAGGGCGTGAAGCACATTCAGGTGATGTCGCCGGGCTTCTCGGCAGACTGTCTGGAGACGCTGGAGGAGATCGCGGTGCAAAACCGGGAATTTTTCCTGGAGGCTGGCGGCGAAAAGTACGAGTACATTCCGGCGCTTAACGACTCCCCTGAGCATATCGACATGATGGTCTCGCTGGTAACGAACGGTCGCTGATCGCACTCCGGGCCGGGTTTGTGCTACCATTCCCGGCCCATATTCTTCGTACAGTTCAGACCATGAAATTTCCCGGTAAACGCAAATCCAAACACTACTTCCCCGTGGATGCCCGCGATCCGCTCCTGCAGCAAATCCAGCCAGAAAATGAAACCAGCGCGGCGTGGGTCGTCGGTATCGACCAGACGCTGGTAGACATTGAAGCGAAAGTGGATGATGCGTTTGTCGCCCGTTACGGTCTGAGCGCCGGTCACTCGCTGGTGATTGAAGATGACGTTGCCGAAGCGCTGTACCAGGAGCTGGTGCGCGAAAACCTGATTACCCATCAGTTCGCCGGCGGCACCATCGGCAACACCATGCACAACTACTCCGTGCTGGCGGACGACCGCTCTGTCCTGCTCGGCGTAATGTGCAGCAACATTGAAATCGGTGGCTACGCCTATCGCTACCTGTGCAACACCTCCAGCCGTACCGATCTGAACTATCTCCAGGGTGTCGACGGCCCGATTGGCCGCTGCTTTACGCTGATCGGTGAATCCGGCGAGCGGACCTTTGCCATCAGCCCGGGCCACATGAACAAGCTGCGCGCGGACAGCATTCCCGAAGAGGTGATCGCGGGCGCCTCGGCGCTGGTGCTGACCTCCTACCTGGTGCGCTGCAAGCCGGGCGAGCCGATGCCGGAAGCGACCATGAAGGCGATTGAGTACGCGAAGAAGTACGACGTGCCGGTCGTTCTGACGCTGGGCACCAAATTCGTGATTGCCGATAACCCGGAATGGTGGCAGGCGTTCCTGAAAGAGCACGTCTCGATTCTGGCGATGAACGAAGAAGAAGCCGAAGCGCTGACCGGTGAAAGCGATCCGCTGCTGGCGTCTGACAAAGCGCTGGACTGGGTGGATCTGGTGCTCTGCACCGCGGGTCCGGTTGGGCTGTATATGGCTGGCTTCACCGAAGAAGAGAGCAAACGCAAAACCCAGCATCCGCTGCTGCCCGGCGCGATTGCCGAGTTCAACCAGTACGAGTTCAGCCGCGGCATGCGTTTTAAAGACTGTGTTAATCCGCTGCGTATCTACTCGCACATCGCCCCGTATATGGGCGGGCCGGAGAAGATCATGAACACCAACGGCGCGGGCGACGGCGCGCTGGCCGCGCTGCTGCACGACATCACCGCTAACGCCTACCACAAAACCAACGTGCCAAATTCCAGCAAGCACAAGTTCAGCTGGCTGACCTATTCGTCGCTGGCGCAGGTATGCAAGTACGCCAACCGCGTAAGCTATCAGGTGCTGAACCAGCACTCACCGCGCTTAACGCGTGGCCTGCCGGAACGGGAAGACAGCCTCGAAGAGGCTTATTGGGACAGGTAAAAGCAAAACGGCAACCTGTGGTTGCCGTTTTTAGTGTTTGTTCCCTCTCCCTGTAGGAGAGGGCCAGGGTGAGGGCATCAGGACGCACCAAACTTACCCCGTCACCGCCTCTTCAACCGGCGGTTTTTCCAGCAGCGTCAGCATCGTATTCGCAATCTCGCGCTCGCCCATCACCACCTTATCCGCACCGCGCTCGGTAATGTAATCTACCTCGTCGTCGTAGTGCGCCCGGGCGATAATCTCAATGTTTGGACACTTCGCGCGCGCGGAGGCGACAATCTCACCCGCCTCATAGCCGTTGGGAATGGTCAGCAGCAGCCAGCGGGCGCAGTCCAGATGCGCCAGCTCCATGATCTCTTCGTTCGCCGCATTGCCCAGCACCGCACGAATACCGCGCTCGCGCAGCTCGTCAACGCGGGTGCGTGACGTTTCAATTACCACCAGCGGAATGCCCTGCGCCATCAGCTTCTCGCCAAGCAGGCTGCCGACGCGGCCAAAGCCGACCAGCAGGGCGTGATTGCAAATATCGACCGGGATCTGCTTCTCTTCTTCGATGGCCTCTTCCAGCGTCTGCTCTTCCAGCGTTTCGGTTTTATCGAGGTATTTTTCCAGCAGGGCAAACAGCACCGGGTTCAGCATAATTGACAGGATCGCCCCCGCCAGCACCAGGTTTTGTCCGGCCTGCGGCAGCAGGTTCAGGGCCATGCCCAGACCGGCCAGAATAAAGGCGAACTCGCCAATCTGCGCCAGGCTGGCGGCAATGGTCAGCGCCGTCCGCGGAGAGTGGCCGAACATCCGCACCAGGAAGAAGGCGGCGAGCGACTTACCAAAGATAATGATCGCCAGCGTGCCCAGCACGGCCAGCGGCTGCTGGATCAGAATAAGCGGGTCAAACAGCATCCCGACGGAGACGAAGAACAGCACGGCAAAGGCGTCGCGCAGCGGCAGGGTGTCGTGTGCGGCGCGGTGGCTCAGCTCGGATTCGTTCAGCACCATCCCGGCAAAGAACGCGCCCAGCGCGAAGGAGACGTCAAACAGCTCAACGGCGCCAAAGGCGATACCGAGCGCCAGCGCCAGCACGGAGAGGGTAAACAGCTCGCGGGATCCGGTCGCCGCGCTGCGGGACATGATCCACGGCACCAGACGGCGACCCACCAGCATCATGATGGCGATAAACGCCACCACCTTCCCGATGGTGATGCTCATATCCAGCGCCAGCGAGGCGAAGCCGATATTGTCTTTTTCCATCATGCCGGCGACGGCGGGCAGCAGCACCAGCGTCAGGACCATCACCAGATCTTCCACAATCAGCCAGCCTATTGCGATCTGTCCGCGCTGGCTGTCTATCAGCTGTCTCTCCTCAAGCGCGCGCAGCAGCACCACGGTACTGGCGGTTGAAAGACACAGCCCAAATACGATACCGGTCATCAGCGACCAGCCCAGCACGGCCGAAAGCGCCATCCCAAGCAGCGTCGCCACCCCTATCTGGGCGATCGCTCCCGGTATGGCAATCGACTTTACCGCCATCAAATCCTTCAGGGAGAAGTGCAGGCCGACGCCGAACATCAGCAGAATCACGCCCAATTCCGCCAGCTCAGGGGCCAGTTTGGTATCCGCAACAAAACCTGGCGTAAACGGTCCCGCCAGCACACCTGCCAGCAGATAGCCGACAAGAGGAGAAATACGCAGCTTATTGGCAATCATGCCGAGAATAAAAGCGAGCACAAGTCCACCAACAATGGTGGTGATAAGCGGTGTGGCGTGGTGCATTCCGTCTCCTTTCGTGGTGAGTGTTCCATTTTTGGCGTGAATACCAAAAAACCAGGTAATAGTTTATGACAATTTTTACCCTTATGTTTATGAATAATTGTTGAAGTTTGAATAAAACAGCAATATGCACGTAAAAAAGCGCATTTTGATAAATTCAGCGCGGGGATGAAGAGGAAACCCTTATGGTATAAGGGTATCAGGTAGCTAAAGCATAAGTTTAGCTACCCGTAATTCACGCTTTATGGCGGTTATCAGGCAGGAATATGGTCAACATGCCAAGAAGTGGCAGGAAAGCGCAGATTTTATAAACCAGGAAGATGCTGGTGTGATCCGCAACCATCCCTAACACCGCTGCACCCAGCCCGCCCATGCCGAAGGCGAAACCGAAAAACAGTCCGGAAACCATACCGATACGTCCAGGCAGCAGCTCCTGGGCATAAACCAGAATGGCGGAAAACGCGGAGGCGAGAATAAAACCAATAATCACGGTCAAAATCCCCGTCCATTCAAGGCTGGCGTACGGCAAAATGAGGGTAAAAGGCGCTACGCCGAGGATAGAGCCCCAAATGACATATTTACGGCCAATCTTATCGCCCACCGGCCCGCCAATTACCGTCCCTGCGGCCACCGCGAACAGGAAGGCAAACAGGTGGATCTGCGCGTTTTGTACCGATAATCCGAATTTTTGCATCAGATAAAAGGTGTAATAGCTGCTGATGCTCGCCATATAGAAGTATTTCGAGAAAATCAGCACCAGCAGGACGGCAACCGCGAGGATAACCTTATTGCGCGGCAGGGGGTTGATAACCTTCGCTTTAGGTTTTCCTTTATTCACCCGATGCTGAGCGGCATACCAGCGGCTAATCTGCGCCAGCACGATAATCGCCAGCAGCGCGGCCAGCACAAACCACGCCACGTTGCCCTTACCGTAAGGGGCAATAATAACCGCGGCCAGCAGCGGGCCGAGGGAACTGCCAAAGTTACCGCCCACCTGGAAAAGTGACTGCGCCAGGCCATGACGACCACCGGACGCCATGCGCGCCACGCGGGACGATTCCGGATGGAACACCGATGAACCGGTTCCCACCAGCGCGGCGGCAATCAGCACGGCTTCAAAACTCCCCGCCATGGCCAGCAGCACTAGCCCGCTTAGGGTAAAGCACATGCCTATGGGCAGCGACCACGGCATAGGATATTTATCCGTCCAGTAGCCCACCACCGGCTGCAGCAGCGAGGAAGCCAACTGGAAGGTCAGGGTGATCATCCCAATCTGCACGAAGGTGAGTGAAAACTCGGACTGCAGCAGCGGATAAATAGCCAGAATCAACGACTGGATCATGTCGTTGAGCAGGTGCGAGAGACTGATTGCGCCTAAGACTTTAAAGGAGGTGCGCGACGCTGGCGCGCCCGGAACGGGCTGGGTTGAGTCACTGATTGCCATAGAGAGAAGTACCACGTCTTGAGTTATTAGCGATGCAGGGTGTAATTATTATCCGACTAACATACCCGCCCGGGACATTTGAAGAAAGTCGCAATTCTGAAAACTTATTTGTCTATTCTTATTAGTCACTGTAATTTCTGCCTTTGTCTATTGGTCAGGGAGAGAGAAGATGAAGTTAATGAAGCGGGGCGTCGCGCTGGCGCTCATCGCGGCGTGGGGTCTGGTAAGCCTGCCCGTGCAGGCGTATGAAAAAGACAAAACCTATAAAATCACCATTCTGCATACCAACGATCACCACGGTCATTTCTGGCGCAGTGAATACGGCGAATATGGCCTGTCGGCGCAAAAAACGCTGGTGGACGGCATTCGTAAAGAGGTGGCAGCCCAGGGCGGCAGCGTGCTGCTGCTGTCGGGAGGCGATATCAATACCGGCGTGCCGGAATCCGATTTACAGGACGCCGAGCCCGATTTCCGCGGCATGAACCTGATTGGCTACGACGCGATGGCCGTCGGTAATCATGAGTTTGATAATCCGCTGAGCGTCCTGCGTCAGCAGGAGAAGTGGGCCAAATTCCCGTTCCTCTCCGCCAACATTTACCAGAAAAGCACCGGCGAATGCCTGTTCAAGCCGTGGGCGCTGTTTAAGCGTCAGGATCTGAAGATCGCGGTCATCGGCTTAACCACCGACGACACGGCGAAAATTGGCAACCCTGAGTTCTTTACCGATATCGAATTCCGCAAACCGGCAGACGAAGCGAAGCTGGTGATTCAGGAGCTGCAGCAAAACGAAAAGCCGGACGTGATTATTGCCACCACGCACATGGGGCACTACGACAACGGTGAGCACGGCTCCAATGCGCCGGGCGACGTGGAGATGGCGCGCAGCCTGCCGGCGGGCTCGCTGGCGATGATTGTGGGTGGTCACTCACAGGATCCGGTCTGCATGGCATCCGAGAATAAAAAGCAGGTGGACTACGTGCCGGGCACGCCGTGTGCGCCAGACCGTCAGAACGGTATCTGGATTGTGCAGGCGCACGAGTGGGGGAAATACGTAGGCCGGGCGGACTTCGAGTTCCGTAACGGCGAGATGAAGCTGGTGCACTATCAGCTCATTCCGGTCAACCTGAAGAAGAAGGTCACCTACCCGGACGGGAAAAGCGAGCGCGTACTTTACACCCCAGAGATTCCAGAAAACCAGCAGATGATCTCCCTGCTGACGCCGTTCCAGAACAAAGGCAAGGCGCAGTTGGATGTGAAAATCGGTACGCTGAACGGTCGTCTGGAGGGGGACCGCAGCAAAGTTCGCTTCGTGCAGACCAACATGGGCCACCTGGTGCTGGCGGCGCAAATGGCGCGCACCGGGGCTGATTTTGGCGTGATGAGCGGTGGCGGCATTCGTGATTCCATCGAAGGTGGTAACATCACCTATAAAGACGTTCTGAAGGTGCAGCCGTTCGGTAACGTGGTGGTTTATGCCGACATGAGCGGGAAAGAGGTTGTTGAGTACCTGACCGCCGTGGCGCAGATGAAGCCGGATTCCGGGGCCTATCCGCAGTTTGCCAACGTGAGCTTCGTAGCGAAAGACGGCAAGCTTAACGACCTGAAGATCAAAGGCGAACCGGTTGACCCGGCGAAAACGTACCGTCTGGCGACGTTAAGCTTTAACGCCACCGGCGGCGACGGCTATCCGCATATTGATAATAAACCGGGCTACGTGAACACCGGCTTTATCGATGCAGAAGTGCTGAAGCAGTATATCGAGCAGAATTCGCCGATTGACGTGAATGCGTATGAGCCGAAAGGCGAGGTGAGCTGGCAGTAGTGCGGTTGTGTTGCCCGGTGGCGCTGCGCTTACCGGGCCTACGGGTGCAAAATGTAGGCCGGGTAAGGCGTAGCCGCCACCCGGCTTTTTTTACTCCCTGCGCGCAATATCCGCAAACTTCGCGTCCAGCATTTTTGCCAGGTCGCCCGCGGCCAGCTCAATATCCAGCCCGCGCTTGCCGCCGGAAATATAGATGGTCTCAAATTCCTGTGAAGGGGCATCGATCAGCGTCGGCAGGCGTTTTTTCTGCCCGAGCGGGCTGATGCCGCCCACCAGGTAGCCCGTGGTGCGCTGCGCCACCATCGGATCCGCCATATCCACCTTCTTCGCCCCCAGCGCTTTGGCGACCTTCTTCAGATCCAGCTGTCCCGCCACGGGAGTCACCGCCACGGCGAGATGCTTCATATCGCCATTCACCGCCACCAGCAGCGTTTTATAGACCTGGTCCGCGTTCAGCCCCAGCTTACGCACCACTTCATCACCAAAGTTGGTTTCATTCGGATCGTGATCGTAGGTGTGGATCCGGAAAGAAATGTTGTTTTTTTCAAGTAATTTAACGGCGGGAGTCATAGCTATCCTTCTTACGACAGACAATTCATGCAGCCAGCATACGCCTGACGTTTGTCTAAAAAATAGCACCATCTTGCGCAATAGTGTTGGCAGTGATGGTCACTTTGAGCGACAATCGGCTCAGCCGAAGGTCACTTCGGTATAATAAAAACGATGAAATTCCTCTTTGACGGGCCAATAGAGATATTGGCCATTTTTTTATTTCAGCAACGACGGCAAATTCCCTTCGCCGTATAAATGTAACGCCCCAACCGCCACCACGTATTCCCCCGCAGGCAGAGCATACAGCGTCTCTCGCCAGGCTTTGTTACGCGCATTCATCAGCACATCATACAGCGATTCACTGAACGTCGACGGTAGCGCCAGCCTGCCGTCCGCAGGCGGCGCATCCAGCCACCAGCCAATCATGGTCTGCAGCAGGCGTGCGTTGGTGTGCCAGTGGGTGAGGGTATCATCCAGCAGCATCAGACCGTCGTCGGGAAGCTCTCGCAGGAGCGCAATCTGGCTGTCCGTACCTTCCAGTTCGATGATCGGCATACGGCGCGCCCGCGCCACGTTCAGCAGCTGGTAATCAATGCCGTAATCACCCCGCAGCCCCAGACGCTGGGCCTGCGTGGCCTGTAATACCATTGCGATTTGCCACAGCGGCAGGGTGTCAATCATGGAGAGCGATACGCCGGTTTCCTCGGCGACGCGCGTCAGTTCCGCGAGCTGGGCCTCATTCAGACGTTCCGCCAGCGGGAGATCGCTTTCAAGCCCGGCAAACGGTGACTCATGGCCCGAGATGTCCGCCTCGACGACCAGCGCGTCGGCGCGCTTCAGGCGCTTTATCAGACCGGGCGGCAGAGGTGACATACCCTGCGTGCCCATATGGATACTGCCGACCAGGTGCAGGTGTTGCCCGCCGGGAAGCGAGATATCCAGACCGGGCCAGGCGTAACGGCGAGGGAAAAGGGCGCGAAACGATGTTTTTATACGATGAAACAGACCCATACGCGCTCCATAAACGGAAAGGTTCATGCTAGCGCGTACGGGTACAAGGTTCAATCCTTCGGTTTAAAGCGCAACAGCCGGTTGGCGTTGCTGACCACGGTGATGGAGGAGAGCGCCATCGCCGCACCCGCGACCACCGGATTAAGCAGCGTGCCGGTCAGCGGCCACAAAATGCCGGCAGCAATCGGGATACCGAGCGAGTTGTAGATAAACGCCCCCAGCAGGTTCTGCTTCATGTTGCGCAGCGTGGCTTTCGAAATGGCCAGCGCATCGGCCACGCCCATCAGGCTGTGGCGCATCAGCGTAATGGCGGCGGTTTCGATGGCCACGTCGCTGCCGCCGCCCATCGCGATCCCCACATCCGCCTGGGCCAGCGCCGGGGCATCGTTGATGCCGTCGCCGACCATTGCCACCTGACGGCCCTGACGTTGCAGGTTTTTAATGGCGTCCGCTTTGCCGTCCGGCAGTACGCCCGCAATCACCTCATCAATACCGGCTTCTTTCGCGATGGCGTTGGCGGTGGTCGGGTTATCCCCGGTCAGCATCACCAGACGGTAGCCCGCACGGTGCAGGCGCTGTAAGGCGTCCACGCTGTCCTGGCGAAGCGGATCGCGCACGGCCAGCAGCGCGGCAGCTTTGCCGTCCACCGCCAGCAGAACCGGGGTAGCGCCCTGAGACGCCTGCGCCTTCAGCTCGTTTTCCAGCGCAGCGGTATCAATACCGTTTTCATTGAGCAGCGCCTGGTTGCCCAGCAGCAGCGCATGGCCTTCTGCCTCACCGCTCACGCCGAGCCCGCGCAGGGTGCGGAAGTTGCTCACCTGCGGCAGGGCAGACGCATTGGCTTTATCGAGAATAGCGCGCGCCAGCGGATGGCTTGAGCCTTGCTCCATCGCGGCGGCGAGACGCAGCGCCTCCTCTTCGGCAATGCCTGCGGTCGTGACGGCGACCACCTGCGGTTTACCTTCCGTCAGCGTGCCGGTTTTATCAAACACCAGCGTGTCGAGGGTGCTGGCCCGCTGCAGCGCGTCCGCGTCCCGCACCAGTACGCCAAATTCGGCCGCGCGCCCTACGCCGGAGATAATCGACATCGGCGTCGCCAGTCCAAGGGCGCAAGGACAGGCGATAATCAGCACCGTGGTGGCGATCACCAGGGTATACACAATCTGCGGCGCGGGGCCGAAGAAGTACCAGATCGCCGCGCTTAGCAGGGCAATGCCGACCACCACCGGCACAAAAATGGCCGAGATTTTGTCAGCAAGCTGGCCAATCTCCGGCTTGCTGCTCTGCGCCTGGCGTACCATGCGGATAATACGCGACAGCGTGGTGTGGCTGCCGACGGCGCTGGCGGTGAACAGCACGCTGCCGTCCTGCACGACCGTACCGGCATGCACGGCGTCGCCGTCGGATTTCTGCTGGGGGATCGGTTCCCCGGTCAGCATCGCTTCATCCAGCCAGGCTTCGCCCTGGGTTATCTTACCGTCAACGGGAACGCGGTCGCCGGTGGTCAGACGCAGCGTCATGCCGGGCTGAACCTCGGCCAATGGAACGCTCTTTTCCCCCTCGTCCGTGACCACGCGGGCCGTCGGCGGGGTTAAATCAAGCAATCTTTCCAGCGCTTTCGAGGAACGCTGACGGGCGCGGGCTTCCAGCATATGGCCTAAGTTGATCAGGCCGATAATCATCGCGCTCGCTTCATAATAGAGATGCCGCGCTTCCATCGGGAACCACTGGGGCCAGACGTTCACGCTCATGGAATAGAGCCACGCCGCGCCGGTCCCGAGGGCGACCAGGGTATCCATCGTCGCGGTGCGGTTTTTCAGGCTCTTCCAGGCGCTGGTATAGAAATGCCCGCCTGCAAACACCATCACCGCAAGGGTAATCAGACCAATCACCAGCCACAGCGTGCGGTTGTCGTCGGTAACCATCATGTTGTCGCCGAGCATGCCCCACACCATCACCGGAATACCCACCAGCAGGGCGACAATCGCCTGCCAGCGGAAGCGCTTCATGGTGGCGATAGCCGTTTCCTGCTGGCGCTCGCGGCGTTTGGCATCATCTTCGATGGCCTTCGCGCCGTAGCCCGCTTTTTCAACGGCCTGCACTAATTCTGCGGCGGAGGCGCTGCCCATCACCAGCGCAGTACGCTCCGCAAGATTCACCCGTGCCTGCGCGACGCCCGGTACCGCCTGCAGGGCGTTTTGTACCCGGGAGACGCAGCTGGCGCAGCTCATGCCGTTGATCAGCAGCTGTTGGCTGTCATCAATATCATCCGCTGCCGGAAGCTCAGGAGTGGCCGCTGTCAGTGCTTCCGACGGGGATGATGACTCTGCCAGCGGTTTAGCCTTTGGGTGGCTTAACTCCGCCCCGTAACCGGCCTGTTTAATGGTATCAATCAGCGCGTCGGCGCTGGCGCTGCCGGTCACGGCGGCATGGTCGATATTCACTTCAGCGCTTTCCACATCAGGACGCTGTTCCAGGCTTTCTTTAACGCGTTTGACGCAGTGGCCGCAGGAGAGGCCGTCCAGCGTCAGGTCGATAGTGTGAGACATAACAAAACTCCCGTATAATATATTGGTCAGTTGTTGACCGGAGTAACGCTTTTCGCTAACTGTTATGAAGGTTAAACCTTCCATCAAGGGGAAGGTCAAGGGGGAAATGTGAATATCAGTGACGTGGCAAAAAAAACCGGCTTAACCAGCAAAGCGATCCGCTTTTATGAAGAGAAGGGGCTGGTAACGCCGCCGCTGCGCAGTGAAAACGGCTACCGCAGCTACACCCAGCTGCATCTGGATGAGCTGACGCTGCTGCGCCAGGCAAGACAGGTCGGGTTTAATCTGGAAGAGTGCGGCGAGCTGGTTAACCTGTTCAACGATCCGAAGCGTCACAGCGCGGACGTGAAAAAACGCACCCTGGAAAAGGTAGCCGAAATTGAACGCCACATCGTCGAACTGCAGGCGATGCGCGAACAGCTGCTGCAGCTCGCGGACTCCTGTCCGGGGGATGACAGCGCCGACTGCCCGATTATTGATAATCTTGCCGGCTGCTGCCACCGCAAAACCCACGCTTAACAGGCTTTTACCCGCAGGGTAATGCCTTCCACCGCAATGACTTCAACCCGCGTGCCGGCGCTGAGGTCATCGTCGGCCACCACCGGCCACGAGCTGTCGCCTACGCGCATGTGCCCGCGTCCGTTCACCAGCGCGGTGTCGAGGGTAAAACGCTTGCCGACAATCTGCTGTCCGCGCTGGTTAAGGTGGGCGTCCACCGGTTTCTGCTCCTTAACCCGTCGGTTGAGCCAGCGCCACCACAGCCACGCGGCCACCAGCGTCAGCGCGGCAAACAGCGCCCCCTGCCACGCCCAGTCCAGGGGAAGGATCCAGACCAGAAGACCGGTAATGACGGCGGCCACACCGCTCCAGAGCAGGTAGCCGTTGCCGCCCAGCATCTCCGCTGCCAGCAATAAGCCACCGAGACTTAGCCAGAAGGCATGAGGATGTGCAACGATGAGCTCAATCATTTTTTACGCTCGTTTCCGCTGTCCTTAATAAGTTCGGCGATCCCCGCGATAGAGCCCATCAGGCTGCTGGCATCCAGCGGCATCATCACCACTTTGCTGTTGTTCGCCGAGCCGATCTCTTTCAGCGCGTCGGTATATTTTTGCGCAACGAAGTAGTTCACGGCCTGAATATCACCGGCGGCAATTGCCTCGGACACCATCTGGGTCGCGCGGGCTTCTGCTTCGGCGGAACGTTCACGCGCTTCCGCCTGTAAGAACGCGGACTGACGGTCGCCTTCCGCTTTCAGGATCTGCGACTGTTTTTCCCCTTCCGCTTTGAGGATCTCCGCCTGGCGTACCCCTTCGGCTTCCAGAATGTAGGCGCGCTTGGTTCGCTCAGCTTTCATCTGGGCGTTCATGGAGGCAATCAGCTCCGCCGGCGGGCGCACGTCGCGGATCTCGATGCGGGTGACTTTGATCCCCCACGGGTTGGTGGCCTCATCGACAATGTGCAGCAGGCGGGTGTTAATGCTGTCGCGCTGGGAAAGCATCTCGTCCAGCTCCATCGAGCCGAGTACGGTACGGATGTTGGTCATTGTCAGGTTGACGATCGCCAGCTCCAGGTTGCTGACCTCATAGGCCGCTTTTGGCGCATCAATCACCTGAATAAAACAGACGGCGTCGATGGTGACGTTGGCGTTATCCTTGGAGATCACTTCCTGGGACGGAATGTCCAGAACCTGCTCCATCATGTTGATCTTGCGGCCTATCCTGTCCATGAACGGGACAATCAGGCTTAAGCCGGGCTGGAGCGTGTTGGTGTAACGGCCGAAACGCTCGACGGTCCACTGATAACCCTGAGGGACAATTTTGACGCCAGCGCCCACGATAACCAGCGCAACGAAAATAAGGACGGGAACAACGATAAGCATAAAAACCTCCTGTTTTGCATGCCGTGATGAGTGAAAGTGTGTATTTATTGCTCGTAAGTATAGGTAAAGTCAGAGATGAAGCCATCACCCGCTTCGGCAATGGCTTTGGATAATCCCTGGTAGTAATGCTCCAGCCCCCGCGCTTCGATACGCTGGATCTGTTCGCGAAGGGGGGCGCAGAACAGAACGGCATTTCCCGCCTCAACGCGTTTGTTATTCGGTGGAAGGTCGCCCGCGATGGCTTTAAACCAGGTTCTGATGCCCTGCTTTAAATTATGCGGCGCTTTTGCCAGGTTATCCATGCCCGTCAGGATCTGCAGAGTAGGGAACTCATCGGCCTGCACGGCGGTTTTCATGCGCGCAAAGAACTGGCTGAACAGCTCGAACGATCCCAGATCGGTGACGCGGGGCTTGGTGGTTTTACCGTTTTTATTGCCGATTTTACCTGCCGCTGACGCCGTGGCCGGAACCGCGTTCACCTTTTCCAGCTCCAGTCCGAACAGCAAATTGCAGTGCGCGCGGCGCGCTTTCAGCGGGTAGGACATCAGGACGTCAATGAACCGGGTGGCTTTCACATCCGCAAGATTGTGGTTGATAAGCCACTGGGTGCGCGAAAATTCCGCCGGAGAGACGAACCAGTCCGGCACCTCATTGAAGCGTTTTGATTTGCCTTTACCGTCAAATTCAAGGAAGTGTGTCCCGTTGTCGAAGGCAAAATAGCAATTTTTGAAGCTGCCGATCGTGGTGTTCACGATGAGCGCCTTCTTAACAAAATCGACCACCTCTTCACCCATCACAAAACGCGTGCGTTCCGACGATTTGATGACGTCCATTAATGTTTCGACATCAGGAACACCAGGCTTCAGGGAGGGAAACTCATAAAAAATATGTGCCATGCTGCATACTTCCTGTAGTGATGGTGGTGACAATTTACAAACAAAAAGCTTAACACTTGCTTCAGCGTGAGGCTATTCGCGCTGCGCGGGCGAAAGGATTATGCTACAGACGGTTATGACAAAAAGCGGTCAACGGAAGCGCAATGAACGATAAAAAAAACGAATTACTTCTCAGGGATGTCGGATTTCGAGTCGGGGAAAACACAATCCTGCAGCACGTCGGGTTTCGCCTGTCGCCGGGCGAGTTTAAATTAATCACGGGTCCCTCAGGCTGTGGGAAAAGCACGCTGCTGAAGATTGTGGCGTCACTCCTCAGCCCGACGGAGGGAGCCATTCTGTTTGAAGGCGAAGATATCGCCTCGCTTTCCCCGGAAAGCTATCGCCAGCAGGTCTCGTACTGCGTGCAAACGCCCGTGCTTTTTGGCGATACGGTCTATGACAACCTGATTTTTCCGTGGCAAATCCGCAATAAAACGCCGGAGCCGGAAAAGTTTATCCACGATCTGGCCCGCTTTGGGCTGGCGCAGGAGACGCTGAGCAAATCCATCAACGCGCTGTCGGGCGGCGAAAAGCAGCGGGTCTCGCTGATCCGCAACCTGCAGTTTTTACCGAAGGTGTTGTTGCTGGACGAAATCACCAGCGCGCTCGATGACGTCAACAAGCGCAACGTTAACGAGATTATTCATCGTTACGCCCGGGAGCAGAACATTGCCGTGCTGTGGGTGACGCACGACGCTAGCGAAATAACCCATGCGGATGACGTAATCACGCTCCAGCCGCACGGCGGGAAAATGCAGGAGGCAAACCGTGGGTGAGCATAACATTACGAACGAATCGCTGGCCTTTTCGATGGTGCTGGTGCTGATTGCGATTGTGGTCAGCTACCGGGAAAAGCTGGGGCTGGAAAAAGATATCGTGTGGAGTATCTGCCGCGCGGTGATTCAGCTCATCATCGTCGGCTATGTGCTGAAGTATATCTTCAACGTTAACCACGCGGTGCTGACGCTGCTGATGGTGCTGTTTATCTGCTTTAACGCGGCGTGGAATGCGCAAAAGCGCAGTAAATACATTGATAAGGCGTTTGTCTCATCGTTTATTGCGATTACCACCGGAACGGCGCTCACGCTGGCGGTGCTGGTGCTCTCCGGCTCGATTGAGTTTACGCCGATGCAGGTCATCCCTATCTCGGGGATGATCGCGGGGAACGCGATGGTGGCCGTTGGGCTCTGTTATAACAACCTCGGCCAGCGTTTCAGCAGCGAACAGCAGCAGCTGCAGGAGAAACTAAGCCTGGGGGCAACGCCAAAGGTGGCCTCGGCGCGGCTGATTCGCGAGAGCATTCGTTCATCGCTGATTCCAACGGTAGATTCCGCCAAAACGGTGGGGCTGGTGAGCCTGCCGGGCATGATGTCGGGGCTGATTTTTGCCGGTATCGATCCGGTAAAAGCGATTAAGTATCAGATCATGGTGACGTTTATGCTGCTTTCCACGGCAAGCCTGTCCACCATCATTGCCTGCTACCTGACCTATCGGAAGTTCTACAACGCGCGCCACCAGCTGGTGGTGACGCAGTTGAAAAAGACGGGGTAACATCGTCTTTGTAGGCCCGGTAAGGCGAAGCCGCCACCGGGCTTTTTTATCAATACAACAGCGCGTAAAGCTGACGACGATACTTCGACGCCAGCGCGTCGCCGGTGCCCAGTGCGGCCAGGATCTCCTGGAACATCTTGCGCGCCTGACCGTCTGCGGCGGCTAAATCTTTTTGCAGATGGCTGAAGAGCAGCTCAAGCGCCTCTTCGTTACGCCCCACCTGATGCAGCTGCAGCGCAAGCTGGCTTGCCAGCGCGGCATCCGCCGGGTTGTCGGCAACCTGCTGCTGCAGCTGTTGAATTTCCGGGGTATCCGCCGCCTGCTTCAGCAGCTCAATCTGTGCAACCAGCCCCTGATAGCGGGTGTCCTGATCCTGCAGCGGAACCGTCTTAAGTACGGCCTCCGCGTCCTCTGAGCGGTGCAGGGCGATCTGCGTCTCCGCCAGCAGCAGGCCAATCTGGCTGTTCTGTTTTGACAGCTGCCACGCCTCTTTCAGCAGCGGCAGCGCCTCGTCGTATTTGCCTTCCTGCATCAGCGCCATGCCTTCCTGCGCTTTCAGCTCTTCTTCGCGCGGCAGCACCTTATCCAGCAGGGCGCGGATAGCCTCTTCCGGCTGCGGCCCCTGGAAGCCATCAACAGGCTGGCCGTTCTGGAACAGATAGACGGTAGGAATGGCGCGCAGACCAAACTGAGACGCGACCATCGGCTCGGCGTCACAGTCCAGCTTCGCGAGAATGAACTGGCCGTTGTACTGGGCGGCAAGGCTTTCCAGCACCGGCGTCAGCTGTAGACAGTGTTGGCTACGTTCAGACCAGAAGTAGAACAGGACCGGTTTGGTCATCGACTGTTCAAGAGTCTGTTGCAGGTTAGCTTCTGTGATATTGACGATATTCTGTACGGACATGCGGCTTTCTCTTTTGTCGGTTTGTTCTTTACATGGGGATGCGCGTCGTCGCTTCAACTCAACCGTGTAAAATTTTGTCCATTATCCGGCCCGGCAGCAGGCGTTTTAACCAGCCGACGGCGTGGGTGACCAGCGTCACCGGATAGCGCATTTTGGGATGTTCACTCTCAAAAGCATGGCGCACTTTGGCCACCACCGCCTCGGGCCCGAGGGTAAAACGTGCGGCGATGCCGGGGTTCTCGACCGGTTTATCCGCCTGCGTCTGGTTAACGTTTTCGGTAAAGCGGGTGCGGATCGGGCCGGGTTCAATCAGGCTGACCTTAATGCCGCTGTGGCGTAGCTCCATGCGCAGGGCGTCGGACCAGGCCTCCAGCGCATATTTACTGGCGGCGTAGGCGCCGCGGCCCGGGGTGGAAATCAGCCCCATCACCGACGACGTCATCACGATGCGCCCTTCACCGTGCGGCAGCATCGCGGGGAGCAGACGCATGGTGAGCTGATGTACGCCGAAAAAGTTGGTCGAAAACTGCTTCTCCAGCGTTTCGCGGGAGAGGGTATCCAGCGGGCCATACACGCCGTAACCGGCATTATTAAACAGGCCGTAAAGACGATTACCGGTCAGGGCGATCACCTCATCGGCGGCGTGGTCAACGCTCTCCGGCGAGTCCATATCCAGCAGCACGCCGGTAAAGCCCAGCCCGTTCATGCGTTCGACATCGTCGGGTTTGCGACAGGCCGCCAGAACCCGAACCCCCTGGCGCTTCAATTCGAGCGCGCTTTCCAGACCGATTCCACTGGAACATCCTGTAATTAAGACCGATTTTTGCATAACTTTACCTGTCAGGATCTCCGCTTAATCAGGAGTCATGTTTAACTAAAGGAGCCAGCCGCGTTGCCATCCAGTCGGCAATAAACGGCTGCGCATCGCGATTGGGGTGGATCCCGTCGTCTTGCATCCACTGGGGTTTGAGATAGACCTCTTCCATGAAAAATGGCAGCAGCGGAATATCAAACTCTTTGGCAAGCTTGGGATAGATCGCGCTAAAGGCCTCATTATACCGACGACCGTAGTTGGCGGGCAGGCGAATTTGCATCAGCAGCGGCTGGGCGTTTGCCGCCTTGATCTCCTGCAAAATGGTGCGCAGCGTATCCTCCGTTTGCTGTGGCTGGAAACCGCGCAGGCCATCATTACCGCCGAGCTCAACCAGCACCCAGCGCGGCTGATGCTGTTTGAGCAGCGCAGGCAGGCGCGATAAACCTTGCTGTGAGGTATCGCCGCTGATGCTGGCGTTGATTACAGGCGTTTTGCTCTGCCATTTGTCATTGAGCAGAGCGGGCCAGGCCGCGCCAGCCGCCATGCGATAGCCTGCGCTCAGGCTGTCGCCGAGAACCAGTAACGTGTCCGCTGCCGCCGCGCGGAAGGTCATCAGAATCAAAAACAGGAAGGGCAAATGCCAGCGGAAAACAGTGTTGAAGTTCATCATCTTAAGAAGTCCGTCGGTCAGGGGGAACACGAGCTTTCCATCCTTACTGGAGTTGAACTCGTTGTCAAACGCGCTGAAACCATCGCGCTGATTGGCGAATCCGGTTCCGGTAAGTCCACGCTGCTGGCGATTTTAGCCGGTCTGGACGACGGCAGCAGCGGCGAGGTCCACCTTGTCGGGCAGCCGCTGCATCAGCTTGATGAAGAGGCGCGGGCCGCGCTGCGCGCGCGTCACGTTGGTTTTGTCTTTCAGTCCTTTATGCTGATCCCAACCCTGAATGCCCTGGAAAACGTCGAGCTCCCGGCGCTGTTGCGCGGTGAAAACAGCCGTGAAAGCCGCGCTCATGCGAAGGCGCTGCTGGAACAGCTCGGTCTGGGGAAACGTCTCGACCATCTTCCCGCCCAGCTTTCCGGCGGTGAGCAGCAGCGCGTGGCGCTGGCCCGCGCGTTTAACGGCCGCCCTGAGGTACTCTTTGCCGATGAGCCTACCGGCAATCTTGACCGTAAAACCGGCGACAGGATTGCCGACCTGCTGTTTTCGCTCAACCGCGAGCACGGCACTACGCTTATCCTCGTGACCCACGATCCGCAGCTCGCGGCGCGCTGCGACCGTCGCCTGCGGCTGGTGAACGGTGTTCTGCAGGAGGAAGCATGATTACCCGCTGGTTCTGGCGCGAGTGGCGCTCGCCCTCGCTGCTGATTGTCTGGCTGGCGCTCAGCCTGGCGGTGGCCTGCGTGCTGGCGCTCGGCAGCGTCAGCGACCGCATGGAAAAAGGGCTCAGCCAGCAGAGCCGGGAGTTTATGGCGGGGGACAGGGCGCTGGAAAGCTCCCGCCCCGTGCCGCCGGGCTGGATTGAAGCAGCGCGCAAAGAAGGGCTGAAGGTGGGAGAGCAGCTCACCTTCCAGACCATGACCTTCGCGGGCGACATGCCGCAGCTGGCGAGCGTCAAGGCCGTCGATGATATCTACCCGATGTACGGTGACTTACAGACCAGTCCGCCGGGGTTAAAGCCGACGCCCGGTACGGTGCTGCTGGCATCGCGTCTGATGGCGCTACTGAACCTGAAACCCGGCGACAGTATCGACGTCGGTGACGCTACCCTCAGGATTGCCGGGGAAGTGGTGCAGGAGCCCGACGGCGGTTTTAACCCGTTCCAGCTTGCGCCGCGCCTGCTGATGAACACCGCGGATGTCGCAGCCACCCATGCGGTACAGCCGGGCAGCCGCGTTACCTGGCGCTATAAGTTTGGCGGCACGCCCGCCCAGCTTGACGCGTATGAAAAATGGCTTCTGCCGCAGCTCAAACCGGAACACCGCTGGTACGGGCTGGAGCAGGACGAGGGGGCGCTCGGTAAATCTCTGGAGCGCTCTCAGCAGTTCCTGCTGCTGTCGGCCCTGTTGACCCTGCTGCTGGCGGTGGCGGCGGTGGCCGTCGCGATGGGGCACTACTGCCGCAGCCGCTACGACCTGGTGGCGATCCTCAAAACCCTCGGGGCGGGCCGGGCGCAGCTGCGCAAGCTCATTGTCGGCCAGTGGCTGATGCTGCTGGTCCTGTCGGCGCTGACCGGCGGAATAATGGGGCTGCTGTTTGAAAAACTGCTGATGGTGATGCTGAAACCGGTGCTTCCGGCCGCCTTGCCGCCGGCCAGCCTCTGGCCGTGGCTGTGGGCGATGGGCGCGATGACGGTGATCTCGGTGCTGGTGGGGCTTCGGCCCTACCGCCTGCTGCTCGCCACGCAGCCGCTGCGCGTGCTTCGCAACGATGTGGTGGCGAACGTCTGGCCGCTGAAGTTCTACCTTCCGGTGATTATTGCGGTGGCGGTGGGGCTGCTGGCGTGGCTGATGGGCGGCAGCACGCTGCTGTGGGCGGTGCTGGCCGGGGCGGTTGTGCTGGCGCTGCTGTGCGGCGTGCTGGGCTGGATACTGCTCAACCTCCTGAAAAGGGTGACGGTAAAATCCCTGCCCGTGCGCCTGGCGGTCAACCGTCTGCTGCACCAGCCCTGGTCTACGCTCAGCCAGCTGTCGGCGTTCTCGCTGTCGTTTATGCTGCTGGCGCTGCTGCTGGTGCTGCGCGGCGATCTGCTCGACCGCTGGCAGCAGCAGCTTCCGCCGGAAAGCCCGAACTATTTCCTGATCAATATCGCCCCTGAGCAGGTTACGCCGCTGAAGGGCTTCCTGTCGGAGCATCACATCATCCCCGAATCGTTCTATCCCATCGTTCGCGCGCGTCTGACGCAGATCAACGGCCAGCCAACGGAGGGGAATAAGGACGAGTCGCTTAACCGCGAGCTGAATCTGACATGGCAGGATAAACGCCCTGATCACAACCCGATAACCGCCGGCACCTGGCCGCCAAAAGCGGGGGAGGTGTCGATGGAGGAGGGGCTGGCGACGCGCCTGAACGTGAAGCTGGGAGACAGCGTGACCTTCACCGGCGATACCCAGGATTTCACCGCGAAAGTCACCAGCCTGCGTAAAGTGGACTGGGAAAGCCTGCGGCCCAACTTCTTCTTTATTTTCCCGCCGGGGGCGCTGGACGGGCAGCCACAGAGCTGGCTGACCAGCTTCCGCTGGGAAAACGGCAACGGCATGCTGACCCAGCTCAACCGGGAGTTTCCGACGGTCAGCCTGCTGGATATCGGCGCGATCCTCAAACAGGTGGGGCAGGTGCTGGAGCAGGTGAGCCGCGCGCTGGAGGTCATGGTGGTGCTGGTGACGATCTGCGGCGTGCTGTTGCTGCTGGCCCAGGTGCAGGTGGGCATGCGCCAGCGCCATCAGGAGCTGGTGGTTTACCGCACGCTGGGGGCGGGTAAGCGGCTGCTGCGAATGACGCTCTGGAGCGAGTTTGCGCTGCTGGGGCTGGTGGCCGGTCTGGTGGCCGCCATTGGCGCAGAGACGGCGCTGGCGGTGCTGCAGACAAAGGTCTTCGACTTCCCGTGGGAGCCTGACTGGCGTCTTTGGTTGACTCTGCCTCTGTGCGGCGCGGGGCTGCTTTCTCTCTGCGGAGGCTGGCTCGGCACGCGGCTGCTAAAGGGCAAAGCCCTGTTCCGTCAGTTTGTGAGTTGATTTAGTGTGGTGATAATTACGCACCGGATTTTTATGCCGGTGCGTAGTATTTAAATAGCACAAAGTGATAATACCCACTCATTTAGTAGCACAAAACATTAAAAACCCGTCCACACAGCCCGATTATTTCCAGTTAATATTCACCCGCTAAATATTTAGCAGCGTGTCTATTAAGGAAAAATAATGACTATAAAAAAATCAGCGCTGGCGGCAACGATTGGCGCGGCAGTGGCATTAACGACCTTCGCTTCTCAGGCGGAAATCACCGTTCTTAAGCAGGATCCTCAGGCGGGTAACCCGCTGAGCCGCCTGAACTTCACCGTTGGCGGCAGCATTCGTCCTCAGTTCCAGAACATGACCGGCGACGACGGTAAAAACAGCTACAAGCGTAACGGCTTTGACGGCGGCACCCGCTTCCGTTTCGCAGCAGATTACTACCTGTTTGATGACATCAGCTGGATCAGCTACTACGAGCTGGGTGTGAATATTCCTGCGCAGTTTAACTGGGATCACCACTACGCCGAAGGCGCACACGACACCACGCGTCGTATGCTCTATACCGGTCTGAAGAGCGACACCTGGGGTACGCTGACCTTCGGTCAACAGAACAGCGTTTACTATGATGTGGTTGGCGCGAAAACCGATATCTGGGACTACGACATGATCGCTCAGGCACCGGGTAACGGGATCAACGGCGATTACGACGGCTCTTACCGTTCACGCCAGATGCTGAAATATAAGAAAACCGTGGGCGATGCGGACATTTACGCATCCTACCTGTTTGAAGACAGCGAATACCTGCCGGGCAACGGCCTGCGCTACAAGCGTAAAGGCGGCGGCTCGCTGGGTCTGGATTACCACCTGACCACCGATCTGACCTGGGGCGCCGCGTGGAACTACACCCGCGCCGACATGCGTAACCCGGACAACGGCGACAGCAAAACCTACGACCAGAATATCCTCGGTACCGCGCTGAGCTGGACCCCGGACAACTGGACCTTCTCCGCAGGCGGCGGCTGGTATCAGAACTTCCTGACCACCAAAAAAGTGTCTGTTAACGACTACTTTGCGGGCGACGCGTGGGGTATTGAGTACTTCGCAGGGTACAAATTCCCAGTCGGTCAGTACGCGGTGAAATCCATCCAGCCTTACTTCATGGGTGACCGCATTGAGTACGTGAACGGCCGTAACTACCAGCGCATCGACAACGGCGTGGGGATCAGCTTCCAGCTGGATTACGGTTTCCGCGTGGATTACGAACACGTGTTCACCTCCAGCACCGACAACCTGGGCGACATGAACCTGGTGCGTCTGCGTTACGACTTCTAAGCCGTCTGTTCCCCGGTGGCGCTGCGCTTACCGGGGCCACAACAGTACGCGTAGGCCGGGTAAGGCGTAGCCGCCACCCGGCTTTTTTCAGCGATCAAGCCACTCAGCAATTTCTTCGTACGTCCCGCGATACACAATCTTTTCCGCCTTTTTCTCCAGCTGATAGCCGTACATCGGGTCGTAATAATCGTTCAGGAGCGGTACAAGCCAGCTGAAGTGCGCGTCAGTGCGGCCAGAGCGTTGCTGTTCCAGCAGCGCGGAGTCTAACAGCGCGGTAAATTCCGCAAAGCGCTGCAGCCCAAGACGGCGGCGTATGGCGAACAGGCCGTGATGCAGGTACTCGCTGTATTCTTTCCAGCCCGCTTCCTCGCCGTAGGCGGCAGAAAAGTCCGCCCACATATGGTCGAAATACTCTTCGCGCAGGCGTTCAAGACGAATGTCAAACGGATCCTCGACCACGACGATAGGGGCTTCAACCATGCGGTCGCGCAGGCACTCCGGCAGGTGGTTGGAGCCAATCATCCGGCCTTCATCTTCCAGTACCCAGCGCGCGGCGTCTTTTTTCAATAGCTCAACCGCAAGGTGATTTTCAAAGCTGGCCTGGGAAAGCTGCGGCGTGAGCGTGCGGCCAAATGACGAGCCGCGATGGTGCGCGAGCCCTTCCAGATCGATACCCTGTGCATGCTGCTTCACCAGCAGGGTTTTACCGTTCCCGGTACAGCCGCCGATAAGCACCATCGGCTTTTGCGACTGCTCAATGGTCACCTGAATCGCCGTCTGGCGCAGGGCCTTATAGCCGCCGCGGATCAGCGGGTAGTCGACGCCCGCCTCTTTAAGCCAGGCCTGCGAGATATGCGAGCGCTGGCCGCCGCGCGCGCAGCAGAGAAAGCCCTCAGGATGGGCAAGGCTGGCTTCGCGCCAGGCGTTGATGCGGGCGTCACGCGTGTCGCCGCTCACCAGGCGATGGCCGAGCGCCAGCGCGGCGTCCGGTCCCTGACGTTTATAACAGGTGCCGACGGCGGCGCGCTCGTCATCGTTCATTAAAGGCAGGTTGACTGCCGCTGGCATCGCGCCCTGGGCAAATTCGATCGGCGCGCGAACGTCGATTAAAGGGGTATCGGACGCGAGGATCGCGCGATAGTCCGTTCCATCGTTCATGGTTATTCCAGAAGAAAGCTAAGCAGCAATGGGCGGGAATTGTACGCCGGGGAAAGAGGAGGTCAACTCCCCGGCGGAGGGAGAACTATTTAAGCTTAGATTGTGCCCAGACAATACCGCTCGCGTATTCCGGCGGCAGGAGCGGGATCATGGCTTCCAGCGTGGCGCTCAGACGGCCCGTGTCGCTGTCGTTCAGGTTCAGATGGCCGACTTTACGACCCTCGCGGACCTCTTTGTCATACCAGTGCAAATGCACCAGCGGCAGCTTCAGCCAGTCGTAGTTCAGATCGGTGCCGATCAGGTTGATCATCACCGACGGGCTGTTCACCACCGGCTGCGGCAGCGGCAGGTCGGTAATGGCGCGCAGGTGCAGCTCGAACTGGCTGATGGAGGCGCCGTTTTGCGTCCAGTGGCCGCTGTTGTGCACGCGCGGCGCAAGTTCATTGATCAGCAGACCGGACGGGGTGATAAAGCACTCCATCGCCATGACGCCGACATAACCGAGTTCGTGCATGATGGCAGAGAGCATCTCTTCCGCCTGCGCCTGCTGGTCGGCATTGGCGTGCGGGAAGGCGACGCTGGTGCGCAGAATGCCGTCCTGATGCAGGTTATGCGTCAGCGGATAAAACACCGTGCGGCCGTCATGCCCGCGTGCGCCAACCAGCGAGACTTCACCGCTGAAGTTAATGCCCTGCTCAACGATGCACTCGCCGTAGCAATCATCCGGCAGCTCGGCGGTGTCGCCTGCACGCAGGCGCCACTGGCCGCGGCCGTCGTAGCCACCCACGCGGCGCTTCACGATCGCCAGCTCGCCCAGCATGGCGAAGACGTCGTTCCACTCGCTTTTATCAGACAGGAGCTGCCACGGCGCGGTCGCGAGGCCGAGCTTGTCGAACAGCAGCTTTTGCGTCAGGCGGTCGGCAACGATCGGGAACACGTCGCGGTTAACGAAGGCGTTATGACGCGCCAGCTCGCGGGTCAGAGCGGTCTCCGGCCAGCGTTCAATCTCGGCGGTGATCACGCTCTGGTGGAATGGGACGGCTTCTGGCTCGGCGTCCAGCCCGACGGGCCAGACGGCAATACCCAGCGGCTCACCGGCCTGACGCAGCATGCGGCCTAACTGGCCGTTACCAAGGACGCAAACCTGCTTCATGCCGCACCCCGCGGGTCCGGGTTGTCCAGCACTTCGTCGGTCTGGGCTTTACGCCACGCCGCCAGACGCTGATGTAAGTCTTTATCGTGCGTCGCCAGGATCTGCGCGGCCAGCAGGGCGGCGTTTGCGGCACCCGCTTTGCCAATCGCCAGCGTGCCGACAGGAATACCGCGCGGCATCTGAACGATGGAGTAGAGGCTGTCCACACCGCTTAACGCGGCGCTCTGAACCGGTACGCCCAGAACCGGCACCAGGGTTTTGGCGGCAATCATGCCCGGCAGATGTGCTGCGCCGCCCGCACCGGCGATGATCACCTCATAACCGTTCTCTTCGGCGCTTTCGGCGAAGCTGAACAGTTTGTCCGGCGTACGGTGTGCAGAGACCACTTCAACGTGGTGCGGAACATTCAGTATGTCAAAGATTTCGGCGGCGAACTGCATGGTAGCCCAGTCGCTTTTGGACCCCATCACGATGGCGACACGCGCCGGATTATTGCGGGAAGACATGCGTCTTAAAACTCCTGTGGTGCGAAACACACTGCTTTCGAGGGCACAGAGAATAGCATGTTATACGGGCAAGGAAAACGGTTGCGCGGTTAAATCTTGAGCCGTTGTTGCCATCAATTCATAACAAAACAGACCGCATTCTGGCGGTCTGTTTTCGTTGAGGGGCAATCATTATTTCGTCAGTTCTGCGGTCATATACACGCGATTATCGACCTTCGCGCTGGTGATTTTATAAGACGCACCCTGTTCAGCAGCCTGTGCAGCGATTTTCGCTTCTGCGCGGTCAAGGGTAGAGGCGGTTGCGCTCACGCTCTGCGCGAAAGAACCGAAAGAAACCAGGGAGAGAGCCGCAACTGCAACGAAAGTTTTGATGGATTTCATGGTCGTATTCCTTAAGTGTTTTGTCTGGGATAGGGCGTGTTGCCCTGATGTGATAAATAATAGGCCGACCACGGGCGGATTAAAATCGAAACAATTTGCCGATATTGTTCAAAAAAATAGAATGATGTGGAGGGGTTAAAACGGAAACGCGATCAGCTCCACGCCCTCAGGCGAGACTTTGACCATGGAACCTTCGGTGTGCCAGGCACCCAATACCACGCGGTGTGCGGGCTGGCCGTTGGCGATGAGGGAATGCACGTCAGGACGATGGGTATGACCGTGGATCAGCCACTGAACCTCATGCTTTTCCATTACCCTCACGACCGCCTGCGGATTGACGTCCATGATGGTCATGGATTTGCTGCTGTTGGCGGCTTTACTGCCTGCGCGCATTCTGGCGGCGATGCGGTTGCGGATAAACAGCGGCAGGGCAAGGAACACCTTCTGGATCCACGGGGTGTGGACTTTGGCGCGAAACGCCAGGTAGCCGGTATCGTCGGTGCAGAGCGTGTCGCCGTGCATGATCAGCACCTTGCGGCCGTAGAGATCGAGCACCTGTTCTTCCGGCAGCAGCGTCATGCCGCTTTCACGGGCGTAGCGCTTGCCGATCAGGAAATCACGGTTGCCGTGAATGAAGCAGCAGGGGACGCCGGAATCGACCAGCGCGTGAATGGCGGCGGCTATTTCACGGTGCAGCGGGTTAGGATCGTCGTCGCCAATCCAGGCTTCAAAGAGGTCGCCCAGGATGTACAGCGCATCAGCGCTTTTCGCTTCACCGCGTAAAAAACGCAGAAAACCGGCGGTTATCGCCGGTTCTTCTGTTTGCAGATGAAGATCCGCAATAAAGAGTGTCGCCACCAATTACTCGCTGACGGTCACGCTGGTAATCACAACGTCTTCTTTTGGAACGTCCTGGTGCATACCGCTGCGGCCAGTAGAGACGGCTTTGATCTTGTCAACCACGTCCATACCTTCAACCACTTCTGCGAATACGCAGTAGCCCCAACCCTGCAGGCTTTCGCCGGAGAAGTTCAGGAAGTCGTTGTCCGCCACGTTAATGAAGAACTGTGCAGTAGCGGAGTGAGGTGCCTGAGTACGTGCCATCGCCAGCGTGCCGCGGGTGTTTTTCAGGCCGTTGTTCGCTTCGTTCTTGATCGGCTCTTTAGTGGCTTTCTGGTTCATGCCAGGTTCGAAACCGCCGCCCTGGATCATGAAACCGTTGATCACGCGGTGGAAAATGGTGTTGTTGTAGAAACCTTCGCGGCAGTAGTCCAGGAAGTTTTTAACTGTTTCAGGCGCTTTGTCATCAAAGGTTTTGATTACGATATCGCCATGATTAGTGTGGAAAGTAACCATTTTTGCATCCTGTTCCGTTATTGTGGTACGTCGACCCGCCTTCGGGTCATCTATAGGGGCTTGTTATAGCATAACCACAGGATGCGATCACCTTGCATTGTGTGCTGCTTCGGGTTTGAATTACGGGTAGAATAGCCGGTTTTCAACCACACACGTGTTTACATGGAATCTTCGATGTTAAAAATCTTTAATACAATGACGCGCCAAAAAGAGGAATTTAAACCTATCCATGCCGGGGAAGTCGGCATGTACGTGTGTGGTATTACGGTTTACGATCTCTGTCACATTGGCCATGGCCGTACCTTTGTCGCCTTCGACGTGGTGTCACGCTACCTGCGTTTTCTGGGGTACAAGCTGAAATACGTGCGCAACATCACCGACATCGACGATAAGATCATCAAGCGCGCGAATGAAAACGGCGAAAGCTTTGTCGCGCTGGTGGATCGCATGATCGCTGAGATGCACAAAGACTTCGACGCCCTGAATATTCTGCGTCCGGACAGCGAGCCGCGCGCGACCCACCATATTCACGAAATCATCGACATCACCGAGAAGCTGATCGCCCGCGGACATGCGTACGTTGCCGACAACGGCGACGTGATGTTCTCCGTGCCGACGGACCCAACCTACGGTGCGCTTTCCCGTCAGGATCTGGACCAGCTCCAGGCCGGTGCCCGCGTTGACGTGGTTGACGTGAAGCGTAACCCGATGGACTTCGTGCTGTGGAAGATGTCCAAAGAGGGTGAACCAAGCTGGCCATCCCCGTGGGGCGACGGCCGTCCGGGCTGGCACATTGAGTGTTCGGCGATGAACTGCAAGCAGCTGGGCAAGCACTTCGACATTCACGGCGGCGGTTCAGACCTGATGTTCCCGCACCACGAAAACGAAATCGCGCAGTCCACCTGCGCCCACGGCGGCGAGTATGTGAACTACTGGATGCACTCCGGGATGGTAATGGTTGACCGCGAGAAGATGTCGAAATCGCTGGGTAACTTCTTTACCGTGCGCGACGTGCTGAAGTATTACGACGCGGAAACCGTGCGCTACTTCCTGATGTCTGGCCACTATCGCAGCCAGCTGAACTACAGCGAAGAGAACCTGAAGCAGGCGCGCTCGGCGCTGGAGCGTCTGTACACCGCGCTGCGCGGAACCGACAAGTCTGTTCCGGCGGCAGGCGGCGAAGCGTTCGAAGCGCGCTTCGTTGAGGTGATGAACGACGACTTCAACACCCCGGAAGCCTACTCCGTGCTGTTCGACATGGCGCGCGAAGTGAACCGCCTGAAGTCCGAGGATATGGCGGCCGCGAATGCGCTGGCGTCCCATCTGCGTAAGCTCTCTGCCGTGCTCGGCCTGCTGGAGCAGGAGCCGGACGCGTTCCTGCAGAGCGGTGCGCAGGCGGACGACGGTGAAGTGGCGGAAATTGAAGCGTTGATCAAGGCGCGTCTGGAAGCGCGTCAGGCGAAAGACTGGGCGGCGGCCGATGCGGCGCGTAACCGTCTGACCGAGATGGGCATCATCCTGGAGGACGGACCGCAGGGAACGACCTGGCGCCGTAAGTAAGTCTGTAACGCCCGGTGACGCTTACGCTTGCCGGGCCAACAGGCAAAAGTAGGCCGGGTAAGGCGCAGCCGCCACCCGGCTTTTTTTTTACCTTCTTTTCCACCACAACATTCCCATCAGCACCACCCCCGGCAGCCACACCCACAGCAGTTCTGAAATAATCACCTGATGCCCGTACGGCGTGGTATAGCGTGAGAGCGCAAACGGCGCGACCTTAATCACCTGCCACGGCGCAAAGAAGCGTTCATCCGACCACAGCCACAGCCAGCCGACGCCTTTCCCGCCTGTGGTAATCGAATCCAGCAGGCTGTGCGACAGCAGTGACACGGTTAAAAACAGCCAGCATCGCGTCAGGCTGGCCCGGAACCATCGTCGTCCAGTCAGTACGCAAAGTATCGGCACCACGAAGGCAAACAGCAGGGAGTGGGTAAAGCCGCGATGGCCGAAAACGTTGCCGTACGCGACGCCGAACTTGAACGCCAGCACGTCGGCGTCCGGCAGCATGGCGAGGACAATACCGGCAAACAGCAGGCGGGGTGGGATAACTTTTGTCCCCAGGCCTAAGCCCAGGCAAAGCGGAACAGCAGCGTGCGTAATAACGGTAGGCATTGTGATTATCCATGGCAAATCATGGAAATATAGCAGTCATTCCGTGCTAAAAAACCTGTGCGAAATTCTGATTTTACGCCGACTCGCGTGCGATAAGCTGCCCGGAGAGCGTAATACGCTGGGTTTGCAGCGTCGGCTCCTTCAGCGTGCGAATAATCAGCCCGGCCGCCTGACGCCCCGTCTCTTCGCTGGCGGACGAGACGTAGGTAAACGAGGGTGAGGTGAGGTTAACGTGGAGCATATCTTCGAAACCGACCAGGGCGACCTGCTGCGTCAGAAACACATCTTTACCCACCGTACGCCCGACCTGATGAATACCGGAGATGGAGCCGATCATGGCATCCGGCGAGTGGCAGAGCAGGGCGGTGATGGTGTTGTTTTTTTCCAGCAGCTGGCGGGTGGCAAAACCCGCTGCCAGCGTGTCATCGCTGCAGGCCGGCGAGTATTCATCGCGCCAGACCAGCCCGTTTTGCGCCATCGCGCTGCGAAAGCCGAGCAGGCGCTGCTCGCGGATAAGGCAGCCTTCCCGTCCGCCTATGTAGGCGATATTACGATGACCGCGCTCGATAAGATAACGCACCGCCAGACTGGCCGCCTGCCGGTTATCGCGCATCACCAGATTGCATTTTTCATCCAGCAGTGACTGCGAGACCACCACCAGCGGCAGCGGGCAGTGGCGAATCTTTTCCGGCAGGGTGGCGGTGCGGGTATCCGAGGCCAGATAGATCACCCCGGCGACGCCCTGCTGCTTAAACGACAGCAGGCAGCGCTCAAGCTGGTCATGGTCGTTCTGGGGCTGACCGAGAAAAACCATATACCCCTGTTTTTCAAGATCCTGAACAATGCTCGCCATCACCTTGATGGAGAAGCTGTCGCTAAAGTCGCGAAGGATCAGGCCAATCAGGTTGGAGGTATTGGCGCGGAGGTTGGCAGCGGCAACGTTATGAACATAGCCCAGGGTATTGATGGCAGCGTTGACCTTCTCGATCGTTGCCTCTGAGATTTTCCCTTTCTGGCGCAGCACCAGCGAGACGGTGGAAACCGACACGCCCGCGTGCTTTGCAACATCAATAATGCTGACTTTCTTCAAAACCGCTCCCTGAAATTTACCGATTATCAGCCAGATAAAACACGCCTCCCAGCGTACAGGAGACGTGTCGTTCAGGCATCTTATTATTTGCCGATCATGGTGGACATGGTCTGGGCGATAAACTGTGCTCTGGCACCGAAAATCACCTGAATACCGTTGTCGCCGACAAACACCACGCCGCGCGCGCCGAGTCCGTTAAGACCGTCTTTATCTACCGCGTCGCTTTTTGCCACTTCCAGACGCAGGCGGGTGATACAGGCGCCGACGGAGTCAATGTTATGCGCGCCGCCCAGCAGGGTGATGATCTCGGTCGCGAGTTCAGAATCCGATTTTTCATCCGCATTGGCGGTTACTTCGGTGCGGCCCGGCGTTTTCACGTCGAAACGACGGATCACAAAGCGGAACGTGAAGTAATAAATCAGGCCCATTGGAATGCCGATGATAATGGCGCTCAGGAAGTGGGTCTGGTAGCCGTTAAACGACGGCAGGATCCCGAATGACAGATAGTCGATAAAGCCCGCAGAGAACGACTTGGCGATGTGCGCATGCAGCAGGTACATGGTCATGTAGGCCAGACCCGCCATGATGGCGTTAAAGACGTACAGAATCGGCGCCACGAAGATAAAGGTAAATTCGACCGGTTCGGTGATCCCCGTCAGGAAGCAGGTCAGCGCCGCGGAGAACAGAATACCGGCCGCGATTTTCTTATTCTTCGTATGGGCTTCGTGATACATCGCCAGGCACGCCGCAGGCAGCGCGAACAGCATCAGCGGGAATTCACCCTGCATGAACTTACCGGCGTTCTGGTAGGTGTCGCTGCTGAAGGATTTCACCCCTTCTTCCAGCATCTTGAACCAGATGGTCTGGTCGCCGTGGATCACCTGGCCTGCCTGGGTGGTGTAATCCCCAAACGAATACCAGAACGACGGATACCAGATATGGTGCAGACCGAGCGGGATCAGCGCGCGCTCCACCAGACCGAAGATAAAGGTCGAGGCCGCCTGATTATCGCCGTTAACGACCACGGAGAGGGCGTCGATACCGGCCTGGATATGCTGCCACACGTAAGGCAGCAGCAGCCCCATCAGGAACGAGAGGAACGCCGTTGCAATCGCCACGAAGCGCTTGCCGGAGAAGAAGCCAAGGAATTCCGGAAGCTGCATGGTGTGGAAGCGGTTATAGCACCAGGCCGCGAGAATACCGCAGATCAGGCCGCCGAAGACGCCCATCTGCAGCGTCGGAATGCCCACCACCATGGCGTATTTCCCGCCCTGGGAGGCCATTTCCGGCGTGATGCTCAGCACGGTGCTGATGGTGATATTGGTGACAAACACCGACACCGCCGCGGACAGCGCCGCAATGCCGGATTCTGACGCCAGGCCCACGGCAGAGCCAATGGCAAACAGCATCGGTAGGTTATCAAAGATAACCCCGCCCGCGTTCATCATCAGCGGCAGATGGAACTTATCGCCGAAGGCCAGCAGCAGGCCCGCAGCGGGAAGCAGTGAAATTGGCAGCATTAAGGCGCGACCAATCATCGATAACTTAGACAGCGATTTAACAAACCCTGATATCAGACTCATGCTGATTTCCCCCGAGTAGCGCTTTTTTTGGCGCTGTTATTGTAAGTAGAACGTTTTAGTAGAACGTTCTACTTATCGTGGGCAAAGCGTGAAAAACGCGCAACTGAATTTTCACTTTTCAACAGACGAAATACTGATTATTTGAAGTGGATCGATAAATAACCGTGATGGGTGTGAGGGGATAGAGATAGAAATTGCCGGGTGGCGGCTTCGCCTTACCCGGCCTACAAACGGAGACAGTACGTAGGCCCGGTAAGCGCAGCGCCACCGGGCATCAAACGGCTTACGCCGTCACGGTCACGCTCTGGCCTTCAAAGCTCACGGTCTGGCCCGCGACAATCTTGCAGCGCTTGCGGGTTTCCACCGCACCGTCCACTTTGACAAGCCCGTCGGCAATGGCAATTTTCGCCTGCGCGCCGCTTTCGCTCCAGCCTTCCAGCTTGAGCAGATCGCACAGCTCAACGTGCGGGTGTTTGCCTAATGAAAATGTGGCCATCTTACGCGTCCTCTACGTCGTGATATTCTTCGCATGCCTGCAGGGTATTCTGAATCAGCGTTGCGACGGTCATCGGGCCTACGCCGCCCGGTACGGGGGTAATGTAAGAGGCGCGCGCGGCGGCATCTTCATACACCACGTCGCCGACCACTTTGCCGTTTTCCAGACGGTTAATCCCGACGTCCACGACAATTGCACCCTCTTTAATCCACTCGCCCGGAATAAAGCCCGGCTTACCGACCGCGACGATCAGCAGATCGGCGTTCTCAACGTGGTGACGCAGGTTTTTGGTGAAGCGGTGGGTTACGGTGGTGGTGCAGCCGGCCAGCAGCAGCTCCATGCTCATCGGGCGGCCCACGATGTTGGACGCGCCGATGACCACGGCGTTCAGGCCGTAAGTATCGATGTTATAACGCTCCAGCAGCGTCACGATACCGCGCGGCGTGCACGGACGCAGGCGCGGCGCGCGCTGGCACAGGCGGCCAACGTTGTACGGATGGAAGCCGTCCACGTCTTTATCCGGTGCAATACGCTCCAGCACCTTCACGTTGTCGATACCGGCGGGCAGCGGCAGCTGAACCAGAATACCGTCGATCTCTTTATCGGCGTTCAGAGTGTCAATAAGTTCCAGCAGTTCTGCTTCGCTGGTGGTTTCCGGCAAATCGTAAGAGCGGGAGACGAACCCCACCTCTTCACACGCTTTGCGCTTGCTGCCGACATAAATCTGCGATGCCGGGTTACTGCCAACCAGCACAACGGCCAGCCCGGGGGCGCGTTTTCCGGCCGCTTTACGCGCCTTCACTTTTTCCGCGACCTCAGAGCGCACCTGCTGCGCAATCGTTTTACCGTCAATAATCTTTGCTGCCATCAGAGAGAAGATTCCGTCTGTAACGTTCGAAAGGGGGGATGCGTGTATTTTGTCAGAAGCGAGCCCCGCTGTCAGTCACCCTTTGCGCGTTTTTATCCGCAAGACGCAAAAACCCTTCTTAAGGGATGGTCATTTTCTTAGGCGGGATTAGGATGTGACCTGGTAAAATGGCAGCGTTTTGACATATTTAAAAATCACCTCCTGAGCTACTTTGTCTCCTCCGAAATAAGCTTTCAATTACTCAATTGAACGTATTTCTTATTCCCGATTTTTCGCGGGAAGGGTTATTTACATTTTAAAGGAATAGACATGAAACTCAGCAACATTGCTTCTACTGTTATTGCAACTTTGGCCCTGGTTGCGGGTGCCGCAAATGCAGCGGATCCTGCTGCGCCGGTTTCCGTAAATGGCGGTACCGTACATTTTAAAGGTGAGCTGGTTAATGCGGCTTGTTCAGTAAATACTGATTCTTCCGAGCAGACCGTTAATCTGGGTCAGTATCGTACCGCGAAATTCACCAAAGTGGGCGACACCACCTCTAATATTCCGTTCAACATTGAACTGAACGATTGCGATCCGCTGGTGGCCAAAACTGCCGCTGTTGCGTTCACCGGTCAGATCGACCCAACCGACAAAACCCTGCTGGCCGTCACCTCCGGCAGCAACGACAACACCGCGAAAGGCGTGGGTATCGAGATCCTCGACAGCAAATCCAGCGTTCTGACGCCAGACGGTGCGACCTTCTCTGCTGCGCAGACGCTGATCGAAGGGACGAACACCCTGAAGTTCACCGCGCGTTATAAATCCACGGCTGCGACTACCGAGCCAGGCCAGGCGAACGCTGACGCCACCTTCGTTATGAAATACGAATAATTCCTCCGCACAGGGATGTTCAGGCCTCAGGGACGAGGCCCGTCATACGCTATTGCCAGGAACAAAGGATGACAAGGACAGGAACACTACTGCTGTTAACCCTTGCGATGGCTTGCCCGGCATCGGCGCATACCGTGGTGATCGAAGGTGGCAAGGTTCATCTCAGAGGTGAACTGGTGAACGGCGGCTGCGCCGTGGCGCCCGACAGCCAGAATATGCGCATCGATATGGGGCAGTACCGAACCAATTCATTTTCCGGCGTGGGCAGTTTTTCCACGGTGAATGTGCCTTTCACCGTACGGCTGCTGGACTGCAGCGTTGATGTTTCGCGCACCGTGGGGATCCAGTTTCAGGGGGCCACACCCGCAGAAGATCCTCAGGTCTTTCTGGCGACATCGCGACCAGGTGAAACGCCTGTCAGCAGCGGCGTTGGGCTGGCGCTCTTTGACGAGCAGCAGCGTCAGATTATCCCAAACGCCACGGCCGTCAGCTGGCTGCCGATCGATACCCGCGAGCTGGCGTTCCATTTTAGCGCCCGCTATCGGGCTATTTCCGAACACCTCGAGCCAGGCAAAATTCAGTCGGATGTCTGGTTTACGTTGATTTATCCCTAACACCTGCGAACACATTATTAAAGGTACGGTTGTGATGAATACCCTAATTAGACCAGGACTTTTTTTATCGTTTATTTTAATGATGGTTTCTGCCTGCGCGAATGCATCCGGCGGTATTGCGCTGGGAGCCACCCGCGTTATTTACCCGGCCGACGCGAAGCAAACGTCGCTGGCGATCACCAACAGCAATAAACAGGAGCGCTATTTAATTAACGCGTGGATCGAAAATGCGAACGGGCAAAAAGAAAAAACGTTTGCCGTCACGCCGCCCCTGTTTGTTAGCGAGCCGGACAGTGAAAACACGCTGCGCATTATTTACGCCGGGCCTGCGCTGCCTGCCGACCGCGAATCGCTGTTTTACATGAACGTGAAAGCGATCCCGTCAGTGAACAAAGCCAAAACGGAAAATAATAACGTGCTGCAGCTGGCTATTCTCTCGCGCATCAAGCTGTTTGTGCGCCCGAACAACCTGGCAATGCAGCCGGAAGAGGCGCTTTCCCAGCTGCGGTTTGAGCGCGCGGGTAACCATCTCAAAGTCAGCAACGCGTCTCCGTATTACATCACCCTCGTCAATCTGAAGCTGGGCGGGAAGACGCTGGATAACCTGATGGTGGCGCCGAAAAGCGCGGCACAGCAGGTGCTGCCAGCCGGTGCCGGCGGCACGCTCTCCTGGCAGAGCGTGAATGACTACGGTGCCATCACGCCGGCGCGTAGCGTCAACCTGTGAGCAGAGTCAGGGCGATGAAAAACCATCAGGGACGTTACTGCCCGGTTGCACTGGCGCTGATGGCTGCGCTCTGGCCGCAGGCTGGCTGGAGCGAAAGCTATTTCAACCCGGCCTTCCTGTCCGACGACACCGCCAGCGTGGCGGATTTGTCGCGTTTTGAACAAGGACACCAGCAGGCACCCGGCGTTTATCGCGTGGATATCTGGCGTAACGATGAATTTATCGGGACTCAGGACGTGCGTTTTGAGCAGGCAGAGAACACGCCGCCGGTGGCGGGCGGGCTATCGCCGTGTATTACGCGCGCGATGCTGGACCGCTTTGGCGTCAACGTTGCGGCGTTTCCCGAGCTGGCTAAGGTTCAGGGTGAGGCGTGCGTCCCGTTGACCACGGCCATTCCCGGTAGCGAAACGGTATTCAACTTTGCCTCACAGCGCCTGAACGTTAGCCTGCCGCAGGTGGCATTGCAGAACAGCGCCCGGGGCTACATTCCGCCGGAACAGTGGGATGAAGGCATTCCCGCCGCGCTGCTGAACTACAGCTTTACGGGCAACCGGGGCAGCGAAGACGACAGCTATTACCTCAACCTGCAGAGCGGGCTGAACTATGGCGCCTGGCGTTTACGTAACAACGGCGCATGGCGATACACGCAGACCAACGGGCAGCGGCACAGCGAGTGGCAGAATATTGGCACCTGGGCGCAGCGCACCGTGATCCCGCTGAAAAGCGAACTGGTCCTGGGCGACAGCAATACCGGTAATGACGTCTTCGACAGCATGGGGTTCCGCGGCGGACGGCTCTTCTCGTCTGACAGCATGTACCCGGACAGCCTGCAGGGCTACGCGCCCACGGTGCGCGGGATCGCCCGGACGCCCGCCAAAGTGGTGGTGCGTCAGAATGGCTACGTGATCTATCAAAGCTATGTGCAGCCGGGCGCATTTGCGATTACCGATCTCAACCCCACCTCCTCAAGCGGTGACCTGGAAGTGACGGTAGAAGAGAAAGACGGTACCCAGCAGCGCTATACCGTGCCGTACTCCACCGTGCCGCTTCTGCAGCGTGAAGGGCGCTGGAAGTATGACCTCGTCGCGGGGGATTACCGCAGCGGTAACAGCGATCAGGATACGCCGTTCTTCACCCAGGGCACCCTGATTACCGGGCTTGCCAACGGCTTTACGCTCTACGGCGGGACGCAGCTGGCGTCACGCTATACCGCGGTCGCCGTCGGGGCCGGAAAAAACCTGGGCGACTGGGGCGCGGTTTCGCTCGATATCACTCACGCCCGCAGCCAGCTCGCGGACGACAGCAAGCATGAAGGACAGTCCCTGCGCTTCCTCTATGCGAAATCCCTTAACGGTTTCGGCACCAACTTTCAGCTGCTGGGCTACCGCTACTCCACAAAAGGGTTTTACACCCTGGACGATGTGGCATGGCGCTCCATGGAAGGCTATCAGTATGCCGACAGCCAGGACGATAACGATGTGCCGGACGTGCAGAGCTATCACAACCTGACGTGGAATAAAAAAGGCCGCTTCCAGCTTAACGTTTCTCAGTCGCTGGGGGATTACGGCTCGGTCTATATCTCCGGCAGCGAGCAGACCTACTGGGGTACTGACGAGTCGAACCTCTGGTACCAGCTGGGGTATGCGGGAGGCATGAAGGGAATCAACTACTCCGTTTCGTGGACGTGGAATAAATCCGTCGGGATCGACGGCACCGACCGGATCGCGTCGTTTAACGTCTCCGTGCCGTTCAGTATCTTTACCCGTCAGGGCTACCGCCGGGACAGCGCGATTGACCGTGCCTACGCCACGGCATCCGCCAGCCGGAACAGCGATGGCGACACGAGCTGGCAAACCGGCGTCAGCGGCACGCTGCTGGAGGACCGCAACCTGAACTACAGCGTGACTCAGGGACACACCAGCACCAACGGGTCAAGCGGAAGCGCCAGCGCCAACTGGCAGGCGACCTACGGCACGTTGGGCGTGGGTTACAACTACAGCGACGATCAGCACGATCTCAACTGGCAGCTCTCCGGCGGGGTCGTCGGTCATGCCGACGGCGTGACCTTCAGCCAGCCGCTGGGTGACACCAACGTGCTGATCAAAGCGCCGGGGGCATCCGGCGTCAGCGTGGAAAACCAGACCGGCGTGAGAACCGACTGGCGAGGCTATGCGGTGATGCCGTATGCCACCGTCTACCGCTACAACCGCGTGGCGCTGGATACCAACACCATGAGCAACAACACCGACATCGAAAACAACGTGAGCAGCGTGGTGCCGACCAAAGGCGCGCTGGTGCGCGCCAGCTTTGATACTCGCATTGGCGTGCGCGCCCTGCTGACGGTAACGCGCGGCAACCAGCCCGTGCCGTTCGGCGCGGTGGTCCGTGAGACCCGGAGCGGTGTCACCAGCATGGTGGGGGATGACGGGCAAATTTACCTGAGCGGGCTGCCGCTGGAAGGCGAGCTGCTGATCCAGTGGGGCGACGGGGCGCAGTCTCAGTGTCGCGCGCCTTACAGCTTGCCTGAAAAGAGCCTGCAACAGGCAATCACAATGAAGGGGATTCGCTGTGAATAAAACCCACATCTTAGGCTTGTCGCTTCTGGTGCTACTGCCTGCGGCAAGCGCATTCGCCACCGTGTGCGTCAATGAAAAAGGCGTGCCGACGGAAGTGCATTACGACCTGACGGACAAATTCAATAGCTCGAATAACCAGATTGGACAGGTCGTGACGCTCAGCGAGAAGTCGCAGTGGGTAGGGGTCAATGCCGTCTGCCCGAAGGGCACGGTCGGGAATACCACCAAGCGTAGCTATGTGACCGATTATCAGGTTACGGGAACGAGCGATGGCTATCAGTATCTGAAGCTGAACGACTATCTGGACGGGGCCATGAAAATCACGGACAGCTTTGCTGGCGTGTTTTATCCGCCAAAAAACTATATCCAGATGGGGAGCCACCCTAACGTCTCCAAAAACAGACCGTTTGGCGTTCAGGACTCCAGCCTTGTCTTCCGCCTTAAGGTAACCCGACGTTTTATTAATATGGTCGTGATCCCGCGCGCCACCATGTTCCGCGTTTACGTCACCACCACTTCCTCGGATCCGCTCACCACCCCGGTCTATACCATCAGCTACAGCGGTACCATTCAGGTGCCGCAAAGCTGCGCTATCAATGCCGGGAACGTGGTGGAGTTTGATTTCGGCGACATTGGTGCCTCCTTGTTCAGCAAGGCGGGCGTAGGTAACAAACCGGAGGGCGTCTCATCGCAAAGCAAAACCATTGCGATCAAATGCACCAACGTGGAGGCAAACGCCATGCTGACGATGCGCGTAGAGGCGGAGAAAGTCTCTGATAATGTGCTGGTGTCGGATAACCCGGACGTCGGGTTCATCATTGCCAACGAGAGCGGTGCGCCGCTAACGCCTAACAACCTGACAAGCAAAATTCCGTTCCGCCTCGATGACAGCGCGCAGGCAAAGGTGGGGATCCGCGTCTGGCCGGTGAGCGTGACGGGCAACAAGCCAGTGGAAGGGCGTTTCACCTCGCGCGGGTATTTGCGCGTGGATTACGACTAAGGAGCCGATATGCGAAACGGGATCCGTTTTCTCACCGTGGCGCTCTTTGCGCTTTGCACACAGGCTCAGGCGGACACCGCGTTGGGCGAAATTAACATTCGGCTCTACGGCAATATTGTCGATTTTACCTGCGTCGCGGAAGGCAGCGACAGCGACAAGACCGTCACGCTGGGCACTTGGCCCACGAAACAGCTCAGCACCACCGGGAGCCGCACGCAGCCCATGCCGTTTACGCTGAAGCTGACCGGCTGTCCGCCGGGTGCCGCGTCGATTACGTTTTCGGGTAAAGCCGACGGGAGCAATAACGGTTTGCTGGCGCTGAACGACGCCAGTACAGCGAGCCGTGTCGCGGTAGAGATCAGGGATGCGGATAAAACGCGTCTGGCTCTCCAGCAGGCCAGCCAGCCGGTCTCGGTTGATGCGCAGGGGAATGCAACATTGTCGTTTTATGCCAATTATATTGCCACTGCAGATAACCCTCAGCCCGGACGAGCCGATGCGGATGCCACCTTTATGATTAACTATAATTAGCACTGACCGCACTCCCTGCAGCTCAGATAAGCTGCAGGGAGTGAATTCAGGTTAAAGCAGCTCGTGCGCTTTGGCGTAATCAATTAATTCCACGATGCTTTGCACGCCCAGCTTGGAATAAATATTGGATTTATGCGCGCTAATGGTTTTGTTGCTTAATAGTAGCTGTTCAGCAATTTCCTTATTGGATAATCCATTCGCCAGATAGCGTAATACCGTGACCTCGCGATTTGATAATGGCATATCGACTGCCATCCCTTTCCCTGAGCCCAAATGGTTTATAAAGTTCAGCGTTTCCGATGGGAAAAAGGAATAGCCCATCAGGATCATTTCTACGGCGTTGTAGATCTCACCCAAGTCTTTTCGTTTACTGACGAAGCCATTTGCCCCGGCGCGAATGGCGCGACCCGCGTAAAATAACTCTGATTTAGATGAGAGGAGCAGAACCTTAATATCTTTGTTTAAGTTTCTGATTCTCTTAAGTAAAGCGAAAGCATCCGTGCCCGTGAGTTCAATGTCAAGGATCACCAGATCGATAGGGTGATTACGGATACAGTCAAGGACTTCATGGCTATCGCCAGACTTGAGCTTGACTGTGATATTCTTATTTTTCTGTAGCAGGACTTCTATCGACATTCTGACGATAGGATGTTCGTCCATAATGATAACGGATGCCGGTTTCATTTTTAATGCCTCAGATTGTTAAAAGCGTTATGCAGAGTTTGGTAAAACTCTCGAAATGCCGGAAGGATATAATGTGCAGATCCCTATACCGTAGTATTTCCCTGGAAAGAGCGAAAGCATCCTTGTTTACGTAATGAAAAGAACTATGCCTCAGCGCGGTCATCTCATTTGGCTGGTGTTGGCAAAAAGGTTTTTCTTATTCAGATTTGGTACGCTTCTTATTATACAGGGTAAGTTTTTTCCGAAAACCCTGTAAATTAGTCACAGGATATTGGTTTGTATTATCTTCTGGATCTGAATCGCTATTTTTTTAAATTTAGCGGAAATATCCTGTTATCCCATTTACCGCATATTTTCATCTTTATGTAATAACAAAAAATAACAGATATCTCTGTATGTTGATCAATTGTTAACAAAAATACGCATCATTTTGGGGGACTCGCCCGGTCTGATGAGGTGAACAATTGCCCTCGCAGGCCGTCAGACCTTCATCTGAAAGCGTGAAGGTTGACCTTCAGCTCCGCAACTCCTGCACAGGAGAACATGCTATCTGCTTCGCTTTTCCCTCCAGGGCGCAGTCGCTAAGCTGCTTGTTTTTACATCATTATCATCTTGTTAACGCTGTCTGCATTCACTTAACGGATGGAGGAAAGTGCTGCCGTTCGTTCAATTTGTGGCATTTCACAAGGTTCTCGCCCATAAATTAGGAATAGTTATAATTTCGACTTTATTGTTAAAAATTAACATTTTTGAAACACGAATGGTAAGTAAATTCTTAAAGCGCTTTAGGAAATAAGGGGTTAGGACGTCAGTGAAAACGTGCAGTCTGAGAGGTTATTAAGAAGATGCAACAATTCCTGTCGATGACTCAGTCCCAGCTTCACCAGGATGCAGCTAAGACGATAGATAATGCGGCTATAGGGACGATTCTGCATAAGGGCAATCTGACGTAACGTCTTGCCCCGGGAAAGTTCCTGCAGGATCGGCCATTCATTGCGGTTGAACCAGTCTTTGTCGGAGCCCTGTGGCGGGCGGGCATCCAGCAGGCTGTGCTGGAGTGCCGCGGCGTTCAGCTGGCGCTCAAGCACATGAAAGGGACCTGCCGCTTTGCAGAAAAGGCGGGTGTCGTAATTATCGGCCCGGACTAACAGCCAGGGCGTCAGGAACGGAGGAAACAGGCTATGCCTTCTCAACTGATCCAGTTTCTCCAGAAGCCCCGTTGACCGGCTTTCAATATCCACGACCAGACGGGCGGAGGGCCATTGCGTCTGTGCGACAAGGGCGTCGTCCAGCGTGGCGTAATCGCAGCAGCTGCTCAGGGGAAACTGCCCGTTGAGAAAACCGGTGCGCAGGAAATGATCCTCCGTCACCAGGAGAATAAAAGGGGCGTCTGTTTTGCGGGGCTGGCTGATGGACTGGCTCAAAAATTCGAGCCGGTCGAAAAAGGGGGGAGCAAAAGGTGAGCGCGTAAATCCCAGTGCATCACTTCCTGTACGCCGCCGCCGGTAACGGCGCACTGTCATTCGCATGGTCTCCCTCCTGGAAATGGCGTTTTAATCCTCCGGCCATGTCCAGGACGGCCAGTAATATCCCTGGCCGAAGTCTGCGCCTGCCTGCAGTGCCCAGGTACGATCGCGTTCAGTCTCAATACCTTCGATAAGCACTTTCCCGGCAAGCTGAAAGCAAAGGGAAACCAGTTGCCTCAGCGCAGGGGTGTCGCGTAAACGCCAGAATGCTTCCTTATCTATTTTGATGCCGCTTAACGGAAGTCGACAGGATAAAAACGACTGCACTAAGACATCATCAATGTCATCCAGCCAGATAGCGTGCCCCTGTCTGCTCAGCTGCTGCAGATTCTGAACCACGCGCTGCTTCTGCGCGACGGACAGCGCCAAAAAAGCCGCAAGGTCGACAAGCTCAATATTGAGCGGCACGCAGGGGAGTCTGATGAGCCGCTGGAAGGACGCAGGCTCTGTCAGGACGGTTATCGGCAGATTAATAAAAAGGTTATGACCGTGCGGCGTATTTTTTAACGCAGCAAGCTGCGCCTCAAGCAGCGTTAGCGACCAGCCAGCGGACCGATCGCAAAAAAAATCCTCACTGTGCCGCGTATCGGCCAGGACGCTAAGGACCTCGACGCCAACCTGACGCAAAGAGGCGAGGGCGACGATAGGCTCAAGCTTAATGCCGACGATGTCCTGAGAGAGGTACTGTAACCGGGGGGGCGTATCGATCAGGTTTTGCGCTGTCACTCCATTGTCCTGTTGTCTGTCAGCCTCCAGGCGGCCGGGATACCTGGCTCTAGTGTGACGAGCTGACGTTCAGGAAAACAGCAGGCGTTACTTAAATGCAACTAAGCCTTTTCGCAGCGCTAAATTTTACGGTAAAACAGGGAGGAATGTTGAGAAAATAGCCGTATTTACAATCGGCTAGCGGTAATTGGCCCTGAAAACGGAAAAGGCATTGACTCACCTGCCATTGACCGTATAATTCTTCGCGTTTCACCGCCGCGAAGTACACGCTTCTCAGTGCGCCCTTAGCTCAGTTGGATAGAGCAACGGCCTTCTAAGCCGTAGGTCGTAGGTTCGAATCCTACAGGGCGTGCCATTTCATTTCATAGAGTTACGCCTCACTCACATCCTCCTGATTTCCGTTGTGGGACATATTTGGGACATCGACCCTAAAATTTATCGGTCATGAAGGACATTTATGTGGTATCTACTCGCAATTTCGCTTGCCGCACTTTCCCTTAATAAAAGCCTGGCTTACCTGCTGCTGGGATTAACGGCATTTCTCGGCTGGAAACAGAGCATTCTTGACGCCCCGGCGCTGCTGGTTATTGCGTCAATCGTTATTGGCTGGTCTGTTGTTGAATGGCTACGTAATAAGGATGATAAATACACTTATCTGATTGAAGGCCTGTGCGTGGTCATCGCCGTTGCCCTGGTTATGCATGTGCTCCCGGGCTTCCATAATCCCAAAGTGCTGGATGCTGTCGTCGTTGGTCCGCAAAGCATACCGTTCAGTATGTACTTTAATATGGACAAGGCGGTGGTACCGTTCTTTTTAATTACGTGCATGCCAACGCTATTCGTAGCAAAACCCCTCTATAAAATTGGCAAGCTCGGTTGGGTAATATTGGTACTTGCGGTACCCGCGCTGTTACTTCTGGCTGTGGCGTTGGGCGGGCTGAGAATTGAGCCACATGCGCCAGAATGGTTCGCGCAATTTGCCCTTGCGAATATTTTCTTCGTCTCTTTGGCCGAGGAAGCCCTGTTCAGAGGCTACCTGCAGCAGCGCTTGTCCCGGATCGTTCATCCTGTTGTCGCGTTGTTGATGGCCTCAGTCCTCTTTGGGCTGATGCATTATAGCGGCGGTTTACTGCTGATTATTTTTGCCAGCCTCTCCGGCATTATTTACGGCCTGGCGTGGATGTGGAGCGGCAGGCTCTGGGTTGCAACGTTATTCCATTTTGGGCTGAACTGCGTGCATTTATTGTTCTTCACCTATCCTGTGTATGCCCCTCATGCGGCTATGTGAGGCTTTTTAAATGAGTAGCCAAATAAATTTAGCTACCTCCGGATAAGCATAAAAAGCCCCCGCACTATCGGGGCTTTTTTATATCTGCCGGGCGCGCGAATAACAGATTTACCTTCGCGCCATAATGAATAGAAGGCTAATGAAATTCGTTGTTGGCAGGCTTAAGGTTTTCTTAATCTAGAAATTATCTCGCATTAAAATTTGGATTTTTATCATTACAAAATCGGCTAAAAAGAAATTTTACACTTTTACGCGTAAACTGGATTGATACTAATTATCATTAGCGTTGTTGTATGTTTTAATCCTGTCCCACAAAGCTATGAGTGGTTACTCCCGTTGGTCTATTAAGGATATGTTCATGAATTCTCGCCTGCTGTCCTGCTTCTCGCTTGCCTTGTTGTCCTCATCCCTTTTCCTTTCCACACAGTCGGTTGCCGCCGATAACAACGAAGGTATCGTTATTTATAACGCGCAGCATGAAAACCTGGTGAAGTCGTGGGTTGACGGTTTTACCAAAGAAACCGGGATTAAAGTCACTTTGCGTAATGGTGATGACAGCGAGCTGGGTAACCAGCTGGTGCAGGAAGGCAGCGCATCGCCGGCAGACGTATTCCTGACGGAAAACTCGCCGTCCATGGTGCTGGTGGATAACGCCAACCTGTTCGCACCGCTGGATGCCGACACCCTGAAGCAGGTACCGGCAGAGTATCGTCCGGCGCATGGCCGCTGGATCGGCATTGCTGCCCGCAGCACGGTGTTCGTCTATAACCCGGCGAAACTGAGCGAACAGCAGCTGCCTAAATCGCTGATGGATCTGGCGAAACCCGAGTGGAAAGGCCGCTGGGCGGCATCACCGTCAGGCGCGGATTTCCAGGCTATCGTGAGCGCGATGCTGGCCCTGAAGGGCGAGAAGGCCACCCTGGAATGGCTCAAGGCGATGAAAGCCAACTTCGTGGCCTATAAAGGCAACAGCACGGTGATGAAAGCGGTCAATGCGGGTCAGATTGATGGCGGGGTGATTTACCACTACTACCGCTTTGTCGATCAGTCCAAAACCGGTGAAAACAGCAAAAACACCCAGCTCTACTACTTTAAGCACCAGGACCCGGGCGCGTTTGTGAGCCTCTCCGGCGGTGGCGTGCTGGCGTCCAGCAAGCACAAAGCGCAGGCGCAGGCCTTCATCAAATACATTACCGGCAAAGAAGGTCAGGAAAGCCTGCGTACCAACAACGCCTTTGAATACGCCGTGGGCGTGAACGCGGCCTCAAACCCGAAACTGGTCCCGCTGAAAGATCTTGATGCACCGAAAGTTGAACCTTCAACGCTCAACAGTAGAAAAGTTATCGAGCTGATGACGCAAGCCGGCCTGCTGTGATCCTGAGAGTGAAGTGAAGGTCTTATGTCTGGTCTAAGTCTCGACATCGGAAAAAACAGAGTGCAGGAGCCTGCCCGCAGGCGTCCTGCACTGCCGATGGTTGCGTTAGCTGTCTTGTTTTCATTACTGGCGCTTCTGCCTTTGGGTTTTATCATTGCCATTGGCATTGAGACGGGCTGGGAAACCATTAAGGCGCTGGTGTTTCGCCCGCGTGTGGCTGAGCTGCTCAGCAACACGCTGTGGCTGACGGCCCTGGCGGTTCCGCTGTGTATCGTGACGGGCGTGGCGATTGCCTGGCTCACAGAGCGCACGCAGCTTGCCGGACGGGGCATTTGGTCCGCGCTGGCGGTCGCCCCGCTGGCCATTCCCGCGTTTGTGCAAAGCTATGCCTGGGTGAGCGTGGTTCCGTCGATGCACGGGCTCTCCGCGGGCGTGTTTCTCTCCGTGCTTGCCTACTATCCCTTTATCTACATGCCGGTTGCGGCGGTGCTTCGCCGCCTTGACCCGACGCTCGAAGATGTCGCCGCGTCGCTCGGCACCCCGCCGTGGAAGGTCTTTTTCCGCGTGGTGCTACCCCAGCTCAAGCTGGCTATCTGCGGCGGCGCGCTGCTGGTGGCGCTGCACCTGCTGGCGGAATATGGTCTGTACGTGATGATCCGCTTTGATACCTTCACCACGGCCATTTATGACCAGTTTCAGTCTACCTTCAGCGGCCCGGCAGCAAACATGCTGGCGGGCGTGCTGGCTTTGTGCTGCCTCGCTATCCTGGTGCTGGAAGGCGTGACGCGTGGAAAAGCACGCTACGCGCGCATTGGCGCCGGGGCTGCGCGCGAGCAGAAACGCTGGCCGCTGAAGCCTGCGGCTGCCGCGCTGGGGCAGCTGTTTTTCATGGCGCTGATCGTCCTGGCGCTGGGCGTGCCGTTAGCTGTTCTGTGTCGCTGGATTTGGCTCGGTGGGGTGGAAAACTGGATGAGCGCCGATCTCTGGCACTCGCTGCGCCAGACGCTGATGCTCGGCGTGGGCGGCGCGCTGCTGACGACGACGTGCGTGATCCCCATTGCGTGGCTCGGTATCCGCTACCCGCACCGTATCTTCCGGATGCTGGAAGGGTGCATCTATATCACCAGTTCGCTGCCGGGCATTGTCACGGCGCTGGCGCTGGTCACCGTCACCATTCATTACGCACGTCCCATATACCAGACGGAAATTACCCTGTTCCTTGCCTATCTGCTGATGTTTATGCCCCGTGCGCTCATCAACCTGCGGGCGGGAATTGCGCAGGCGCCGGTTGAGCTGGAAAACGTGGCGCGCAGCCTTGGCAGCACGCCCGCGAAGGCGCTCTGGAGCGTCACGATGCGGCTGGCCGCGCCGGGGGCGGCGGCGGGGGCCGCGCTGGTGTTCCTCGGCGTCAGCAACGAGTTGACTGCCACGCTGTTACTCTCTCCCCTGGGCACGCGCACGCTCTCTACCGGATTCTGGGCGCTGACCAGCGAAATTGACTATGTCGCCGCCGCGCCTTACGCGATGCTGATGATCCTGATTTCCCTCCCGCTGACCGCCATTCTCTATATGCAGTCGAAGAAAATTGCAGGGCTATGACATGCTTGAATTAACCGCCATTTCTAAATCGTTTGCTGATGTGCAGGTGCTCGACAGCTTAAACCTGAGCGTTGCGCCGGGGAGCAGAACGGCCATTGTCGGGCCGTCGGGGTCAGGGAAAACCACGCTGCTGCGTATTCTTGCCGGGTTTGAGACGCCCGACACTGGACGTATTGTCATGCAGGGGAGGACGCTGTTTGATGAAAACCGTTTTGTCCCTGCCCACCAGCGCGGGATCGGCTTTGTGCCGCAGGAGGGCGCACTGTTCCCCCACCTCAACGTGGCAGATAACATTGCCTGGGGGCTGGACGGGACCCGCCACGAGAAGCGCCAGCGCGTTGAGGCGCTGATGGAGATGGTCTCGCTGGACAGGCAGCTCGCCACGCACTGGCCCCACGAGATTTCCGGCGGACAGCAGCAGCGCGTGGCGCTTGCTCGTGCGCTGGCCCAGCGTCCTTCACTGATGCTGCTGGATGAGCCGTTCTCGGCGCTGGATACCGGCCTGCGCGCGATGACGCGTAAGGCAACGGCCGATCTGCTGGCCGAAGCGGGCGTGGCCTCGATTCTGGTCACCCACGACCAGAACGAAGCATTGTCTTTTGCCACGCAGGTTGCCGTCATGCGTTCCGGACGTTTCACGCAGGTCGGGACGCCTTATGAGGTTTATACCCGTCCCGTTGACGAAGAGACGGCGCTGTTTCTTGGTGATGCGCTGATCCTGCCTGCGCAGCTCACCGCGGGCTACGCCCTCTGCGCGCTGGGTAAGGTGCCCACAGACAACCCGCTGGCGACAGGGCAGGGCAGAGTGATGCTGCGCCCGGAGCAGCTGAGCGTGACGGCATGCGCCTCACATGAAAGCCCGATCTCCATTCTTGATGTGGATTTTACCGGTCACCTGTCGACGCTCACCCTTGGGCTTACCGGACAGCCGCAGCCCGTCACCCTCAAGACCGTCAGCCAGCCTGGATGGAACCCGGGCACGGCGGTTCGCATTGATATTGCTGGCACCGCGCGTGTATTCGACTATTCTTAATATTCATTAATAATTTCATGCAATGGGTTGTTATAAAAGAATTTTCCAGAATATATGGCATTTCCTGAGATTCTCTACCATGCTCATAAAACCTCACCATCATGCGTGAGGTTTTTCGTAGTTGCTGCCTAATCTCAAGGAAAAAGGTTATGAAAAAGACGACTGCTATTTTGTTGGGAACGGCGTTACTGTTTACGACCAATGCTTTTGCTGCCCAACTGCTGACTAAAAATGAGTTCAAGAAAGTCGAGTCTCAGTATCAAAAAATCGGTACGGTAAGCACCTCAAATGAAGTATCGGTTGATGATGCAAAAAAAGAACTGATTGAGAAAGCCGATAAGCAAGGCGCGGATGTTCTGGTGCTCACCTCAGGTAACACCAACAATAAAATTCACGGTACGGCTAATATCTACAAGAAAAAATAACGTTACTGCAGCCACCCCATTTTGGGGTGGTTGTTCCTCATCCTGTCTCCCCACCTCTTCCTGTTGTTCGCGGTTACGCTTGCTAACGCACGGATAATGCGTATAGTTCTCATTTGCATTGCTATCAATACATTCTAAGGCCTGACAACGGGCTATTTTTGCGCGCACTTTCAAATGAGTTAACGATGAACAACACCAGAATACACAAAACGCTGCTGGCGCTCGCCGTTGGCGCGGTAACGCATTCCGCCTTCGCGGCGGACGATCAAAAAGAAGATACCCTCGTTGTGCACTCTGCACCGGTCAACGATTTCAAACCCGGTGGCGACCAGCTGGTACCGGCCTTCCTTGACGGACGGGTGGCGAACGGTGGGCGTATGGGGATGCTCGGTCAGCAGAACGCCATGGACGTGCCGTTCAACATCATCAGCTACACCTCGAAGCTGGTGGAAGATCAGCAGGCGAAAACCATTGCTGATGTGATCGCCAACGACGCGGGCGTACAGTTCGTTCAGGGGTACGGCAACAGCGCGGAGACCTACCGCATCCGTGGCCTGAAGTTCGACGGTGACGACATGACCTTTGGCGGTCTGTCCGGCGTGCTGCCGCGTCAGGTGGTGGATACGCAGATGGTTGAGCGCATTGAGATCTTCAAAGGGGCAAACGCCCTGATGAACGGCGCGGCGAGCTCGGGCGTGGGCGGGATGATCAACCTTGAGCCAAAACACGCGGGCGAACTCCCGCAGGCGAAAGTGGGCGTCGACTACACCTCGGACTCCCAGATTGGCACCACGCTGGATGCGGGCCGTCGCTACGGCGACAGCGACCAGTTTGGCGCGCGGGTGAACCTGGTCCACCGCGAAGGGGAAACCGGCATACCGAACGACCGCCGCCGCACCACGCTGCTCTCCACCGGTCTGGATTACAAAGGCGACCGTTTCCGCACCTCGCTGGATCTGGGTTATCAGAAGAAAACCTTCCACGGCAGCCCGACCAGCGTCAATATTTCGGCGGTGGATTTCGTGCCCGAGCCGCCGAAAAACGATCGTAACTTCTCGCAGAAGTGGGCCTACAGCGATATCGAAAACGAGTTCGGGATGTGGCGCAGCGAGTACGACATTACCGATAACTGGACGGCCTATACCGGGCTTGGCGCGCAGCACGCGCATGAAGAAGGGATCTACAGCGCGCCGAAGCTGGTGGACAAGAGCGGCAAGGCGACGGTCAGCCGTCTGGATACCAACCGCATCAGCGATTCCGTCAGCGGCATGGCGGGCATTCGCGGTAACTTCACTACCGGCTTCGTCTCACACAAGGTGAACGTCGGGTACTCCGCGATGACTAAAAACGAAAAAATCGCGTGGAAAATGTCGGCGGCGAAGGATAACCCGACCACCAACATCTACCACAACACCGGCGTCGATATGCCGGACAGCACTAACTTCAACGGCTCCGGCGGCAAATACAGCGATCCGCTGACCAGCGGGCGCACCCGCACCCAGGGCTGGCTGTTGAGCGATACCCTGGGCGTGCTGGACGACAAACTGCTGTTCACCGCTGGCGCGCGCCATCAGAAAGTGGTCGTTCGCGGGTATAACAAAATTACTGGCGCAGAGAACGACGCGGACGGTTTCGACGGCAGCCGCTGGATGCCAACCTACGGCGTGGTTTACAAACCGTGGGAAGAAATTTCCCTTTACGCCAACCACACCGAAGCGCTGCAGCCGGGCAAAACCGCACCTAATACCGCGACCAACTACGGCCAGAGCACCGGTATCGTTCACTCTAAGCAGAACGAAGTGGGCGTGAAGGCGGACTTTGGCCGCGTGGGCGGATCGCTTGCGCTGTTTGAGATCAAGATGCCGTCGGCGATCCTCGACAGCAACAATCACTATGGCCTGGATGCCGAGCAGCGTAACCGCGGCGTGGAGCTAAACGTCTTCGGCGAGCCGATGCTCGGGATGCGCCTCAACGCCAGCGCCACCTGGCTGCAGGCGGAGCTGACCAAAACCAAAAACGGCGTAAATCAGGGCAACGATGCCATTGGTGTCCCGAACTTCTACGCCGTGCTGGGGGCAGAGTATGACATCAAGCCGATTGATGGCCTGACGGCGACCGCCCGCGTCAACCACTCTGGCGCGCAGTACGCCGATCTTGCCAACACCAAAAAGATCGACAGCTACACCACGCTGGATCTGGGGATGCGCTATCGCTTCGCGGTGAACCACAATGCAAACCAGATGACGGTGCGCGCGGGCATCGACAACGTGACCAATGAAAACTACTGGGCCAGCGTGGACGATGCCGGCACCTACATCACGCAGGGCGAGCCGCGTACCTTTAAGGTCTCGGTTGGCTACGAGTTCTAAGCGTTCCACCTCGTTATCCGGGGCAGGGACGCCCCACACCTCCGCCGTTGTGTTATAAAATTGTAATAAAAGCTTCTTAGACTGGTCGCCGACTCCTTACCTCTTGGCCAATGACAGGAAGCCGCTATGGGCAGACCCCTCAAATCCGTTTTTAAAAAAGAACATCGCGACGACATCGCTAACCGCAGCGCGAACCCGGTATTCTCCGAGGTTGCAGAGGTGTTCCTCTCCCGCCGTCGTTTTCTCCAGATGGGCGCCGTGGCGGGCGCTGCCGTTTCATTCCCCTTTCTGATCAAACCCGAAAATGCGATTGCCGCGGTATCAAAGCCTTCTGCACTGGCAAAAGCGGTTTCCCTGGGCTTTACCAGCATCGACGTCTCCACGGAAGATACGGTGAGGGTGCCGGAAGGCTATATCGCCCGCCCGTTCTATCGCTGGGGTGACCCGACGGGGATCAAAAACAACATGCCGGCCTTTAAGCCGGATGCCAGCAACACCGCGGACGAACAGGCTGCGCAGGCGGGCATGCATCATGACGGCATGGCGTGGTTTAGCCTGCCGCAGGGGGAGCAAAACCCGGAGCATGGCCTGCTGGCAATGAACCATGAATACATCGACAACGGGATGCTGTTTACCGACGGTACGGCGAACTGGAACCTCGACAAGGCCCGCAAGGGGCAGAACGCGATGGGCGTGTCGGTGGTGGAAGTGAAAAAATCGGGCAGCGACTGGCAGGTGGTTCGCCCGTCTTCGTATGCCCGCCGCATTACCGTCAATACGCCGATGCAGCTTACCGGCCCGGCGCGGCATCAGGACTTAATGAAAACCGCCGCCGACCCGCAGGGGGAGCGCGTGCTGGGCACCATGCAGAACTGCGCCAACGGCCACACGCCGTGGGGCACCTATCTCACCTGCGAGGAAAACTGGTCGGATATTTTTGTCAAAAAAAGCGATCTCAACCCGCTGGAAAAACGCTACGGGATCAGCGACAGCGATGAATCCTACCGCTGGAACGAGGTGGACGAGCGGTTCAGCGTTGATAAAACCCCTAACGAACCTAACCGCTTCGGCTGGGTCGTGGAGATCGATCCCTACAACCCGACCTCCACGCCGCGCAAGCACACCGCCCTGGGCCGCTTCAAGCATGAGGGGGCGGCCGTCACGCTTGCCGCCGATAACCGCGTGGTGGTCTATATGGGGGACGACCAGAAGTTCGAGTACATCTATAAGTTTGTCTCGGACAAAAAATACGATCCCGCTAACCGTGAAGCCAATATGCAGCTGCTGACGTCCGGCACGCTGTACGTTGCCCGCTTCAACGAAGACGGGAGCGGCGACTGGCTGCCGCTGATCTTCGGGCAAAAGGGTCTGGATAAGAGCAACGGGTTTGAAAACCAGGGCGATCTGCTGATTAAAACCCGCCTGGCGGCAGATGCGGTGGGGGCAACGAAGATGGATCGCCCCGAGTGGATAGCGGTCGACCCGCACGCCAGCGGCAGCGTCTACTGTACGCTCACCAACAACAGCGATCGCGGGAAGGAGGGTAAGGCACCGGTTGATGCCGCCAACCCGCGCGCTAATAACGTGTTTGGTCATATTATGCACTGGCACGAAGAGGGGGCCGATCCTGCTGCCGCTCGCTTTAAGTGGGATATTCTGGTGATGGGCGGGCGGACCGACAGCGACGATCCGAAGGCTAAAGGTTCCATGCAGGGGGCGGCCTTCGGCAGCCCCGATGGCCTGTCGTTCGATCATCAGGGCGTGCTGTGGATCCAGACCGACGTCTCTTCCAGCACCATCAATAAGAAAGCCTACGAGGGGATGGGCAATAACCAGATGGTGGCCACCATTCCGGGCACCAACGAGTACCGCCGTTTCCTGACCGGACCGCGCGGGTGTGAAATTACCGGGATTGCGTTTACGCCGGATAACCGGACGCTGTTCATCAACATTCAGCATCCGGGGGAGGGCGGGGATGATATCACCGACCCTGCTAACCCTCGCGCTGTTTCCAACTGGCCAGACGCGAACCCGAACGGACGCCCGCGTTCCTCAACGGTGGTCATCGTCAAAGCGGACGGCGGGATCATCGGCTCATAACCTTGCATCGCCGGGGGCATGCCGTGCCCCCGGCGTTAAACTTGCTACCGCCAGCATGAAGTGTTAAAACGTGCCCCTTCTAAAAAAGAGACAGGGGTAGGACGTGAAAGACGCGTCATCCGCTTCAGGCCATGGTAGCGCTGAAGCCTCGTCGGATCAGAATCCGACGCTGCAACGTGGTTTGCAAAATCGACATATTCAGTTAATTGCCCTTGGCGGCGCAATCGGTACCGGGCTCTTTCTCGGCATCGGCCCCGCTATTCAGATGGCCGGTCCGGCGGTGCTGCTGGGTTACGGTATCGCCGGGATTATCGCCTTCCTGATCATGCGCCAGCTTGGCGAGATGGTCGTTGAAGAGCCGGTGTCAGGCTCCTTCGCGCATTTTGCCTATAAATACTGGGGTCCGTTCGCAGGCTTCCTCTCCGGCTGGAACTACTGGGTGATGTTCGTGCTGGTCGGGATGGCGGAGCTGACCGCCGCAGGCATCTATATGCAGTACTGGCTGCCGGATGTCCCGACGTGGATCTGGGCGGCGGCCTTCTTCATCATCATTAACGCCGTTAACCTCGTCAACGTCCGCCTGTATGGCGAAACCGAGTTCTGGTTTGCGCTGATCAAGGTGCTGGCGATTATCGGCATGATCGGCTTCGGCCTGTGGCTGCTGTTCTCTGGTCACGGCGGCGAGCGCGCCACGATCGATAACCTCTGGCAGCACGGCGGCTTCCTGGCGACCGGCTGGAAAGGGCTGATCCTCTCGCTGGCAGTGATCATGTTCTCCTTCGGCGGGCTGGAGCTGATTGGCATCACCGCCGCGGAAGCGCATGACCCGCACAAAAGCATTCCGAAAGCGGTTAACCAGGTGGTGTACCGTATCCTGCTGTTCTACATCGGCTCGCTGGTGGTGCTGCTGGCGCTCTACCCGTGGGTAGAAGTGAAATCCGACAGCAGCCCGTTCGTGATGATTTTCCACGATCTGAACAGCAACGTGGTGGCTTCTGCGCTGAACTTCGTCATTCTGGTGGCGTCGCTGTCGGTCTATAACAGCGGCGTTTACTCCAACAGCCGCATGCTGTTTGGTCTCTCCGTGCAGGGTAACGCGCCGAAATTCCTCACCCGCGTCAGCCGTCGCGGCGTGCCGGTGAACTCGCTGTTCCTTTCCGGCGCGATTACGTCTCTGGTAGTGCTAATTAACTACCTGCTGCCGAAACAGGCCTTCGGCCTGCTGATGGCGCTGGTTGTCGCCACGCTGCTGCTGAACTGGATCATGATCTGCCTCGCGCACCTGCGATTCCGCGCCGCGATGCGCTGCAAGGGGCGCGAAACGCAGTTCAAGGCGCTGCTTTACCCGGCGGGGAACTACCTCTGTATCGCGTTCCTGGGGCTGATTCTGGTGCTGATGTGCACCATGGATGAGATGCGCCTCTCGGCGATGCTGCTGCCGGTGTGGGTGGTGTTCCTGTTTATCGCATTTAAGCTCTCACGTAAAAAGTAGCCCGTTTTTCTCCCTCTCCCTGTGGGAGAGGGCCGGAGTGAGGGCAACAGACCGCACCAAACCAGACCGCACCTGCCTTCACGCCCGGTGGCGCTGCGCTTACCGGGCCTACAAAACACTGCTTCATCTTTATCGTGACCCCCCTCCCAAATCTGTTTCGATCCACAGGATCTTTATTTTGTAATCGATTACTTTTTATTTGAATCATTTTGTAATCGATTACTTTTTCCGGGTGAGGCTTATTATGGTGTCAACTGAAAGTAGTGAAAAGACGATAGCGCAGCATCGGCTGCTGGTGCCGCGGCTGTCGCTGATGATGTTTCTGCAGTTTTTTATCTGGGGTAGCTGGTCGGTTACGCTCGGCCTGGTGATGACCCAGCACAACATGTCTCTGCTGATTGGCGATGCGTTCTCCGCCGGGCCTATCGCCTCCATTCTCTCGCCGTTCGTGCTCGGCATGCTGGTGGACCGCTTCTTCGCCTCGCAGAAGGTGATGGCGGTGATGCACCTGGCGGGCGCGGCGATCCTCTGGTTCGTGCCGGGGGCGCTGATTGCCGAGAACGGCGCGCTGCTGATTGGCCTGCTGTTTGGCTACATGCTCTGCTACATGCCGACGCTGGCGCTGACCAACAATATCGCGTTTCACAGCCTGGCAAACGTGGATAAAACCTTCCCGGTGGTGCGCGTGTTCGGCACCATCGGCTGGATCGCGGCGGGCATTTTCATCGGCGTCACCGGCGTGGCGTCCAGCGTTACCATCTTTCAGGTGGCGGCGGCCAGCTCCGTGCTGCTGGCGCTTTACAGCCTGACGCTGCCGCACACGCCTGCTCCGGCGAAAGGCCTGCCGGTGAAGGTACGCGATCTTTTCTGCGCGGATGCCTTTGCGCTGCTCAAAACCCGCCACTTTTTCGTCTTCTCCGTCTGCGCGATGCTGATCTCCGTCCCGCTCGGCACCTATTACGCCTACACCGCCTCGTATCTGGCGGATGCGGGAATTGCCGACGTCAGCACCGCCATGTCCTTCGGGCAGATGTCCGAGATCGTCTTCATGCTGGTTATTCCGCTGCTGTTCCGCCGTCTGGGCGTGAAGGTCATGCTGCTGATCGGCATGCTGGCGTGGTTTGTGCGTTACGCCATGTTCGCACTGGGCGTCAGCGAGGAGGGGCGCATTCTGCTGTATCTCGGCATCCTGCTGCACGGCGTCTGCTACGATTTCTTCTTTGTCGTCGGCTTTATCTACACCGACCGCGTGGCGGGCGAAAAGGTGAAAGGCCAGGCCCAGAGCATGATCGTGATGTTCACCTACGGCATCGGCATGCTGCTCGGCTCGCAGATTTCCGGCGCGCTCTATAACCGCCTGGTGGCAGGGCAGACCGTGCCGCAGGCGTGGGTGACATTCTGGTGGATCCCGGCGGTAGCGGCCGCGGCGATCGCGCTGATTTTCCTTCTCACGTTTAAGTATGACGATGACAAGGCGTAACGTTCAGGAGGTGGTATGAGGACGATGAAAGGACCCGGCATTTTTTTGTCGCAGTTTATTGGCGCAGAAGCGCCGTTTAATTCGCTCGACGGGCTGGCTGAATGGGCGGCAGGTAAAGGTTATAAGGCGGTGCAGATCCCCTGCAACCATCCGCACATCTTTGACGTCGAGAAAGCCGCAGAGAGCCAGGCCTACTGCGACGACATCGCCGCTAAGCTGGCCGCGCACGGGCTGGTTATCAGCGAACTGTCGACCCATCTGGAAGGGCAGCTCGTGGCGGTGAACCCCGCCTACAGCGACGCGTTTGACCACTTTGCGCCCGCTTCCGTGCGCGGTAACGATGCTGCGCGTCGGGCGTGGGCCACGGAGAAGCTGAAGCAGGGGGCGGTCGCCTCGGCAAGATTAGGTCTGAAAGCACACGCCACCTTCTCCGGCTCGCTGGCGTGGCCGTTTTTCTATCCGTGGCCGCCGCATAACGAGCAGCGCTTTCAGGAGGCGTTCCAGGCGCTGGCGACCCGCTGGCGGCCGATTCTGGATACCTTCGACGAGCAGGGGGTGGACGTCTGCTTTGAACTGCATCCGGGGGAAGATCTGCACGACGGCGTCACCTTCGAGCGTTTTCTTGCGCTGGTGGACAACCATCCGCGCTGCAACATTCTCTACGATCCAAGCCATATGCTGCTCCAGCAGATGGACTATCTGGCCTTTATCGATATCTTCCACGCGCGCATTAAAGCGTTCCACGTCAAGGATGCGGAGTTCCGCCCCAGCGGGCGCAGCGGCGTCTACGGCGGCTACCAGCCGTGGATCAACCGCGCCGGACGCTTTCGCTCGCCCGGTGACGGGCAAATCGACTTTAAGGGCATCTTCAGCAAGCTGACCCAGTACGACTATGACGGCTGGGCGGTGCTGGAGTGGGAGTGCTGCCTGAAGGATGGCGATACCGGCGCGAGTGAGGGCAGCGAATTTATCCGCCGCCACATCATTCCGGTTGCCGGGCGCGCGTTTGACGATTTCGCCGCAGGGGGCAGCCATGATTAACGTCGGGATCGTCGGCAGCGGGTTTATTGGCCCGGCACATATCGAGGCGCTCAGGCGCCTTGGGTTTGTTCAGGTGGTCGCGCTGTGCGACGGCTCGCTCGTTAAGGCGCAGGAAAAGGCGGGCCTGCTAAACGTACCGCACGCGTACGGCAGCGTTGAGGAGCTGCTCGCGCACCCTGATTTGCACGTGGTGCACAACTGCACGCCGAACTACCTGCACGCGGAGATTAACCGCCAGATCCTGCGCGCGGGCAAGCATGTGTTTTCCGAAAAGCCGCTGTGCATGACGCCGGACGAGGCGCGCGAGCTGGTGGCGCTGGCAGAGCTGGCGGGCGTGGTGCATGGCGTGAGCTTTGTCTATCGTCAGTTTGCGATGGTGCGCCAGGCGGCGAGCATGATGCGCGCAAGCAGCCTCGGGCGGATTTTTGCCTCACACGGCAGCTACCTACAGGACTGGATGCTGCTGGAAACCGACTACAACTGGCGGGTGGATGCCGCGCTCGGCGGCGCATCGCGCGCGGTGGCGGATATCGGCTCCCACTGGTGCGACACGGTGCAGTTCGTTACCGGGCGGCGCATTATCGAGGTGATGGCTGATTTATCCATCGTCTGGCCGACGCGCAGGGCCAGCAAGGTCGGGAATCAAACCTTCTCCCACGACGAGCAGGCGGAGTATGTAGACAAACCGGTCACGACCGAAGACTTCGGCTCGGTGCTGTTCCGCTTTGACGACGGCAGCAAGGGCTGCTTTAGCATCTCGCAGGTGAGCGCCGGGCGTAAAAACCGCCTGACGTTTGAGATCAACGGCAGCGAGCGCTCGCTGGCGTGGGACCAGGAGGTGCCGCAGCAGCTGTGGATCGGCCATCGCGCGCAGGCCAACCAGACGCTCACCGACGATCCGGGGCTGATGAACCCTGACGTGGCCGACAGCGCCCACTTCCCCGGCGGACATATCGAAGGCTGGCCGGACGCCTTCAAAAATATGATGGCGCAGTTCTACCGCGCCGTGCAGGCGGGCGCGATGCCGGATACGCCGCAGTTTGCGACGTTTCACGATGGCGCAAACGTGATGTATATCATTGATGCCATTGTGAAAAGCCATCAGCAGCAGCGCTGGGTGCGCGTGGAACAATAACGCGTTGCCCGGTTCGCCGGGCAATAAATTTATGGTAGCCTGCACAAAACGCTAACCGCAGGATGTGTCGTCGCTATGTCAATTCAGAAAATCGCTCAGCTGGCCGGGGTCTCCGTGGCGACGGTCTCCCGCGTGCTGAATAACAGCGACACCGTGAAGGCGAAAAACCGCGAGCGCGTTCTGCGGGCGATTCAGGAGAGCAACTACCAGCCAAACCTGCTCGCCCGTCAGCTGCGCACCGCTCGCAGCTATATGATCCTGGTGATGGTGTCCAACATTGCCAACCCGTTCTGCGCCGAAGTGGTGAAGGGCATCGAAGCCGAGGCGGAGAAAAACGGCTACCGCATTCTGCTGTGCAACTCCGGCTCGGACATCGAGCGCTCCCGCTCGGGCTTAAGCCTGCTCTCCGGCAAAATCGTCGACGGCATTATCACCATGGACGCCTTCTCGAAGCTGCCGGAACTTGCCGCGCTGATTGGTTCTGCACCGTGGGTGCAGTGCGCCGAATATGCCGATGCGGGCGCGGTCTCCTGCGTCGGCATCAATGATGTGGACGCTTCACAGCATGCCGTCAGCCAGCTGGCCGACGGCGGCCGCAAGCGTATCGCGATGATCAACCACGATCTCAGCTACAAATATGCCCGCCTGCGCGAACGCGGCTACAAGAGCGTGATCCACCTGCGCGATCTGGACTATCAGGCGGTGGAGTATGCCAGCGATCTCAGCTCCGGGGCGGGCATGGCGGCGATGCAAAACCTGTTAAAAGATAATCCGCCGGATGCGGTATTTGCCGTTTCCGATACGCTGGCGGCGGGCGCGCTGCGCGCCATTCTGCAGGCAGGTCTTCGGGTGCCGGAGGATATTGCCGTGGTCGGCTTTGACGGTACGGAGCTGGCGGACATGATTTCACTTACCACCATCGAACAGCCGTCGCGGGATATCGGGCGCAAGGCGGTCGATCTGCTCTTAAATAAGATCGACAACCCGGACGCGCCCACGGAAAGGGTGATGATGGACTGGCGCTTTATTTCCCGCGCCAGCACCTGATTATTGCGCGATGACGCCAGCCAGGGAGCGAATATCGTTCCCGGTTGGCGACTGGTGAATGCGCAGACCAAATTCATCCACCACCGCGAAAATATGGTCGAAGATGTCGGCCTGAATCTCCTCATATTCTGCCCAGACCACCGTGTTGGTGAAGGCATATATTTCAATCGGCAAGCCATTCGCGTCAGGCGCGAGCTGACGCACCATCAGCGTCATATCTTTACGAATGCGCGGGTGGTTGCGCAGATATTCGTTCAGGTAGGCGCGGAAGGTGCCGATATTGGTCATCTTGCGCAGGTTTAATACCGATTCCCCTTCACCGTTTTTCTGATTCCAGAGGCTAATTTCCTCATGGCGCGCGGCCAGATAAGGCTTCAGCAGTTTCGCCTGAATGAGTTTCTGCTGCTCCTGCTCGTCGAGAAAATGAATGCTGGTGGTATCAATGTTCAGGCTGCGCTTAATGCGTCGCCCGCCGGAGGCCGACATGCCGCTCCAGTTGATAAAGGCGTCGGAGACCAGCGCCCACGTCGGAATGGTTGTAATCGTATTATCGAAATTGCGCACTTTCACGGTGGTCAGGCCGATATCCGTCACCGTGCCGTTGGCACCGTATTTCGGCATCTCCAGCCAGTCGCCGAGCTTGAGCATATCGTTGGCGGAAAGTTGGATACCCGCTACAAGTCCAAGTATCGGGTCTTTAAACACCAGCATCAGCACGGCGGCCATGGCGCCCAGACCGCTGATCAGAATCGCCGGGGACTGGCCAATCAGCAGGGAGATAATCAATATCCCCACCAGGATGGCGCTCACCAGCTTGATGCCCTGGAAAATCCCCTTCAGCGGCAGCTGCGACGCGGTGGCCATTTTCTGCGACAGATTGAAAATCACGTCCAGCAGCGAGAAGAAGGAGAGCAGGGCATAGACCATCACCCACAGCTTCGCGCAGGTGGTGAGTATTTCCGCCGCTTCGCTGCCTTTTTGCAGCCACAGTACCGCCTGGACGTTGACGATTATCCCCTGTAGGGTAAAGGCCAGACGGTGAAATAATTTATTCTGGGTGATGATCTGCAGCCATAAATGGCTGCTGGCCTGCGCGCGCTTTTCGAATGCGCGAAGTACCCCTTTGTGCAGAATAAAATGAACGATGATGGCGGTAAGAAAAATAATACCAAAGATAATCACTAAAGAGGTGGTGTGATTAATTTCAATGCCTAACTCTTCAACCTGAGCAATCAATTCCTGCATAACGTCTCCTGTATTTTTGCAGCCCCATAATGGCGGCTGCGGATCTATTATGCAAATTCACGAACTTATTTGGCGGCCTGACAGATCTTCGCCACCGGCAGGCACAGGCTATGGCGGATACGCAGCGTCGCCAGAGCAAGTACCACCATCATAGCTGTTTCCACCATCAGGAAGACGTTCACCGCCTGGGTGTAATCCCCGTGATGGTTTTGAAGCGCGTGCAGCAAAATGGCGCCAAAAATGGCCGGGCCAAGGCCCAGCGCGGCCTGCTGCAGGGTGCTTAAAATAGCGCTCGCGGCTCCCGCGTCGTCAGGCTGAATGTCGCGCATCCCGATGCGATAGAAGCTGTTCACGATCAGCGCCTGCCCGTAGCCCACCAGTCCGGTCGCGGGTGCCAGCGTCAGGGTGGTATTCTCCATGCCCCAAACGCGGAACGTGGCGATCAGCGCCAGCAGGCCGGAAATCTGGATCGCCAGCCCCGTCAGCAGGATTGTGCTGGTGCTGTAGCGGGCAATCAGCCGCGGCGCGAACCAGGCCGAAACAAAGTAGGTCACGCCAAGGGCGATAAAACTGTTCCCGGACTGCCACGGCGCCATCCCCAGACCGGTTTGCATGGTCAGCGCCATACAGAACATAAACCCGGACCAGGCGCTGAAAAAGAGCATCGCAATCAGGACGCCAAAGCGCACGCTACGAAGCGCAAGCAGGCGCGGCGGGATCAGCGGGTGGGCATTCTCACGCTCTTTTTTGCGCGCGTTCAGCGCCATCAGCCAGGCCAGCGGGACAAGGGCGAGCAGCATCGCCTTCAGCGGCCAGGACCAGTGCCACTGGGGGCCGAGCGCCATCGGGAACAGCAGGCAGCAAAGCATGACCGCCAGCAGCGCGGTACCCGGCCAGTCGATGCGTGACGGCGTCTCGCGACGGGTTTCCGGTACGAAGCGGCGGCTCAGCGCCAGCACCACCAGACAAATCGGCACGTTGATAAAGAAGGCGTTACGCCAGCCCAGCCCGGCGATGTCCGCCGATACCAGCCAGCCGCCGCCCATTTGTCCCACGATAAACGCAATCCCGCCGATGCCGCCGAACAGGCTGATGGCTTTGGCGTGGGCGGTGCCTTTCAGCGTGACGTGCAGCGTGGCAAGAATTTGCGGCACGATCAGTGCGGCCCCCGCGCCCTGAACGATGCGCGCGGCGAGCAGCTGTTCAATGTTCCCCGCCATTCCGCACAGCAGCGAGGCCAGGCCAAAGCTCGCCACACCCCACATGAACAGACGACGACGGCCAAAGTTATCCCCCAGCTTGCTGCCGAGCGCGAGGCAGACGGCAAAGGCCACGCCGTAGAGGGCGACGATCAGCTCCAGTTCAGTAGCGGTCGCATGCAGTGAATGGGTGATGGCGTCCAGCGCCACGTTAGTGATTGAGGTATCAATCATCGGCAGCATCTGGCCGGTTAACAGCAATATCAGGCCAGCGCGACCCGGTGAAACAACTGACGTATTCATGGTAACTCCATTGCGTCATTCAACAGATGGTCGTAGCATCTACCATCAGATAAACGGGTACCAGTTCTTGCTTATACTGGTACTGGCACTACCATGCAGGGGGATTTATGGCGCTGATGTCTGAACCGGTCGTTTCACGTCAGGATGACACCCGAAAACAGCTCGGGGCATTTTTACGCGCCCGGCGGGAAAGTCTCGATCCGCAGCGCTTAGGTTTGCCGCGCAGCGGTCGCCGCCGCACGCCGGGCCTGCGCCGGGAAGAGGTGGCGATGCTCGCTGATGTGGGCGTCACCTGGTACACCTGGCTTGAGCAGGGCAGGGACGTCAATCCGTCCAGTGCGGTGATGGCGGCCGTGGCAAAAGCGCTGCAATGTACCCCGACCGAGGCCCGACATCTGTTTGTGTTAGCAGGTTTACCGCCGGGTGAAGCGCCGCAGGCGGTCTGCTGCGAGGGCATTAGCGAAGGCACCCGACGCCTGCTGGATACGCTGATGCCGAAACCCGCCAGCATTCAGAAACCGAACTTCGATATCGTGGCGTGGAACGACAGCTTCGGGCATCTGATGGGTGTCGATTTCAATGACATCCCTCCCGAAGATCGCAACTGTATTTATCTGTTCCTCACGCATCCGGCGTGGCGCGCGCGCCTCGGCAGACGCGACGACGTGCTGCCCATCTTTGTCTCCTATTTCCGCGCGGCGATGGCCGAACACCGGGGCGATCCGCTTTGGGAGGCCAAGCTGGCGCGCTTCTTTGCAGTGTCCGAAGAGTTTAAAACCCTGTGGCACCAGCGCAACGACGTGCGCGGCGTGGAGAACCAGCTCAAGCTGTTTACCCATCCCGAGCTGGGGGATTTTACATTGCAGCAGATGTACTGGTATTCCGCGCCGCGAAACGGATCGCGGCTGCTGGTGTATCTGCCAGTGGATGAGGCGGGAGAGCGGGCGATGGCGTGGCTGGCGGCGCAGGGGAAATAATTTTTGCGAGGGGCTTTCAGGGAATAAGAGCCGTCTCTGCTAAGTGGAGAAGACTGGCGTAATGTGGGGGTTAACTTAAACCCATCACTGAATCGACATCATTTCGACGGGGTGTTAAGTCGTCTATACTCACGCCATGAGAAACCACCATGTCGCCACTGATGATTGATTTCGCAGATTTCAGCCAAAAATTAGGCCTTATCTCCCGAAACGTCGAACATACCGAAGCGTTTCTTGCGCGGGGTACGGTGGATTTTCATCTGCCCGGATTTATGCTGCCTGTGGGATATCGCTTGTTAAAATCGCGCTACGGCGATGAATACCGTCTCGTGACCACCGAGGACGGAAAACCCTATACGGCGTATGCGGTCAAGCTGACGTTTCATAAAGAAATTACGTTCCCCCACGGTGCTGCGACACAGGTCATGGTGTGGCGTACGCCACGCGCTGTCCATCAGCGGGTTATAAGTGGTTTACCACAATCCTTCTTTCAATGGGTGCTAAGCGAATACGACATTGTTGTGTCTGACAGCGAACAAACCGGCGACGGACAGCGGTTTTGGTTACGCATGATAGACTGGGCGTTCAGCATGAATTATCGGATAAGCGTGGCTGACGGTACGGTAGGAGAAGAGTGGCACTTAACGCCGGTGAGCTCATATGCCGAGCTGGAAGAGCGCTGGATTGCGTTTGCCTGGGGACACGATCGTGATGTGCACCCACATCGCAGGTTAGTCATCAGTAAAGCGTAACGGGCCGCACAGAGCGGCCCGTTTTGTTTAGCACTCAGTCACAATCGTGCTCAGCGGCAGGCGAGATTTCGGCAGCGTGGCGTTGAAATCTTCCACGCTGTGATGCCCAACCGGCACCACCACCAGGCTGGTGAAGCCTTTCTCTTTCAGGCCAAACTCTTCGTCGAGGATCGCGGCGTCGAAACCTTCAATCGGTACCGCGTCCAGGCCCAGCGCAGCCACGCCCAGCAGGAAGTTACCGACGTTCAGGTAAACCTGCTTCGCCATCCACTGGTCGTCATCTTTCAGATCCACGCGGTGCATGTCGGCAAAGTAGGTACGGCCCTTATGGTTTGCCGCTTTCGCTTCCGGGGTATTAAAGCGACCATCGGCCTCTTCCTGATCGACAACGCGCTCCAGCCAGGCGTCGTCCATCGCGGTTTTCGCGCAGAACACCACCACGTGAGAAGCATCCAGCATTTTGCGTTCGTTGAACACATAGGTGCCCGCCGCGGATTTCGCCACGCGCGCTTTTCCTTCCTCGGTGCTGGCGACAATAAAGTGCCACGGCTGGGAGTTGGTGCTGGACGGGCTGTACTGCAGCAGGGTTTTGATTTTTTCCGCTTCTTCAGCGGTCAGTTTTTTGCTTGCGTCGAACGCCTTGGTGGAGTGGCGTTTCAGCGCAACAGAAATGATATCCATAACAACTCCTGATGATGAAATTCGCCCGCGTGCGGGCGCGAAAGGTGAGCAGATTACAGCGGGACGCGGAAAAAGATAAGGGCAATTCGAGCGCTTAATCTGTTCGTCTCAGACGAACAATCAGACCGGCCGGATCCACTTCTGGTCTTTTTTCGGCAGTTTATCCACCACCAGATGCCAGGAATCATTGATGAGATCGGTAACCAGTTCCGGCGTCACGTCGTCCGTACCGTAAAGGGAAATCCAGTGCTTTTTGTTGAGGTGATAGCCCGGTTCAACGCCGCGATAAATCTGCTGATTTAACAGCGATTTTTCCGGGTCTGACTTCAGGCTAACGTGCGGCCGCCCGTGCGCGACGGCCACAATCATGAAAATTTTCCCGCCCACTTTAAACACGTCAAACTCCGGCCCAAACGGCCAGCAGTGTTCGGTGAACGGCAGCTCCAGCGCCACGCGTTTTGCGTGTTCCTGCAACGTTTTACTGTCCATCGCTCTCTTCCTGGGCAAGTCCGCGCCACATTACCTCAAAGCCGAGCGCTTTAAATTCAACGGCGCGGGACGGATCGCGGGTGGCAAATTCCATCGTGCTTTCGGCCAGCGATAAGAAAAGCGCATCGCCAAACGTTTTAAATTCATCAGACATAAACACCTGACGCACCGAGCGGCGGCAGAGCTCATGCAGCTCCGGGAACATCTCTTTCACCGCCTGTTCCGTTTCGGCGCTCAGCTTTTCACTGACGCCAATCTGGCGGATCGCCGCATGGGCAACGGGGTTACGAATACCCCAGTCCACATAGCTGTTCCAGATATTGCGGGTATGTTCTTTGGGCAGCGTAATGGTGCGATCGAGGTTCGCCAGCATGGTCTGGCAGAGATCCTGCTTCAGGTGCAGATAGAGGGCATTCAGCAGATCGTCTTTCGTAGCAAAGTAGCGGAACAGGGTGCCTTCGGCGACGCCCGCCTTACGGGCAATGAGCGCCGTTGAGGCGGCAATACCTGACTGTGCAAACGCCGTGGTTGCGGCGTCCAGTAAGGCCTGTTTTTTATCTTCACTCTTCGGACGTGCCACTAAATTTTTCCTCCTGTCAATTATAAAAACCCTGATTGAAACACGTGCTTTGACACGCTGCAACGCGGAATGTCAAAGATCGAAAACGTCTTGACGACTTTATCATCATATCTATAATGAGTGCTTACTCACTCATAATCAAGTTTACCCTGCGCACGCTATCGGATGGGGCGCGTTTTCGGGTCAGGATATGAAAAAACCTCTCTTCATCTGCGTGGTGTTAATCATGATTATTGCTTCAGCCGCGAGTTTACCGTTTGTTCTGAATGCCGGATTCGGCCAGCCGCCGCAGGGTGAACGGCTTACTGAAGTGGAGGCCTCTCCACAGTATCGCGAGGGGAAATTCCACAATACGCTGCCGACGCCGGGTTATAACGGTGACAAAAATATGCTGGTCGCGATGTGGGAGTTTCTGACCAAAAAAACCGAAAACGCCCGCCCGGCCCAGCCCCTGCCGCTGGTGAAAACCGATCTTGCGAGCCTGCCGCTGGAGCAGGACACCCTGGTGTGGCTTGGTCACTCCTCGTGGTATCTGCAGCTCGCGGGCAAACGCATCCTGATTGACCCGGTTCTTGGCAACTATGCCGCGCCGTTTTCGTTCCTCAATAAGGCCTTTGCCGGCGAGTATCCGTGGCGGGCAGAAATTATGCCGGCGATCGACCTGCTGATTATCTCGCACGATCACTACGATCATCTGGATTACGCCACCATCAGGGCGTTACTGCCGAAGGTGAAGCGGGTGGTGACGCCGCTGGGCGTCGGCTCCCACCTGCGTTACTGGGGGATGAAGCCCGAGATTATTGACGAACGCGACTGGAACCAGTCGGTGCGCATCAGCGATGCGTTGACGGTGCACGTTCTGCCGGCACGTCACTTCTCCGGCCGCGGCATCAAACGCGATCGCACCTTGTGGGGCAGCTTTATGTTCGTCACGCCAGAGCAGAAGGTTTACTACAGCGGGGATTCCGGTTACGGCCCGCACTTCAGGGCCATCGGTGAACAGTTTGGCGAAGTGGACGTCGCCATCATGGAAAACGGCCAGTACGACCAGGACTGGAAGTACATCCACATGCTGCCGGAGGAAACGGCGCAGGCCTCGGCGGATCTGAACGCGAAAGCCGTGGTGCCCGGGCATAACGGACGCTTCGTGCTGGCGAAACACACCTGGAACGATCCGCTGATCCAGCTGGCAAAAGCCAGCCAGGATAAAAATTATCGGTTGCTGACGCCGGAACTGGGCGAGCCCGTCCGGGTAAGCGACACCGCGCAAACCTTTCGTGCGTGGTGGGAATAATGTTTAAGCGAGAAGCAGAGGGGGACAGCAGTATGACCATTTCCGCTCAAGTCATCGACACTATCGTCGAATGGATCGACGACAATCTGCACCAGCCATTACGAATAGAAGAGATTGCCCGCCACGCGGGTTACTCGAAGTGGCACCTGCAGCGGTTGTTTATGCAGTACAAAGGGGAGAGTCTGGGGCGCTATATCCGTGAACGCAAGCTGCTGCTGGCGGCGCGCGATCTGCGTGAATCCGACGCCCGGGTGTACGACATCTGCCTGCGTTACGGGTTTGACTCGCAGCAGACGTTTACCCGCATCTTTACCCGCACGTTCAACCAGCCGCCTGGCGCGTACCGTAAAGAGAACCATAGCCAGACACATTAACCTGTCGCGTGTAGGCCGGGTAAGGCGTAGCCGCCACCCGGCCTTTTTATGGGCTCACGACGCCAGTGAAAACCAGCGTCGCCAGACGAAACGCAGCACAAAGAATTCAATCGCCCCGAGCAGTAAAAACCACACGCAGAACAGAATGGTATAGAGCTGGTTAAGATCGACCATGTGAAAGGTCTGAACCAGCTTCTGCGCCAGTACCAGCCCAAGCGAAGGCGCAGGGAGCAGCAGGCATGAAAGCAGTGCCAGCAATAAAATGCCGCCTGCGGTGAGCAGCGATTCTAGCGGGTGTTTCATCGTAATGTTAATCGTCAGTTAAAAATGTCATTGTCCGGCATCCCGGAACGTAAAGCAATATAAACCCGGCGCACGTTTACGGATAAAACGAATGCGCTATTCTGTGAATAATTAACAGAAAAAGATAAATATCCCAGACGCGATTAAATAATTATCGCGTAGTGTAAATAAACGTCCGCCTCAGGAAAATAATTTTACAAATGTATAGGTGCTATAACCAATTAACGTGGCAATAACAATGGCCGCGATAACGTATAACACCAGTCTGCGTCCGCGATAAATACCCCACATGGTTCCCCCTCGTTTAGTTTTGGTTTAGAAATATTTTGTAAAAATCAGATCATCGAAATAGTTTTAATCAGTTTTGAATAACCGAGAAGTCATTATATTGCGGTAGATCAATTTTACCCGCAAGACTTTAAAATGAATTTAGTTAAGCCCGAAAGGAATTCAGGCTTCTGTTCACCGGAAATTGAAGGAAAAATACGATGACTGAAAAAAAAGTGATTCCGAACGTGCCGCCTTCCGGCGGGCTGGCATACCAGCAGACCGTAGAGCAGGTGCTTGCACACGCGCAGAGCCAGGCCAGCGGTCTGGACCGTGCAGAGGCGCAGGCGCGTCTGCAAAAAACAGGGCCGAACGCGCTGCCGGAAAAAAAAGGGAAATCCGCCTGGCTGCGTTTCCTGGCCCATTTTAATGATGTGCTGATTTATGTCCTGCTGGCCGCCGCCGTATTAACGGCAGTAATGGGCCACTGGGTTGATACGCTGGTTATTATGGGCGTAGCGGTAATCAATGCCTTAATTGGTCATATTCAGGAAAGCAACGCGGAAAAATCCCTGAAGAGTATTCGTAATATGCTCGCCAGCGAGGCGCGCGTTATTCGTAACGGCAACCATGAAACAATTCCCACAACTGAAATAGTCCCGGGCGATATTATTGTATTACGCGCGGGGGATCGTATTCCGGCGGATATGCGTTTAATTGAAGCGCATAATTTACGCGTGGAAGAGGCGATTCTGACCGGTGAATCCACCGTGGTGGATAAACACGTTAATCCGCTGAGCGGCGAATTACCGCTGGTCGATCGCACCAACATGGTCTTCTCCGGAACGACCGTCAGCGCGGGCGGCGGTGTCGGTGTGGTCACCGCCACCGGTCAGGATACGGAACTCGGCCACATCAACCAGATGATGGCGGGGATCGAGAAGCACCGTACGCCGCTGCTGGTGCAGATGGACAAGCTGGGTAAGGCGATCTTTGCGATTATTCTGGCGATGATGGCCGCGCTGTTTGTCTTCAGCCTGGCGTTCCGCGAGATCCCGATGGGCGAGCTGCTGCTCTCCCTGATCAGCCTGGCGGTCGCCTCCGTACCGGAAGGTCTGCCGGCGATTATCTCCATCATCCTCTCCCTGGGCGTGCAGGCGATGGCGCGCAAGCGGGCGATTATCCGCAAGCTGCCGACGGTGGAAACGCTTGGCGCGATGACCGTGGTCTGCTCGGATAAAACCGGCACCCTGACCATGAACGAGATGACGGTCAAAGCCATCATCACCGCCGACGCCTGCTACCGCGTGGACGGCAACAGCTACGAGCCGGTGGGTAACCTCTACCTGGAAGGCAGCGACGAGCCGGTCCACATCCAGCCGGGCACTGTGCTGGAGCAGTACCTGCGCACCATCGACCTGTGTAACGACAGCCAGCTGATTCAGGACGAGCGCGGGCTGTGGGGCATTACCGGTGGGCCGACCGAGGGCGCGCTGAAGGTGCTGGCGGCGAAGGCCAACCTTGAGCCGGTCACGACCACGCTGGTTAACAAAATCCCGTTCGACTCGCAGTACAAGTACATGAGCACCCACTACCAGATTGGCGGTGAGGAGCAGATCCTGATCACCGGGGCGCCGGACGTCATTTTCGCCTTGTGCGCCGAGCAGCAGACCCGTCACGGTGCGGAAGCCTTCAACCGCGCGTACTGGGAAAGTGAGATGGAGCGCTATGCGCGTCAGGGGCTGCGCATGGTCGCCGCGGCGTTCAAGCCGGCGAACGGCGAGGAGGAACTGACGCACGATGACCTGAGCCACGGCCTGATCTTCCTCGGCATCGCCGGGATGATGGATCCGCCGCGCCCGGAAGCGATTGACGCGATTAACGCCTGCCAGCAGGCGGGGATCCGCGTGAAGATGATCACCGGCGATCACCCGCAGACGGCAATGAGCATCGGGCAGATGCTGGGGATCAGCAACAGCGAGCAGGCGGTCACCGGCTATGAGCTGGAGAAGATGGACGACGCCGCGCTGGCGGAAGCCGCGGTGAAGTATGACATCTTCGCCCGTACCAGCCCGGAGCATAAGCTGCGCCTGGTGAAAGCGCTGCAGGACAAAGGTGAAATTGTCGGCATGACCGGTGACGGCGTGAACGACGCCCCGGCGCTGCGTCAGGCAGACGTGGGCATTGCGATGGGCATTAAGGGCACGGAAGTGACCAAAGAGGCGGCGGACATGGTCCTGACGGACGATAACTTCGCCACCATTGCCAGCGCGGTGAAAGAGGGGCGTCGCGTTTACGACAACCTGAAGAAGACCATCCTGTTCATCATGCCGACCAACCTGGCGCAGGGGCTGCTGATTGTGATTGCGCTGCTGGCGGGGAACATCATTCCGCTGACGCCGGTGCTGATCCTGTGGATGAACATGGCGACCTCCGCCACGCTCTCCTTCGGCCTGGCCTTTGAAGCCGCCGAGCGCAACATCATGCGCCGTCCGCCGCGTCAGACCGGCCAGCACGTGATGGACGCCTACGCCGTCTGGCGCGTGGCCTTCGTCGGCACCATGATTGCCATCGCCGCCTTTGCGCTGGAAGCCTGGCTGGCCCCGCGCGGCCACAGCGCGGAGTTCATCCGCACCGTGCTGCTGCAGATGCTGGTCTGCGCCCAGTGGGTATACATGATTAACTGCCGCAACACCGAAGGGTTCTCCCTCAACCGCGGCCTGCTGGCGAACAAAGGGATCTGGCTGGTGACGGGCGTGCTGTTCCTGCTCCAGGCGGCGATTATCTACCTGCCGTTTATGCAGATGCTGTTCGGTACCGAAGCGCTGCCGCTGCGCTACTGGTTTGTGACCCTGGCCGTTGCAGGCGTGATGTTCTTCGTCGTCGAAATCGAGAAGCGACTGACCCGCAGGTTCCGTAAGGCTGCATAACGAAAACCTTACCCCTCACCCTAACCCTCTCCCCACAGGGGAGAGGGCCGGGGTGGGGGGAGAAACAACGCTGAGGTACTCCCATGAAATTCCCGGTCCTGTTAGCACTTCTTGTCAGTACCCTGCAACCCGCATTCGCCGCCATTCCCGTTCGCGTCGCCACCGTGGAGCAAACCGCCCACGCCGCCGAGCGCCAGATCCCGGGCCGCATCGAAGCCATTCACACCGTTGAGCTACGCGCACGCACGGAGGGCGCGATCGCCAAAATCCACTTCCGCGACGGGCAGTACGTGAAAAAAGGCGACGTGCTGTTTGAGCTGGACGACGCCGAGCCGCGCGCCGCCCTGCGCCTGGCGCAGGCCGAAGTGAAAAGCGCCGAAGCCACGCTGCGCCAGGCGCAGCAGCAGCTTTCCCGCTTTGAAAGTCTCGGCAGCAGCAACGCCATCAGCCGCCACGACGTGGACAACGCCCGCATGCAGCGCGACGTCGCCAGCGCCGCTCTCGAGCAGGCGAAGGCCCGGCTCGACGCCCGCCGCGTCACCCTGGGCTACACCCGCATCACCTCGCCGATTGACGGCCGCGTGGGGCACAGCAGCTTCCACGTGGGTAGCCTGGTCAACCCGGCGAGCGGCGTTTTGGTGGAGGTGGTGCAGCTTGACCCGATCCGCATCGCCTTTGCGCTGGAAGAGAGGGCGTTTGCGGCCAAAGCCGGACAGCATGCGGATATCAACGCCATGAAGCGTGCCTGGCAGGCGCTGATCGACAGCAACGGCCAGCGCGTCAGCGGCGAGCTGACGTCAGTGGATAACCGCGTTGACCCGCGCACCGCCAGCGTGATGCTGCGCGCCGAGTTTGCCAATCCGCGCCATCAGCTGCTGCCCGGCGGCAATGTGAACGTGTTTTTGCGCCCGGCAAGCGAGCAGCCGGTGCTGACCCTGCCTGCCGCAGCGGTCCAGCAGAACGGCGAAGGCTTCTTTGCCTGGGTGGTTAATGCCGACGGCAACGCCGAAATGCGCCTGCTGAACGTGGCCGGGCAGATCGGCCAGCAGTTTCAGATTGCCTCCGGCGTGAAGCCCGGTGAGCGAGCGATTACTGACGGCGCGCAGCGCGTGCAGCCAGGCGCTGCCGTCCAGATACTCAATTAAGGAGCCATCATGCTGACGTTTTTCATCAAACGCCCGCGCTTCGCGATGGTGATTGCGCTGGTCATCACCCTGCTGGGGGCCATCGCGCTGAGGATTATCCCGGTGGAGCAGTACCCGCAGATCGCGCCGCCGGTGGTGAACGTCTCTGCCAGCTGGCCGGGTGCCAGCTCGGCCGACGTGGCGGAGGCCATCGCCACGCCGCTGGAGACGCAGCTGAACGGCGTGGACCATATGCTCTACATGGAGTCCACCAGCTCGGACGAAGGCTCGTACAGCCTGAACATCACCTTTGCGGCGGGGACCGATCCGGACCTCGCCGCCATCGACGTGCAGAACCGCGTGGCGCAGGCCGTGGCGCAGCTGCCCACCGAGGCGCAGCAAAACGGCGTGCAGGTGCGCAAGCGCGCCACCAACCTGATGATGGGGGTAAGTCTTTACTCACCGAATAACACCCACACGCCGCTGTTCGTCAGCAACTATGCCAGCACCCAGGTGCGCGAGGCGCTGTCGCGTCTGCCCGGCGTGGGGCAGGTGCAGATGTTCGGCGCGCGCGACTACAGCATGCGCATCTGGCTGCGCCCGGACCGCATGAACGCCCTGAACGTCACCACCGATGACGTGGCGCAGGCGCTGCGCGAGCAGAACGTACAGGGCGCGGCCGGCCAGGTGGGCACCCCGCCGGTGTTTAACGGCCAGCAGCAGACCCTGACCATCAACGGGCTGGGGCGCTTAAGCCAGGCCGACGAGTTTGCCGACATCATTATTCGCGCCGGGGAGATGGGCCAGCTGGTGCGCCTGAAGGACGTCGCCACCATCGAGCTCGGCTCGCGCAGCTACAGCTCCGGCGCGCAGCTGAACGGGCACGACTCCGCCTATTTGGGTATCTACCCGACGCCGTCCGCCAACGCCCTGCACGTGGCCGACGCGGTGCGCGGGGAGCTGGAGCGCCTCTCGACGCGCTTCCCGGACGACCTGGTCTATGAGGTGAAATTCGACACCACCACCTTTGTCGCCGCCACCATTAAAGAGATCGGCGTCTCGCTGGCGCTCACGATGCTGGCGGTGGTGGTGGTCGTTTCCCTGTTCCTGCAAAGCTGGCGCGCGACGCTGATTGTCGCGTTCGCTATTCCGGTGTCGCTGGTGGGCACCTTTGCGGTGCTCTATACGCTCGGCTACTCCGCCAACACGCTGAGCCTGTTCGCCATCATTCTGGCGCTGACCATGGTGGTGGATGACGCCATCGTGGTGGTGGAGAGCGTCGAAACGCTGATGGCGGAAGGGCAGAGCCGCACGGCGGCGACCGCGCTGGCGCTGCGCCAGATTGCCGGGCCGGTGATTGCCACCACGCTGGTGCTGCTGGCGGTGTTTGTGCCGGTGGCGCTGCTGCCGGGGATTGTCGGCGAACTCTACCGCCAGTTCGCGGTGACGCTCTCCACCGCCGTGACGCTCTCAAGCCTGGTGGCGCTGACCCTGACGCCCGCGCTGTGCGCGATGCTGCTGCGTCCGCGTCCGGAGAAACCGGCGGCCATTTATCGCGCCTTCAACCGCGGGCTGGACGCCACGCGCACGCTTTACACCCGGATCGTGAGCGTGTTCAACCTCCGTCCGTGGCTGGCGCTGCTGGCCACCGCTGGCGCGGCGGCCGTCGTGCTGCTCAGCTTTACGTCGATGCCAAAAGGCTTCCTGCCGCAGGAGGATCAGGGCTACTTCTTCGCCAGCGTTCAGCTGCCGGAAGCGGCTTCGCTGGAGCGCACCGAAGCGGTGATGACCACCGCGCGGGAGCTGATCGCCCAAAATGCGGCGGTGGAAGACGTGATTCAGGTCTCCGGGTTTAACATCCTCAACGGCACCAGCGCCTCCAACGGCGGGTTTATCTCCATCATGCTCAAAGACTGGAGCGAGCGTCCGCCGCTGGATGAGGTGATGGGTACCCTGCAGCGCCAGCTGCTTGCCCTGCCGGAAGCGACCATCATGACCTTCGCGCCGCCGACGCTGCCGGGGCTGGGCAACGCCTCGGGCTTCGACCTGCGTATCCAGTCTCAGGCGGGGCAGAGCCCGGCGGAGCTGGAGCGCGTCACCCGCGAGGTGCTGATGAAAGCCAACCGGCACCCGCAGCTGAGCCGCGTGTTCACCACCTGGAGCAGCAACGTGCCGCAGTTGACGCTGACCGTTGACCGCGAGCGCGCCGCCCGCCTCGACGTGCCGGTATCGCGCATCTTCAGCAGCCTGCAAACCGCTTTTGGCGGCACCCGCGCCGGGGATTTCAGCATCAACAACCGCGTCTACCACGTGGTGATGCAGAACGAGATGCAGTGGCGCGAGCGCGCCGAGCAGATCGGCGAGCTGTTCGTGCGCAGCAACAGCGGCGAGCGGGTGCGCCTGAGCAACCTCGTCACCATCACGCCAACCGTCGGCGCGCCGTTCCTGCAGCAGTACAACCAGTTCCCGTCCGTGTCGGTGAGCGGCTCGGCAGCGGCTGGAGTGAGCAGCAGCACCGCCATGGCGGCGATGGGCGAGATTCTGGCGCAGAGCCTGCCAGCCGGCTACGACTACGCCTGGAGCGGCATGTCGTACCAGGAACAGCAGACCGGCAATCAGGCGATCTGGATCGTGCTGGCGGCGGTGGTGATGGCGTGGCTGTTCCTCGTCGCCCAGTACGAGAGCTGGACGCTCCCGGCAAGCGTGATGCTCTCGGTGCTGTTCGCGCTCGGCGGGGCGCTGGTCTGGCTGTGGCTGGCGGGCTACGCCAACGACGTGTACGTGCAGATTGGTCTGGTATTGCTGATCGCGTTAGCGGCCAAGAACGCGATTCTTATCGTCGAGTTCGCCCGCGCGCGGCGTATGGACGGAATGGCGATTGTCGATGCCGCGCGGGAAGGGGCCTCGCGCCGCTTCCGGGCGGTGATGATGACCGCCGTGTCGTTCATTATCGGCGTATTGCCGATGATGCTGGCGACCGGGGCGGGCGCCCAGAGCCGCCGCATCATCGGCACCACGGTCTTCAGCGGCATGCTGGTGGCAACCGTGGTGGGGATTCTGTTCATCCCGGCCCTGTTCGTGCTGTTCCAGCGCCTGCGGGAGTGGGGTCACGGCCTTACGGACTCGTCGCCCACAGCTCGCAGTGCTTCTGCACCAGAGAAATCAGCGAGCCGCCGTCGGCGATAAAGTCCCGCATGCGCTGCGCCTCGCTCTTGCCCTGCTTTAACAGCAGGGCAATTTCATTGATTGCGCTTGTCGCGCCGAGCTTCTCGGCCGACGGCGCCACCTGCTCCAGCAGCCAGGCGATATCTTCCGCCACGGTTTTGTGCTCGCCGGTGTGCACGTCCGTCAGGATCCCCTCCAGCCCGTAGCGACACGCCTGAAAACGGTTAAAACGGTAGAGCAGAAAATCCCGTTCCTGATGCTTATACGGCCGCGTGGTCAGCAGCCAGTGCGACGTGGCCTGAATCAGCCCGGCGATGTTAATCGCGTGGCCGAGCGTCAGCGGCGTATCCATCACCCGCACCTCCACGGTGCCAAAATGCGGGCTGGGGCGAATATCCCAGTGCAGATCTTTGATGCTGTCGATCATGCTGGTGGCGCTCAGGCGGCGGAACAGCCCTTCGAACTCCTGCCAGCTGTTGACCCACGGCATCTGTCCGTTATCCGGGAACCCTGAAAAGATGTTGAGCCGCGACGAGGAGAACTTCGTGTCCGTGCCCTGCATGTACGGCGAGGCTGCCGCCAGGGCGATAAAATGCGGCACGAAGCGCGACAGGCCGTGCAGCAGGTAAATGGCGTCATCCCCGGTCCGGCAGCCGACGTGCACGTGCTGGCCGAACACCGTCGCCTGCAAAATCAGGTAGCCAAAGCGCTCCAGCGTGACGTTATAGCGCTCGTCGTCGCACACCTCCTGGCGCTGCCACTTCTGGAACGGATGCGTCCCGCCGCCGCAGATCTGGATGTGCTGCTCCGCCGCCGCGCGCAGGATGCTCTGCTGCATCACCGAGAACTGTGCCGCCGCCTGGTCGATGGTCTGACACACGCCGGTGGCGATTTCGAGCATGCTTTCGGTGATGTCGTGTTTGACTTCACCGCCTTTGATGTCGTCTTTGACGGCGGCGATGAGCGCGGAGGAGTCCTGGCTGAGATCGTACCCCGGCGGGTTAACCACCTGCAGTTCGAGCTCGATGCCAAGGGTGAACGGTTCAGAGGATTTAAAATCGGGTAAAGGCATGGCGCACTCCGTTGTCTGTGAATGTTGAGTATAGACAACGGGTGTGGCGCGCTCGTCTCAGGGTGGTATAACTGATAGCAGGCTTAGCAAAAGGGGAGTGACTCATGTCTGACTATCCAACCATTGCGCTGATTGGTCCCGGTGCGATTGGCACCACCATTGCCGCGGTGTTGCATGACGCGGGCCGCACGCCGCTGCTCTGCGGACGCACCGCGCATCCGGAATTACGCCTGCGTCACGATGAGGGTGAAACGGTGGTGCCCGGTCCGGTATTCACCGATCCGACGGCCATCACGCGCCCCGTTGACCTCGTGTTTATCGCGGTAAAAACTACGCAAAATCCCGACAGCGCCGGGTGGCTGCGCGCCCTTTGCGATGAAAATACCGTGGCCTGCGCCCTGCAAAATGGCGTGGAGCAGAAGGCGCAGCTTGAGCCTTTGGTCAGTGGCGCAACGGTGCTGCCGTCGGTGGTCTGGTTCCCGGCGCAGCGCGAGCCGGATGCCTCCGTCTGGCTGCGCGCCAAACCGCGCCTGACGCTGCCGGACGTGCCGCAGGCACAGCGGGTAGTCGATGCGCTTCGCGGTACGCGCTGTGAAGTTGAACTCTCGCCTGATTTCCCCACCGTCGCCTGGCGCAAGCTGCTGCAAAACGCGGTCGCCGGGCTGATGGTGCTCGCTAACCGCCGCGCCGGGATGTTCAGGCGCGAGGATATCAGCGAGCTTGCGCTGGCCTACCTGCGCGAGGGGCTTACTGTCGCCCGCGCCGAGGGGGCGAAGCTGGCCGATGACGTGGCGCAGGAGATTCTGGCGAACTTTCAGCGCGCGCCTGAGGACCTCGGCACGTCGATTCTCGCTGACCGTCAGGCGGATCGCCCGATGGAGTGGGACATCCGCAACGGCGTGATCCAGCGCTACGGCCGCAAACACGGGATTGCGGTGCCCATCAGCGACGTGGTGGTGCCGCTGCTGGCGGCGGGGAGCGAGGGGCCGGGTTAACGGTTACTGTTTTTCCGTTCGGCAAAATAATGGGCAAGCGTGGCTGTGGGGCGAAAGAGGGGGAAGATGATAGATGTGAATATGAATGTCTGCTTTGTGCCAAAAGCAGACGTGGATAATGTTGAGATATGTTAATTTATGGGGAGCAGGTCAACAAATAAAAGGAGAAGAAGATGCAAATCAAATTTGGGGTGTTGTTACTCGTGGTGCTTGTGCCATTGACATCGACTGCAGCAAAAGGGAGTTTTATTTTTTCGGTCGGTAATGAGAAAACTTTGTTTGATTCTGGATGTGTAAAGACAATTGATTATGTAGAGAAGGATGAGATAGGTGCAGAGAATTTAGTCTTTAGATTTTCCGATGAATGTGGCAAAAGGTTGTCGGACATGACCCGACAGAATATCGGAAAGCATATGACCATCGCCTACGATGATAATAAAATTACTTCCGCTATGATTGCCTCGCGCCTGAGTACCAGTTTCAGAATATCCACAAAAGACATACCAAGAATAATGTTAATGCAAATACTTAACGATTATGATGGTGTTCGTGATTAACCAGAAAAAGCGGAAAATAATAATTTATTTGGCAATGTAAAAGTCATTCATAAAGACAATTTCCGCTCTACGCTCACAGCGGACATCGATCTTCGAGCCGATCCGCGCTGTGACAAGATCGGACTTTCTATGGCTATTATTTGTCAAAAAATTGAGCACAGGTCGCATCAGCACATCATATCTATAAGTCAATTTCTCTTTCTGCAACATAAATCACGCCTTTCACTTCATTTGGCAATATTTCATATTTCAATGGTGTTTTTGGTTTCGAAATTAATTTATATCCACCTTGTTCATAGTCGTAGCTGAACAATCCTTTACTTGACATCTCAATAAATGAGCGCAGATAGGAAGAACGTTGATTGTCATTTGAAAATGCAGGCAAATTGCCTTCTATGACATACACCTCTGACAAGGGTTCCAGTGAGTAAATATAATCAAGAATAAAATTAAAGTCCTCGACAGATGACTTGATCCTTTCAGGAATCGGCCCCTGACCTGCTGTTGCAAAATGCGCTAAGTACCCTTCCTGGCTGGATAAAAACCAGTCCAGATCATATTCAAAAAAAGTCATCGTCCATTTTCGTCATTTTTTACACCAAATATCTTTTTTCATTTCTCACAACGTAGAATCACATCGCCACTACCTGACCGGATGCGATGACCTATCCCCGGTTGATTATCACATGCTAGGGAAGGTGCGAACAAGTCCCTGATATGAGATCATGTTTGTCATCTGGAGCCATGGAACAGGGTTCATCATGAGTCATCAACTTACCTTCGCCGACAGTGAATTCAGCAGTAA
>NZ_VDAS01000040.1:0-19371 GCF_019584165.1 Enterobacter sp. EC_64
ACAAACGCACGAACAGCAGATGGAATTGCTAGAGTAGAAACAGGAAGGAAACAATAGCCCCCCTTACAGGGGGCATTCTAGAAAGCCACCTTCTAAGAAGGTGGTCTTTTACTTAATGTAAGTAAACGCGGTGGTGACGTGCTTCACGCCGCTCACCCGGCTGGCGATATCGGCCGCCGCTTTCCCTTCACGTTCGGTCACCAGACCCAGCAGGAACACTTCACCGTTTTCCGTTGTCACCTTCACGTTGGAAGATTTCACCTGGTCCGAGCCCAGCAGCTGGGAACGTACTTTGGTGGTGATCCAGGTATCGGAAGAGGCATCACCCAGGCCAATTGGCTTGCCCTGACGCACTTCGTTAAACACCTCTGTGGTCCCTTCAACGCCCATCGCAATCTGTTTCGCACGCGAGGCGAGCTCCATATTCGGCGCCTGGCCTGCCAGCAGCACTTTGCCCTGATAAGCCGTCACGTTGATACGCGCCTCTTTCTTGATCTGTTCGTCTTTCGACAGCGCACTGTTGACGCGCAGCTCCAGCGTACCGTCATCCACCTGTGTTCCCACAGTGCGCGGATCGGTTGCCGCTTTGGTGCCTACTGCGGCGGTACCCACAACGGCCGCAGCGATACATCCCTGAAGCAGTAATGCAGACATAAGGACTGCGAGGGTCGATAAAGCCTTCATAAGAACTCCTTAATCATCCTGGTGAGGGAAAAGCGTGTTATCGATCAAGTCACATAAGCAGTTCACCGTGAGCATATGCATCTCCTGTATGCGTGCGCTCCGGTGAGACGGAATGCGGATTTCCACATCCTGCGGCCCAAGCAGACCCGCCAGCTCACCCCCGTCATAGCCGGTTAAGGCCACGATAGTCATGTCGCGGGTGACGGCGGCTTCAACGGCTTTGACAATATCCCGGCTGTTGCCGCGCGTGGAGATAGCCAGCAGCACATCTCCGGCATGACCCAGGGCTCGCACCTGCTTTGCGTAAATTTCGTCATGCAGACGATCGTTAGCAATCGCCGTTAAGACCACATTATCGGTATTAAGTGCAATGGCAGGTAAACTGGGGCGTTCTGTTTCAAAACGATTGATCATGCTGGCAGCAAAATGCTGTGCGTTGGCGGCTGACGTGCCGTTGCCACAACAGAGGATTTTGTTGCCGTTTAGCAGGGATTGCACCAGCGTCATTGCGGCACGCGAGATAGCATCCGGAAGGGCTTCCGCCGCGGCAATCTGAGTCTGGATGCTTTCTGTGAAGCACACTTTAATTCTTTCGAGCACGTTATCCCTTTTAAATCTCAATTATGCGTCTTCGCCAAAAGCGTTTTTAAGCCATTCGATCTCATTTCCGGTGAAGGCTATCACATCGAACCGGCAATCCACAGTATCAAAACTCCCATTATGGCGGGCAAGCCACAAGTGGGCAGTCTGTAATAATTTATGTTGTTTGGCGAGCGTCACGCTGGCGGCAGCACCGCCAAAACGGGAGGACTGTCGAAAGCGCACTTCTACAAACACGGTGACCTGACCATCTTTCATGATCAGGTCGATTTCGCCACCACGTCCACGGACGTTGGCGGCGATAAAACGCAGTCCTTTGCCTTCAAGCCAGCGACGCGCCTTTAACTCCCACGCATCGCCGGTTTGTTTGCGGCTTAACTGGCCGGGACGATCTGCCCCTGCTGGTATTTGAGCCATGATAACTTCCTGTTAATCACACAATCCTGGGTCGCGGTCAGATCGCCGGTGTTGCCGTTAAGCTCGAAGCCCGGCACCTGACGCATCTGGGTAAAGTGGTTCGCCAGCGCCCACGCATCAACCCCCATCGCATACAGACGCGCCAGAGAGTAATCGTTACGCACCGCGCTCAGCGCCTGCTGCATCAGGGATGGATTGCTGCCAGCCAGCATCGGGATTTCGCTGTACTGCAGACCGTCCATTTCCAGACGGAAATCCGGGCCTGCGGTGCCCTGTGCGCTGCGGGAGCTGGCGTAGAGCGTTGCGCCGCTCTGGCTGCCATTACGCATTGCAATCATCGGTTTGATAAAGGCGATCTCCTGCGGTGTGGCAACGATATAGGCCGCATCCACTTTACCGCCACCGCTAATCTGCGCGTCGGTTGGCGGTGCAGGGATCGTCAGGCCGCCAATCGTCACGCCCTGCTGCTGTGGCAGGCTCGCGGTGACCGGGCTACCGTTAAGCGCGATACCCGCCCCGCCGTTGACGCCCGCGCGCAGTTCAGAGACGGAACCGAATTTCTGCTGCAGTACCACGCCGCCGCCCAGCTTCTGCCACTCATCGGCAAAGGCATTGGCCACGCGATCGCCCAGCGCGCTGCGTGGGATGAGCAACAGCGGCGCCTGCTTACCCTGCTCGTGAATATGACGCGCCGCATCGCGGGCTTCATCTTCCGGAGAGAGCGCGAAGTAGCAGATATTGGCCCGGTTCTGAACCTGCTCTGGCTGGTTGAGCGCCAGCACGTTCAGCGTGGTATTGCTCTTCATCAGCTCTTCCACGTTGTTTTTCAGCAGCGGACCGACAACGATGCTCGCGCCATCCTGTTGAACCTGCGCCAGAACCTGGTCCAGCGGCTGCGAACTGGTATCGTAGATTTTCAATTCAGCGCCCGGGTTGGCGCTGGTGGTTGCCACGGACTGCGGCTGCGCGGCAGGTTGAGCAGTCGGCTGTGCAGGCGGCTGTTGAGGCTGTTCTGCTGTTGTGGCAGGCGCTGGAGCAGCGGCTGGAGCCGCTTGCGTCTCGGCCGGAGCCTGGGTCGCAGGTGCTGTAGTAGACGGTGCCGCTGTCGCTGGCGGTGTCGTCGGGGCCGTCACCGGGTTTTGCATCGTGCCCTGCGCTGGCGCTTGCGCCGTGGTCAGGTCGCTGGTCTCTGCGGCGGATGGGCTGACAACATCATTCACGTTAGCCGCCTGGGCCGCCTGTGCGGGAACGGCACTGCCGGTGACCGACGTCGTGCCGTTTTTCGCCGCTTCAAAGCCCTGCTGAATGGTGCGTCCAAATACCGCCGCCTGGCCGTTGAGTGGCAGAAGGAGGGCGATTTTGCTGGTCGAGGCAGGCTTAAAGTTCTGCACGTTCACCAGCTGGGTTGGCAGCATTTTCGCGCCCGGGTTTTGCGGGTAGCGCGTCTGCCAGTCCGTAATGCCGGCTTTTAACATCTTAGGATCGCTGCGGTTGTTAAACCACATCTGCTGTAGATCCAGCCAGCCCTGCAGGACGTTTTCATCGGCGTTGATGACCAGCGCCTGCGCCTGTTCCTGCGTCATCGACGCCAGCGCTTGCCAGGTGGCATCAATATTTTTCTGCTTATCAGCACCGCCAAGCAGCGGCTCTTGCGCGACGAGCGCGCGGAGCAATGTCAGGGAAGGGCGTCCCTGCTCAGCGGTAATACCCGCCTGCCAGAAGCGCGCCTGCTGGTTTTTATCCAGCGCGCTTACGTCGATATCACCGAGGATCTTCTTCGCCGCGGCGTAATCTTTCAGCGCGACTTTCAGCTCGGCAGAGAGCAGGCTCTGCTCGCGACGCTGTGCGTCGTTAAGATCTTTTGGCAACTGGTTAAACAGTTCGGCTGCCCGCTGGGTTTTACCCTCTTTCAGCAGTGCACGAATGGCGAGTAATTGCCAGTTGGTCTTGGTATCATTTGAACTCTGCGACATTTGTTGCAGATAAAAGCCAGAATCAGCCTGAGCAGAACCCTGGAGATGGGCGGTGCTCTGGTCAGGTGCCTGGGTGCCACAGCCTGCAAAGATCAGGGCTGCCAGCAGAAGCGGCACGCTGCGCGTGGCTTTTTTTCGAAGAAACGTTAACGGTACCATACTGTATCCAGTGATTTTTTTTACGCAATGCTCAATATTAAATCGGCAATACGGACGAAACAATGAAACAACACGAAACGGCAGATAATTCTCAAGGCCAGCTTTATATTGTACCTACTCCTATCGGGAATTTGTCTGATATTACCCAACGTGCGCTCACCGTACTGCAAGCTGTTGATTTAATTGCTGCTGAAGACACCCGCCATACCGGCCTGCTGCTGCAACATTTCGCGATTAACGCCCGTTTGTTTGCGCTGCACGATCACAATGAGCAACAAAAAGCCGAAACGCTGGTGGCGAAGCTGAAAGAGGGGCAAAACATTGCCCTGGTCTCCGATGCCGGTACGCCGCTGATCAACGATCCGGGCTATCACCTGGTGCGTACCTGTCGCGAAGCCGGTATTCGCGTTGTGCCCCTGCCGGGACCGTGCGCCGCGATTGCGGCGTTAAGCGCCGCAGGTCTGCCGTCTGACCGTTTCTGCTATGAAGGCTTTCTGCCTGCTAAATCCAAAGGCCGCCGCGACGTCTTAAAAGAGCTGGAAGCGGAACCGCGCACCCTGATTTTCTACGAATCCACGCACCGCCTGCTGGAGAGCCTGGAAGATATGGTGACCGTCTGGGGGGAAGGCCGCTACGTGGTGCTGGCGCGCGAGCTGACCAAAACCTGGGAAACCATCCACGGCGCACCGGTGGGCGAGCTGCTGGCGTGGGTGAAGGAAGACGAAAACCGCCGCAAGGGTGAAATGGTGCTGATTGTCGAAGGGCACAAGGCGGAAGAAGACGCCCTTCCTGCCGACGCGCTGCGCACGCTAGCGTTGCTGCAGTCGGAACTGCCGCTGAAGAAAGCCGCTGCGCTGGCGGCAGAAATTCACGGCGTGAAGAAAAATGCGTTGTATAAGTATGCGCTGGAGCAGCAGGGGGAGTAAGGCATCCCCGCCAGTTTTGCCGGGTGGCGGCTACGCCTTACCCGGCCTACAAAGCGACTTCTCTATACCGTAATGACCTCCGTGCCCGCTTTGCTCAGCAGTTCTTTATCCTGCTTTCCGATCCCTTCATCCGTAATGACACAGTCTATTTTTTCCATCGGCAGTACCTGGTTGAAGCCACGACGATTGAATTTGCTGGCGTCCAGGACGGCAATCACCTTATGCGCGGCCGCCGCCATCACGCTGCTAATCGAATAACCTTCATTGAAGGTGGTGATGCCATTTGTGGCGTCGATACCGTCAGCCCCGACAAACATCAGATCAGCGCTAATGCCTGCAAGCGAACGCTCTGCAATGGTGCCATGCATCGAATGCGTTTTATGGCGCACCGTGCCGCCACAAACCACCAGCGTAATATCTTTGTTTTCCGAAAGGGCAAACGCGGCGGGCAGGCTGTTGGTAATGACGGTGATATTGGCTCGTTTGGTCAGCGCTTCGGCGATGAGCATGGTGGTGCTTCCGCTGTCCAGAATGATCGTCATTCCCTCTTCAATCATGGCCGCGGCAGCCTGTGCGATGCGCTTCTTCGGGTCGCTCGCAAGTTGATAACGGTCTTCCAGCACCACTTCCTGATTTTCGCTTTCTGCCAGGTTGCTGCCGGGCCTTGCGGCGCCACCGTGAAAACGCGTGACCAATCCCTTTTCTTCCAGCAGACGCAGATCTGTTCGAATCGTCACTTCTGAAATGCCAAACATATTCGACAGATCCAGCACCATGACACTGCCCTGAGCGTTGACGAGGTCAACGATTTTATTGCGTCGCTCAAATGAGTTCATATTGAATTGCCTGATAATTAACTGCCTCTATTCTAATCGAAGGTATGCGAAAGGTGTACGGTAATATTCGAAAGTAAATGTGAGCCAGCTCAGGTTGCTGGCTCGAAGCACTACGCAAAGCGCAGCATAATTTTGCCCTGCATAGGCGCACCGTTTAGTCCTTGCACGGCCTGAGCAAAGCTGTCGCTATCGCCGATATGAGCAATAAGGGGCTTTAGCTGCAGTTTTTTCTCTGTGAGCAGACGGGCTGCGGCTTTCCATTCTTCACCCGGCCACGGGGCCGAATAATTCATCCAGCTTCCCAGAAGCGTCAACTCCTTACGCAGTATCTTGCCAAATGTCGCCGCAGGTAAGTTCAGGTCATGATGCAGCGTACCCACCAGCGCGACCTGGGCCCGCGGCCCGGCGATATCAATGGCGAGCGTAACGGTTTGCGGTGTGCCAGCAGTCTCAAGAACCAACTGATCAAACGGGTTGTCGCTCAACGCGTTAAGGATGTCGTCTGCGGCCAGAGCGCGGCTATTAAACACCTGAGTTGCCCCCAGCGTTGTTGCCAGCGCGAGCTTATCGTCATTGATATCGATCGCGATAACGCTGTTGGCGCCCAATGCCAGTGCACACTGCATCGCCAGCAGGCCGATAGTGCCTGCGCCGACAATGATGACGTTCTTACCCTCGCAGCCGGAAGCAAGATGAAACGCGTGTAGCCCTACGGTTATGGGCTCAATAAATGCACCATCTTCAATTGCCATCTCTGCAGGAAGGCGGAACAGGTTTGCTCGCTTCACCACGATATATTCCGCGTTGCCGCCTTCGCTGCGAGATCCGACAAACTGATACTGCTTGCAGAGTGAGAAGTAGCCTTTTTCACACGCCGGACAGGAAAAGCAGGGCAGTAATGGCACGCAGGCAACCGGATCGCCTGCCTTGAGATCGTGTACTTCGGTACCACAGGCTTCGACATGACCGCTAAATTCATGTCCGAGGGTGATGGGATAATAATGTGCCCCTCCGGCAAAAATTCGCGGAATATCGGAGCCACATAATCCTGAGCAGGCAATACGCACCCGCACATCATCCGCAGCCTGAATGTGAGGGATTGGACGTTCTTCAACGCGCACGTTGCCCTCAGCGTGAATTACCACTGATTTCATATTCACTCCAGAAAAAGAGGGGAGCATTGCTCCCCGGATATCAAGACACCGTCTGGCTTTGCGGGGCAGCGGCGTTCTTTTCTGCCGCGGTAAACACGCGGGCACGTCGCCAGGTAAGCAGGATGCCGGTGACGTAAATGGCACCAATCACGATGAACCCCACCACGTTTTGCCAGGTGAACAACTGGATGAGCAGCCAGGTGACGGGTGAACCGCCCTGATCCATGGAGGCCACCAGCCCGCCCGCTTTCAACGCGCCAGCATTTTGCGCAAGCTGGGTGTGCAGGCCGATGGTCTGGGTCGCAATCCACAGCGTAATGCCCATGATGATGACGCCAGAGATAAGCGTGCGGAACAGGTTGCCCTGATGCACCGCGACCGCCATCGCCACAAAAAAGCCGATAGTGGCAAGGTCACCGAACGGCAACACCTGGTTTCCCGGCACCAGAACAGCAATCAGGATAGTGAGCGGTATGAAAATCAGGCTGGCGGAGACGACGGACGTATGGCCCAGCAGCAGCGCCGGATCGAGACCGATTAAGAACTCCTGCCCACCAAACTTTGCCTGCAGACGTTTACGGGCATGTTTAGCAATCGGCGTCAGGCCGTCCATGATCGGTTTGATAACGCGCGGCATCAGCAGCATCACGGCGGCGGTTTTCACGGCCAGCTGGAGAACGGATTTGGTGTCGTAGCCTGCCAGCATGCCAATGGCCAGTCCCATCACAAACCCAACCGTGACCGGTTCGCCAAACGGGCCAAAGCGTTTTTGCACGTCGTCAGCGCTAAAATGAATACGCTTCAGGCCTGGGATTTTATCGATAATCGTATCGACCAGAACGGCGATTGGGCCGAGGTAAGCTGACGAGCCGTGAGGGATGGCGATCCCTTCCAGACCGAAGAAGTCCCGCGTGTCTTTGGCAAACCAGTCCCCTAGCTTGTAAACAAACGCGGCGTGCACCACAACGCCCAGGATCCCCAGCCAGTAAGAGCCGGTTGCCAGGTGCAGCATCGCACCGGTGAAGGTCATGTGCCAGATGTTCCAGATATCGACGTTCACTACCCGCGTCATCCGCGTCACTAGCATGACAACGTTGACGCCAATGGCAACAGGGATAGCGATAAGTGCAATCTGTGATGCCCAGGTCATTGGGGATGAACCTGGCCAGCCGACATCCACCACGTGCAGGTTAATCTGGAACTGCTCAGCCATCGCTTTGGCCGCCGGGCCGATGGAGTCAAGCATCAGGCCAATAACCAGACCGATCCCGACGAAGCCAATGCCGATATGTAGGCCGGATTTAAAGCAATCGCCCAGCTTCATCCCCAACAGCTTAGAGAAGATGATGATGACGATTGGCAGCATTACGGTTGGCCCCAGATCGAGGATGTACCGCATGATTTCGGTAAACATGATCTTACCCCTCGAGGATGGTCAGAATTTTTTGCTGCAGGGCTTCGATGCCGACGCCGGATACAAACGGCATGCCATGCACCACCGGGATATCGCCAAAGGCTCTGTCAACTTTCGCCGTGGTACAAATCAGGTCTGCACCGTCCATATAGGTTTCGATTTCAGTCACCCTGCACTGGACCAGATCCAGCTCAATGTGGTGGGCTTCACACAGTTCTTTGATCTCTTCTGCTGCCATAGTTGAGGTGGCGACAGCACCGCCACAGGCAACAATAACTTTGCGTTTCATAGGGTACTCCTTTCTTATTATCAGTATGTTATGAAGCCCGGGCACAGGCGACAGGCTCAAGGATCGTCTCCCGTAAACGATCGGCCAGGCGCTCTGCGGGCGCAGCCAGCAGCATGTCCAGCACGTCCGGGTTTTGTAGCTCACTGAAAAGGCGGCGCAGCAATTTCATTTGCGCCGCAGGGTTTTCAACGATTAACGCGATGATGAGTGAGACGGCGACCTCGCCATCATCATCGGCCTGCTGAAAATGCACCGGTTTGTCCGGACGAATCAGGTAAATCGCGGGGCGTTTCGCATGTACGGCTTCGCAGTGCGGAATAGCGACCGCATGGCGTTCAAGGGCAATGCCGGTGGGGTAGTTCATCTCCCTTTCCAGAAGGGCGGCAGGGTAGGTGGCGTGTACAACACCGTTAGCCAGCATCTCCTCGCCAATATGCGCCAGCGCCTGCTGGCAGGTTTCAAACTCAATTCCGGTACGGACAAAAACGTGACTCATACACTCTCCGGCATTAGAGGGGTTCAGGGGTGCAGCCAAATCGATAGGCGCGTAATACATCCTGTATTTTGTCGATGATGAGATTTTGCGGTGTTGCGGCGATCTCATTCATCGACAATCGTTCGAACTGGACGGGCATAAACTGGCTAATCAGCCCCAGAGGCAAGGAGGTTGTGCTCAGATTAGCGATCAACTTCTCAACGCTCTGGCGAATGCGCGGGTGCGGCCAGTAGTAGCGAATGCGATCGGACAGGCTAAAGTGAATATCCACCATTGCCTGGCTCCAGGTGGGGCGGTAGTACTTCTTCCAGTAATCCGGCTCGTTCAGCATGACTTCGTCGATCACATCAAGCGCATGGCTGCGTTGCTCAGGGGCGATGAGGGCCTTCTCCATTTGTGCAAGGGCAAAAATGGCTTCTCGCAGGGCAAAGGTAAGCGCCGGGCCGACTTTCAGGATCGCGAAGTGATCGCGAACCAAAGCACGATAGGCCTGACGTGTCTGGTAGTCGGTGGAGTGCGCCTCATAGACCATGGGGGTCTGGCGGATCCAGCCGGAAAGCGCCTCTGCTGCGTGCGGTTGGTAGTGAATAATTTGCGTATGGTCGAATTCCACGCCGGGTTGTACGACTATCGCAATCACGCGCGTCATAGCCTCGTCCAGACCGAGCGCGGCAAAGGCCTCACGATGCGTTTCCAGCGTCTGCGCGGCATCTTCCACGCGGGTAACATGAACGCTGTTAATACTGCTGGCTTCACCGCCGGGAACGGGAACCTCAGTACCAATCACATAGGTTAGCGCCGCTTTTTGTTCTTCAGTGGCCGTCTCTTCTGCCGCTTTGCACAGTCGGGCAGCACGTTGTGCCACCACCCCTGGCGGGAGTGGGACAGGATCGTCGGCGCAGGACATGGAGGCGTCCAGGTGGATCTTGCTAAACCCCGCCGCGATATAGGCTTTGATCAATGCGATGGATTTCTCCATCGCCGCGTCAGCCGGTTCATTTTGCCAGCAGTTTGGCCCCAGATGATCGCCACCCAGGATCAAACGTTCATGCGGAAAGCCCACTTCTTTAGCGATCTTCAGAACAAAATCACGGAAATCAGCGGGTTTCATACCGGTGTAACCGCCGAACTGGTTCACCTGATTTGAGGTAGCTTCAATCAGTACCTTGTTGTCGGTATGCAAATCGAACCGCAATGCGGCTTCGATAACCAGCGGGTGCGCTGAGCAAACAGAGCAAATACCGAGATCTTCTCCCGCTTTATGGCGGGTAATAATATCTTTCACGTTTCCTCCTGGTCAGGACTTCAGGCTTTCGTATTTAGAGCTTTCCTTCACAACCACAATCGTTAATAACTTTACGTACCACCTCTTTCATGGCGCGTTTGGCGGGCACCATGTAATGACGCGGGTCACTGGTTTCGGGATGTGAAGCGAGATAGGTTTTCAGGGCATTCGAGAAGGCGATTTTGAGTTCTGTGGCAACGTTGACCTTGCAGATACCGAGGCGAATGGCCTGAAGGATATCGGCCGTAGATAAACCGGAAGCGCCGTGCAGCACCAGCGGGATATCGACCTGATTGCGGATCTCTGCCAGACGTTCAAAATCAAGTTTCGGCGTGGCAGTGTAGAGGCCGTGCGCGGTACCGATGGCGACGGCCAATGAGTCGATACCCGTTAATTCAACAAACTCGCGTGCCTGTTGCGGGTTGGTGTAAAGCGCATCTTTGCTGTCGACCACAAGGTCATCTTCCTGCCCGCCAAGACGGCCAAGTTCAGCCTCCACGCTCACATCGTAACGGTGGCAGTAGTCTGTCACTTTCTTCACCAGGGCGACGTTTTCAGTGAACGGATGATGAGATCCGTCGATCATCGCCGAGCGGATCCCGCTCTGGACTTTCTGCGCGATATCGTCGAAATCTTCGTGATGATCGAGGTGGATCGCCAGCGGTTGGTTGTACGTTTTGGCCAGATCGCTGGCGATGGCGACCACGTTACCGGTTCCTGCATAGCTGAATGTGCCGGGCGTACCCGCCACGATCAGCGGAGATCGCATCTCAGAGGCCGTTTCAACGACCACCTGCAGCGTTTCGAGATTATGAATATTGAATGCCGGTACGGCGTAACCTTCGCGCTGTGCTTTTAGCAGCATCGCTTTCGACGAGATGATGAACATCTTTCCTCCGAAACCTTTCGTTTTATTTATGCGAAAGACAATATAGGGTTTCGGAATGTTATTTTGTGATTGATATCTTAAAAATGAAAGAATCGAAATGAAAGGTAAGGATGCGAAAGAAATGAAAGCAAAAAAAAGCATGGCCGAAGCCATGCTAAGCGAGGTTTACAGCAAACTCACGTCACCGGTGCCGGGTTAAACACCGCCAGCTGATTATGCAATCCCCATTGGTCCGAGAAGGTTTTCTTTCGCCCGCTGGCGACATCCAGAATGAAGTGGAACAGCTTCCAGCCCACGTCCTCAATGCTCTCTTCTCCGGTGGCGATGGTGCCCGCGTTAATATCCATTAAGTCATACCAGCGGTTTGCCAGCTCGGTGCGGGTCGCCATCTTGATCACCGGCACCGCCATCAGGCCGTACGGCGTGCCGCGCCCGGTGGTAAAGACCTGTACCGTAATGCCGGATGCCACCTGCTGCGTGCCGCACACAAAATCGCTGGCCGGCGTTGCGGCGTAGATAAGGCCGCGTTTCGTCGGGCGCTGGCCCGGAGAGAGCACTTCTGCAATGGCGCTCTGCCCGGATTTGGCAATAGAGCCGAGGGCTTTTTCCACCACGTTTGCCAGGCCGCCTTTCTTGTTGCCCGGAGACGGGTTGGCGCTGCGGTCGGTTTTGCCCATATCGAGATAGTTATCGTACCAGGCCATCTCCTCAAGCAGTCGCTTGCCGACCTCTTTATTAACGGCGCGCGGCGTCAGCAGATGGATGGCGTCACGCACTTCAGTCACCTCGGAGAACATCACCGTGGCGCCGCAGCGTACAAGCAGATCGGATGCAAAGCCCACCGCCGGGTTGGCCGTCACGCCGGAGAAGGCATCGCTGCCGCCGCACTGGGTGCCCACAACCAGCTCAGAGGCCGGGCACGTTTCGCGCTGGCGGCGGTTGAGCTTGTCCAGATGGCGTTCTGCTACCTGCAAAATATCGTCGACCATTGAGCGGAAACCGACGTGGCGTTCGTCCTGCAGGCGCACGATGCTGACCTCGTCTGCCGGGATGGCTTTGACATCCTCGGTCCCCTGCAGCAGGCGTTCTGGCTGCAATTTTTCACAGCCGAGGCCAATGACCATCACTTCGCCGCCAAAGTTGGGGTTCAGGGCGATATTGTGGATGGTGCGGATAGGCACCACGGCAGCGGGCGCGTTAATCGCCACGCCGCAGCCGTAGAGGTGGTTCAGGCCCACCACGCCGTCGACGTTCGGGTATTTTGGCAGCAGATCGCGTTCGATGATTTTCACCACGTAATCCATGACGCCCGCCACGCAGTGCACGCTGGTGGTAATGCCGAGCAGATTTTTGGTGCCGACGCTGCCGTCCGCATTGCGATACCCTTCAAAGGTATAGCCTTCCAGCGGGGGAAGCGGTTCCGGCACGCGGGTTGCTAGCGGAAGCGTGTTCAGCGGCGGCGCTTCTGGCAGCGCCACCAGCGACTCCTCCACCCAGCTTCCCTGCGGAATAGGACGGACGGCATAGCCGATGACTTCACCGTAACGCACAATTTCGCTTTCAGCAGGGATATCCACCAGGGCGACTTTATGTCCCTGCGGAACATGCTCAGTCAGTTCCAGCCCGTCCGGGAAGCGGGTTCCTGCTTTTAAGCCATTGTCGTTGACGATAATCGCCACGTTATCGGCGTCGTGCACTTTTATATAAAACGCCGTCGGCGGTGCCTGTCGAATTTCAATGTCGGCCATTGGTAAGTATTCTCCAGCAAAATTCTGATAATAGGTTCAGCCATTTTTCTGATGGTAGAAATAAATACGCGGCTTTCAGAAATAAAGCATGTCAGCAGATTCAATATCAAAATGTGATCCCGATCGCTCGCGAGCCCGTAATCCTTGATTCTGTGCATTAGCGCCCAGTGCTTTGTGCATATGCAAAAATTTTTATCAAAAAATAGCGTAATACCTGAGCATTAAAACAATGTGCGGTCGTGGATTGCATCTTATACTGAATGACGATTTTATTACGCCAGAATATGTCCGAATAATAAATATCATGCTGGCGCGGTGTCTGAATAAATAAAATGATGCTGAAAAAGGCTGCGGAATTAAAAAGGTAAATACGATGAATAACGCTATCTTCCCGAATAAATTTAAAGCGGCTCTCGCAGCGCACCAGATTCAGATTGGCTGCTGGTCCGCGCTGGCAAACCCTATCAGCACCGAAGTGCTGGGCCTGGCCGGTTTCGACTGGCTGGTGCTGGACGGCGAACATGCACCAAACGATATCAGCACGTTTATTCCGCAGCTGATGGCGCTGAAAGGCAGCAACAGTGCCCCGGTGGTGCGTGTCCCCACCAACGAACCGGTGATTATTAAGCGTCTGCTGGATATCGGCTTCTACAACTTCCTGATCCCGTTTGTGGAGACGGAAGAACAAGCGGCACTGGCCGTGGCGTCTACGCGCTACCCTCCCGAAGGGATCCGCGGCGTTTCCGTTTCGCATCGCGCCAACATGTTTGGCACCGTCCCGGACTATTTCGCGCAGTCCAACAGCAACATCACCATTCTGGTTCAGATCGAGAGCCAGCAGGGCGTCGATAACGTCGACGCGATTGCCGCCACCAACGGCGTGGACGGTATCTTCGTCGGCCCAAGCGATCTGGCTGCGGCCTTTGGCCATCTCGGTAACGCCAGCCACCCTGACGTGCAGCACGCGATCCAGCACATCTTTGCTCGCGCAAAAGCGCACGGCAAGCCGTGCGGCATTCTGGCGCCGGTAGAGGCTGATGCCCGCCGCTACCTGGAGTGGGGAGCCACCTTCGTTGCCGTCGGCAGCGACCTTGGCGTCTTTCGCTCTGCCACGCAGAAATTAGCGGACGCTTTTAAAAAATAACCATCATTGAGGAAACAGATTATGACGCTGAAAGTGGGTTTTATTGGCCTGGGGATCATGGGTAAACCAATGAGTAAGAACCTCATCAAAGCGGGTTACTCGCTGGTGGTCTCCGATCATAATCCACAGGCCGTGGCTGAGGTGATAGCGGCTGGCGCAGAAGCGGCCACCACCGCGAAAGCCATTGCCGAGCAGTGCGATGTCATCATCACCATGCTGCCAAACTCCCCGCACGTAAAAGAGGTTGCGCTGGGTGAAAACGGCATTATCGACGGCGCGAAACCGGGCCTGGTGCTGATCGATATGAGCTCTATCGCACCGCTCGCGAGCCGTGAAATCAGCGAGGCGCTAAAGGCAAAGGGCGTCGATATGCTGGATGCGCCTGTCAGCGGCGGTGAGCCGAAAGCGATCGACGGCACGCTGTCGGTGATGGTCGGCGGTGATAAAGCTATTTTCGATAAATTTTACGACCTGATGAAAGCCATGGCGGGCTCCGTGGTACACACCGGGGAGATCGGGGCGGGTAACGTGACCAAGCTGGCAAACCAGGTGATTGTGGCGCTCAACATTGCCGCCATGTCTGAAGCGCTGACGCTGGCGACCAAAGCGGGCGTCAATCCGGACCTGGTCTACCAGGCCATTCGCGGCGGTCTGGCGGGCAGCACCGTGCTGGATGCCAAAGCGCCCATGGTCATGGACCGCAATTTCAAACCCGGTTTCCGCATCGACCTGCATATCAAAGATCTGGCGAACGCGCTGGATACTTCCCACGGCGTGGGCGCACAGCTGCCGCTGACCGCAGCGGTCATGGAGATGATGCAGGCGCTTCGCGCCGATGGCCTGGGCACGGCCGATCACAGCGCAATTGCATGCTACTACGAAAAACTGGCGAAGGTGGAAGTGGCGCGTTAATCACGGCTTACCCACAGCCGAGGGTGACAGCGGCGCGCAAACCCTCTATACTGCGCGCCGAAGCTGACCAGACAGTCGCCGCTTCGTCGTCGTCCCTTTCGGGGGAGACGGGCGGAGGGGAGGAAAGTCCGGGCTCCATAGGGCAGGGTGCCAGGTAACGCCTGGGGGGGAAACCCACGACCAGTGCAACAGAGAGCAAACCGCCGATGGCCCGCGCAAGCGGGATCAGGTAAGGGTGAAAGGGTGCGGTAAGAGCGCACCGCGCGGCTGGTAACAGTCCGTGGCACGGTAAACTCCACCCGGAGCAAGGCCAAATAGGGGTTCACATGGTACGGCCCGTACTGAACCCGGGTAGGCTGCTTGAGCCAGTGAGCGATTGCTGGCCTAGATGAATGACTGTCCACGACAGAACCCGGCTTATCGGTCAGCTTCAACTTCTTCTAAAACAATACGTTGGTGTGTCTCAGGCTTTCCCTGGTGAAAATGTGACACAGACTGTGATACAAACGAGGCACACCAACGGCTGTTCCATCCCGACTATCCTGAAACCTTGCAACCGCGACAGCCTTCATTTCCGTCTGCCTTCAGTTTATATGTATGTCTCTGGATTGCGATTCATATTTATTTACTGACAATATTGGCTCTACAGGCCACCCTGGCTCACTACAATGTATGAGAAAAATAAATAAAACGTTAATAAATACAGTTTGTCCCTAATTAATTTCTGAAAATGAAGGGGGGCTATTGCTATAGAATGATAAGAACGCTTAACTCAATGCCTAATTTTCTCATCGGTATTCGGTTGAGCATGGACAGAAAAAACAAACTAAAAAAACTAATCCAATATCATAAAAATATACTTAAAAATCACCGATATCAGCCTGGTTTAGCTGGTGCAGATCTGAGGTTTATGGATCTCAGGGGGCTCTATTTACGCAATATTAATTTATCGGGATGCGATATTTCGTTTTGTGATCTTCGAGGAGCCGATTTCTCCTGTGCCAACCTTGCAGGCGCTAATCTTAGCTACTGTAAAACGGAAGGTACAATTTTTAGTCACGCTGATTGTACTTGCGTGGATTTTACTGGAAGTGATATCCATGATGTCAGGTTATTGACGGAACATGAACAAAATGAAAGTGACACGCCACTATCCCGACCACTCATCTCCATCTATATGCCAACCTGGAACCGCCAGGCATTGACGATCAGAGCCATACAATCGGTACTGAATCAAGACTATGTGAACTGGGAACTCATTATCATTGACGATTTCTCATCCTCATTTGACCAACTCTTGACGTATATCTCCGAGCTGAATGATCCACGAATTACCTATATCCGCAATGAATTTAACTCTGGCGCTTGTGCAGTCCGAAATCAGGCTATACGAATGGCCCGTGGTGACCTTATTACGGGTCTGGATGATGATGATGAATGGCTGCCGACACGCCTGTCCTCTTTTCTTACCTGGCAACATAAACTTCAGTTGCACAGTTTTCTGTACGCAAATGATTATCTCTGTGACGGTACCGGATATCATCATCCTGATGAATTACAGGTGTATCCGAAACCGGCTTATAAAAAAAGCCTGTTTGATAAACGGAATATTATAGGCAACCAAATGCTGACCTTAACCAGTAGAATGCAGCAGATCCTGTTCGACGACGCCTTGCCTGCTGCTCAGGATTATGATGCTTTTTATCGGCTTGCAGAAACCTTCGGTGAACCTTTCAAACTGGATGACATCACACAGGTGCTTTATGTCAATCACGGCGAAGCCCGCATTACCTGCTCAGGACGAAAGTTTTCAGGTTATCTACGTTTTTACCGGAAACACAAAGCCAAATTAGACGTATCGAGTAAAAAATATCAGCTCTTCACTCTATACTACATTCGCAACAAAAAGATGCGCCCGCAAACCCTGATGAAACTGATGACGCTACGCAATCTGAAACGCTATCTGATGATGTATACCCGCTTCCGGAACAAAAAGTTCTGATGCGTACAAACGACAAGAGTCGTTGTGGTGTCTGGAAATAGTAGTTTAATACGGCAATCATTGTGACGAGGGGCTGGATAAGTCGCCGGGAATTACCCCGGCGGACAACCACGACGAACGGGTAAGCGCAGCGCCACCCGGCACCACACAAACGACATCAATTCTCATATTTGCGACATTAAGCACATTTCACTGTTTTTCACTCGCCGGTTCCGCCTCGGCATCTGCAGACGATCGCCATCACAAAATTTAAATCTAAAAAACCGGCGATCTGTAGTATTGATAATTTGTTATGATTGTTAGCTTAATGTTCGTAAATCTTTTCTCGTTTGATGTGCGCTTATTGAAATCAAATACATTTCCTCCGTGAATATGTGACGTATTCCACCCTTTTCCTGAAATTTGAAAATTTACGTCGTAAAAAATGGCTTAAATGAAAGTATGTTTCAAACAAATGACGGTTATTTATTAGCCTTTAATTGCCTGAAATATCGTCTTTATTGTTTTTTTAAGAACGGTGAAATAAATCCGGGTTATCGCCATAAAATAAATTTATTAGCGCTATTTTTGTTGATCAATATCAGCGTCGTAGCGTATTTAATTGCCTTCAATGTATTGATTTATAAAGTTTTTGGTGGGTTTTTGAAGCGTGAGTTAAGGGGTGCTCAAAGCAAATTGTGAGTAACAGCACATACCCCTTTAAACATTATTGAGTAGAATTCACCCCGTCATAGGGAAATAAGCGCAGAATATTATGAACACTATTATTCTACCGAAAACACAGCACCTCGTGGTATTTCAGGAAGTCATTAAAAGTGGCTCCATAGGTTCTGCTGCAAGACAACTGGGCCTGACGCAACCCGCCGTCAGCAAAATCATCAGCGATATCGAATCTTACTTCGGTGTGGAAGTGATGGTACGTAAAAATACGGGCGTAAAACTGACGGCTGCAGGCCAGGTTCTGCTCTCGTACTCCGAGTCGATCACCCGTGAAATGAAAAACATGGTGAGCGAAATCAACAGTCTCAGTTTTAGCACCGTTATGGATGTCTCCTTTGGCTATCCGTCGCTGATTGGTTTTACCTTCCTGTCTGAGATGATCAAAAAATTCAAGGAAGTGTTCCCGAAAGCGCGCGTCTCAATGTATGAAGCTCAGCTCTCCTCTTTCCTCCCGGCCATTCGCGATGGTCGTCTGGATTTCGCTATCGGCACGCTGAGCGATGAAATGCTGCTGCAGGATCTGCACGTCGAACCGCTGTTTGAGTCTGAGTTTGTGCTGGTCGCCAGCAAAACGCGAACGTGCACCGGCCCGACGACACTGGCATCGCTTACGCACGAGCAGTGGGTGATGCCGCAAACCGATATGGGCTACTACAAAGAACTTCTGACCACTCTGCAAGACAACCACATCAGCATCGAAAACATCGTCCAGACCGATTCCGTCGTCACCATTTATAACCTTGTCCTGAATGCCGATTATCTGACGGTGATTCCCCGCGACATGATTGCCCCATTCGGTTCGGATCAATTTATTGTGCTGCCCGTGGAAGACGAATTACCCGTGGCGCGTTATGCTGCCGTGTGGTCTAAAAATTACAGGATTAAAAAATCGGCGTCAGTATTAGTTGAGCTGGCTAAACAATATTCGTCGATGAATATCGAAAGACGACGATGAGTAATAAGTTTTAATTTTAAAAATACCCAGAGCTTAACGTATTAACGCTCTGATACCCTGACTTTGCCTGAAAAGAATGAATTATTATAACGAGGATATTATGCATATTACCTACGATCTCCCGGTAACCATTGAAGATATTCAGGACGCCAGAAAACGACTGGCAGGCAAGATATATAAAACCGGTATGCCGCGCTCGAATTATCTCAGCGAACGGTGTAAGGGCGAAATATTCCTTAAGTTTGAGAACATGCAGCGTACCGGTTCGTTCAAAATTCGCGGCGCGTTTAATAAATTAAGCTCGCTGACCGATGCTGAAAAGCGCAAAGGCGTGGTCGCCTGCTCTGCGGGAAACCACGCGCAGGGAGTGTCGCTCTCCTGCGCCATGCTCGGCATCGACGGTAAAGTGGTGATGCCGATGGGCGCACCAAAATCTAAAGTGGCCGCAACCCGCGACTACTCGGCGGAAGTGGTGCTCCACGGTGAGAACTTCAACGACACCATCGCTAAAGTGAGCGAAATCGTCGAGATGGAAGGGCGCATTTTTATTCCGCCTTACGATGACGCCAAAGTGATCGCCGGGCAGGGCACCATCGGCCTCGAAATTCTCGAAGATTTATACGACGTGGATAACGTCATTGTCCCTATCGGCGGGGTAATGACTCCAACTTACTGATAGTGTTTTATGTTCAGATAATGCCCGATGACTTTGTCATGCAGCTCCACCGATTTTGAGAACGACAGTGACTTCCTGCCCAGCCTTGCCAG
>NZ_VDAS01000041.1:0-19340 GCF_019584165.1 Enterobacter sp. EC_64
TGGCAAGGCTGGGCAGGAAGTCACTGTCGTTCTCAAAATCGGTGGAGCTGCATGACAAAGTCATCGGGCATTATCTGAACATAAAACACTATCAGTAAGTTGGAGTCATTACCGGATATTTTCTTTATAAATGGGTTGTGGCTTTGAATGTACCTAAATACATTGATTCTAGATAGGTGGTATATAGCGTGCTATTAGAGGGGAAATCAGATAAAGCTATTTGAACTCTGAAATGATTAGATCACATTGAATCCACTATCAGACGACTTGATATCCACTCCAAAACCTCTTCTTCTCGCCATGCAACTGCGCGTGCTCCGGTTAGGCTGACTTGGCGAGGAAACGCTCCTGCTTCGATTAGTCGGTAGAGCGTTGCACGAGAAATTGCGCATAGTTCCAGAACAGTTTTAACCTTGATTAGACGTTTATTCGGCATCGTTTGAATCCACAAAAATAGCGCATCGGATTGATACCTCTACGATTTACAGTTTAGCAGATTGAATGAGCGAAACTCTTATAACATATTGAATTTAATGGTTTTTAATGATCGGAGTTTTCGAGGTGTTCGAAAGTTCGGGAAGTTTCGAAAGTTTCAAACGCCGAAAAGTTTCGGAATTTCTGGGTTTCAAAACAAAAGTTCAGCGGCGGAAAATTTCAGATTTCCATGTGAAAAGTTTCGCACCTACTGAACGAAATAGGTGAGTTTGGTAGATCTTGAGAACAGCCTTTTTGGGCTGCTCTCAGCGAATACTATGATTAAAAGAATGACTATTTTTACTACATTAGATTGGTTTTTAAGGAGTGATTATTAATCAATTAACTCGAAATGATATAGATGTTATGGAATTAAAATAAGGAGATTTCATGGCCTAGACATATTTATGTCTAAAAAGCTTCTTGAAAGATAGATTAATTATGTGTATTCATCTAGGAACATGATTAGAACCCTGCGTTGTTCATGTGTTAAACGAGGCCAAATTTGTTCAAATCTATTCTTTAGGTCTACATCTTTCACTGGAACAAATTCTGGTTGTTCGTTATTACCAGAGGAGTTCTCATCAAAGCAATCAATGAAAAACCAACCAATTGGCGTATTCATTTTTATGGCAATATTTACAAGATGTGCGACATTAATTTTATTGGCTCCTCTTTCATAACGTGAAAGTTGTTGCTGGGAAATATCCGTATACTCGGCTAATTGCTGTGCAGTCATACCAAGTTCTTTTCTGCGCATCTGGATACGTTGACCAACCATCTTATCAGTGACTTCGGATGCAAGCTTCGCCATTTTCCCGCCTTGTTTCCAACGTATATGTCTATAAAAGACATTTTGCGGGTGTTTTACTCTTGCATGAACATCGATAATGGATTATAAATTGATTTTTACTCCTTTATGGATTGTTTGGCTTCAAGGAAGTCCATTTTTCTATCATTCAGCTTCCATAAAAGGAACTTAACTGAAATTTGGTCTGACTTCATTAACACTAGCAAGCAATAACTTTTTCTAAGAATCTATGACAATTGAGAGGTAATATGAACAATTCATCTATCGCTAAAATATTAAGTATCTCGTTGTTGTTTTCTTGTAATATTGTCTATTCATCTTCGCATAATTTACATTTACAAGAGACTGCAAGTTCAGTGTCAACTCAGCAAGATGGAGTGACAAATAATGATGTATTAAAATACTTATCTGAAAAATACAGTAATGAAATCTCAAGCTTGGGACTTACAGATAAGCAACTCAACTCTAATGTTTATGTTCGCGCAAGCTTGAATGATAACTTTTTATTTTTCTCGAATCTGAAACAGTTTATCTCTGTTTTTTACGACCTTCCAAATCTTCAGTCAGTCAAAGTTGTTAAGTATGATAATTATATAGGTTTCAAAGTAAAACTTGCTGGGCGTCCTGCAACAGGGTTTGCACTTTATCAAGAGGATAATGAGTTTTTCTTGAAGGGGGTTATAAATGAAAAAGGACTTATTGCGGCTGAGAATATAGAAGAGGAGGGGCTGGTATTTAACTCATATTATTCAGTCGCTTTTGTTGTATTTAATAAGAATGGTGTTAAATATTAATCTTATATATAGATGCAGATATGAAACTTTTGACGGCTCTACCACTGATGATTTTGTGTTTTTCAACCAAAGCGAGTGATTTTAAAAAAATAAATGGAACACTCTCTTTGTATCAAAGCAAAAATCACACCGCCTTCAGTATTAATTCTTCACTTGGCACTACATCGGGAGTATGTGAGATAGGAGGTGAATTAACACTTATTGATGCACGTAAAGGGCAACGTAACCGTTGGGTTTATAGTGACCAGTCAAGCATGTGTGTTGTGTTGATTAGTGAATTAGATAATGGTGCCATGCAGGTTATCTCGAAGGATTGTGATAAACACTGTAGTGTAACATCTATAGGTTCTATAAACGGCACATATAATAAATGAAAGATTACTTTAGCCTGAAACTAATCAGGCTAAAGTAAATATTAATAGATTACAATATTACGCTATTTCTTTTCTTATTGGTTCTACGTTGTAATTATTACCCTTTTCCAATGTTGTAAGTAGCTCAGCCCATACAGTCAAAGCTTGCTTACGTTCTTCAAAGTATTGATAGCGATTATATATACCTTCAACGCCTTTGATTTTATGATTTAAGCAGCGTTCTGCTATCACCGGATCTACCCCCAGCGCAGCTAAATGGGAGCGGGCTGTTCGCCGAAAATCATGAATCGTGAAATTTGGCACATCTGGCATATTTGATCTTATTTTAGCCAACGCTACTGGTAATGTACTTTCCTGAATATGAGGAATCATGCGATGTTGCATTTTTCTTGCTGGGAGAACCCATTCACTGTTGCCGGACATGATTTTTAATTCTTTAATCCAGCCAACAACGGGTACCGCCAGCGGGATATCAATACCATCGCCGTTTTTAACGCGCTCAGCAGGTAAATGCCAGACGCCTTCATCCAGATCAAATTCTGACCATCTGGCACCACACAATTCCATCTTACGGCAGCATAGGGCTAAAATGAGCTTCATAGTTAGTTCATTTTGACGGGAAAACCCTTTGGTCAAAGGCATTACCTGAAAAAGCTGTACCAGCTCTTCTCGACTTAACCAACGTTCACGGCTTTGTTCTTGTCCTCCGGCATCAGAGATGTCAAATGCACTTGCTGGATTAGCAGCCAGCATGTGCCGCTTGATTCCATAATCAAAGATCCGTCGAGTCCATCTGAGGACGTCATTGGCAACGGTAGGCGCACCTCGTTGAAGGATCTTTTGCAACATATCATCAATATGATAGGGGCGAACGTCCTCTATTCGCAGGTTGCCTATGTTTGGATTTATATCTTTTTCGATTCGGCGGCGCAGTATGTCGGGGTGCTTCCAGCGTTTAAGTATTTGGCGTTCAAAATATTCGCTGGCTAATTGAGATACCCGAAGTGCATGTTTTTCAGACTCTATTTTTTTGAGGGCGTCAGCTTTCCGTTCTTGCTTCTCTCCGGCAACGTCATAACCCAATGCTACACGTGCAGAGAGTTCTTTGGCGGTCTCTCGCGCTTTTGCTAGTGAGAGTTCAGCATAGGAACCGATACCCATTACCCGCTGTTTTCCAGAGAAACGATAGCGAAAACGCCAGAATGGAGCAGCATATTTCTTTGGAAAACAAAGAGATAAACCATTGCCATCTGACCTTGCTTCGAAGCGTTCGTCAGCTCTGATCCATGCCTTGATTTGTATGTCTGTCATTTTTGCCATATATGACTCTGCTTATGTGCTGTGTGTACATAATCATGATGCCATAAAAGTCATTATGTACATAGTTAAGTACACGCTAAACATGCGCTGTAGTGATACATGATGAGACAAGGTGATAAAGATATAGCCCGTATTAACGGGCTATTAGAGGTGGTCTTAGCTTGGGTGAGACAAGGTGAGATCGTCTGAGATATTACTCAATGTTCTGGATCTGCTCGCGCATTTGCTCAATCAGTACTTTCAACTCAATCGCTGAATTCGTCACTTCCGCATTGATCGACTTAGACGCAAGAGTGTTCGACTCGCGGTTGAACTCCTGCATCATAAAGTCCAGACGGCGGCCTACCGCTTCCTTTTTCTTCAGAATGTTGTAGGTCTCTTTAACGTGCGCTTCCAGACGGTCCAGCTCTTCAGCGACATCAATACGTTGCGCCATCAGCACCAGCTCTTGTTCCAGACGGGTGTTTTCCAGCTGAACTTCTGCCTCTTCCAGTTTGGCGACCAGGCGCTCGCGCTGCCACTGCAGCACTTCCGGCATATGGGTGCGAACCTTAGCCACTTCCGCACTCACGCCTTCAAGGCGCTGCTCAATCATCGCTTTCAGCGCCTGACCTTCGGTTTCGCGGGCAACGATAAAGTCATCCAGCGTGCCGTCGAGGGCGGCCAGAATTTCAGCGGCAATCGCGTCCAGATCCTGCTCACCGGCGGCCATGACGCCAGGCCAGCGCAGAATATCAACCGGGTTGATTTCGCCTTCATCGCTCTGCATTTTGACCCAGTTCGCCGCATTCACGAGCTGTTTCGCCAGTTTTTCGTTGAGGATCAGCTCGCCCTGTGCGCTGGCATCAGGCTCAAAGCGCAGGTTACATTCCACTTTACCGCGCGTCAGACGCGTACGGATACGCTCGCGAACAACAGGCTCAAGGCTGCGGAACTGCTCCGGCATACGGAAATACGTTTCCAGGTAACGCTGGTTTACCGAGCGCATTTCCCATGTAGCGCTACCCCAGCTACCCTTGATTTCACGCCGGGCGTAGGCGGTCATACTGCGGATCATAGACATTCCCGTTTTTAAAGGAGAGATGGGGGGATTATAGCTTTCGGGGGCTTCTCAGGATAGGAATAAGCGTCCTTTATCCGTATAATGCGCAGCCACATTCGTTTCAAGCCGGAGAATCCATCATGCGTCCATCAGGTCGTAGCGCCAATCAGGTGCGTCCCGTCACCCTGACCCGTAACTATACAAAACACGCTGAAGGCTCCGTGCTGGTTGAGTTTGGTGACACCAAAGTGCTGTGTACCGCATCCATCGAAGAAGGCGTTCCGCGCTTCCTGAAAGGTCAGGGCCAGGGCTGGATCACCGCCGAGTACGGCATGCTGCCGCGCGCGACCCATACCCGTAACGCCCGTGAAGCGGCGAAGGGTAAGCAGGGCGGTCGTACCATGGAAATTCAGCGTCTGATCGCGCGTGCGCTGCGCGCCGCCGTTGATCTGAAAACCCTCGGCGAATTCACGATTACCCTGGACTGCGACGTGATTCAGGCCGATGGTGGCACGCGTACGGCCTCTATTACCGGCGCCTGTGTAGCGCTGGCCGATGCTCTGAACAAGCTGGTTGCTGCCGGTAAGCTGAAAACCAATCCAATGAAAGGCATGGTTGCGGCGGTCTCCGTAGGTATCGTAAACGGTGAAGCGCTTTGCGATCTGGAATACGTTGAAGATTCCGCTGCAGAGACAGACATGAACGTGGTGATGACCGAAGACGGTCGCATCATTGAGGTGCAGGGCACGGCAGAAGGCGAGCCGTTCACCCACGAAGAGCTTCTCTCCCTGCTGGCGTTGGCCCGAGGGGGAATCGAATCCATTGTCACGACGCAGAAAGCGGCGTTAGAAAATTGATTTTAAAGGCGACCAATGAGTCGCCTTTTTTTTGCCTGTAAGACAGAAAAACCAAAGGAGCTAATCCATGAAATCGTATCAGCGCCAGTTTATTGAGTTTGCGCTTAACAAGCAGGTACTTAAGTTTGGCGAATTTACGCTGAAATCCGGGCGTAAAAGTCCTTATTTCTTCAACGCCGGGCTGTTTAATACCGGGCGCGATCTGGCACTGTTAGGCCGTTTCTATGCCGAAGCGCTGGTGGATTCCGGGATTGATTTTGACCTGCTGTTTGGCCCGGCCTATAAGGGCATTCCGATTGCGACCACTACCGCGGTGGCGCTGGCGGAACATCATGATCGCGACGTGCCGTACTGCTTTAACCGCAAAGAAGCCAAAACCCACGGTGAAGGTGGGAATCTGGTCGGCAGCGCGCTGCAGGGCCGCGTCATGCTGGTGGACGATGTGATCACCGCGGGCACGGCGATCCGCGAATCAATGGAGATTATCCAGGCCAACGGTGCAACGCTGGCTGGCGTGTTGATTTCGCTGGATCGTCAGGAGCGTGGTCGCGGAGAAATTTCCGCCATTCAGGAAGTGGAGCAGGATTACAACTGCACTGTGACGTCAATAATCACCCTGAAAGATCTGATTGCGTATCTGGAAGAGAAGCCTGAGATGGCGGACCATCTGGCAGCGGTAAAAGCGTATCGCGAAGCGTTCGGGGTTTAAGTGCATTGCCCGGTGGCGTTGTGCTTACCGGGCCTACCCGTTCGTAGGCCGGATAAGGCGACGCCGCCATCCGGCGATGGCGTTACTGTAATTGTGCCGCCACTAACGGCCAGCGGGCGTCAAAATCGTCCGTTGGACGGTATTTGAACTCGCTGCGCACAAAGCGGGAAAGCATCCCTTCACAAAACGCCAGAATCTGGCTCGCCAGCAGCGTTTCATCAATGCTGTATCCTTCACCCTCACGCATTTTCTTCTCGCGCAGAACCTGGCGCAGCTGCGCTTCAATGCGTTCGAAAAGCTGGTTAATGCGGCCCTGGAGTCTGTCCTGCTCAAACATCAGCGCGTGGCCGGTCAGGATACGGGTTAAGCCCGGATTGCGTTCACCGAAGCCCAGGATTAACAGCACTATCAGACGCAGACGCGCGGTAGTGTCTTTTTCGTCTTTCAGAATCAGGTTGATGCGCGTGATCAGGCTGTCTTCAATAAACTCGATCAGACTGTCGAACATCCGGGTCTTGCTCGGAAAATGACGGTACAGCGCCGCCTCAGACACGCCTACGGAGGCGGCCAGTTTAGCGGTGGTGATGCGTTGACTGCCATCGCTGGATTCAAGCATCAGAGCCAGAGATTGAAGTATTTCTTCGCGACGATTCCTTTTCGCGGTTTGTTTTTCTGCCATGTTACAAAATACCCCTGAAAATAAGCACTTGCCAGGCTGGCATCCACACAGCGACCGCAAACGGACGTTTGCGGTTTGTTATTGCATTATGACGCTGTGAGATACGTGTTTGTCGGGCCGTTACTTGCGCCCGGAATGGCCGAAGCCGCCTTCGCCACGGTCGGTGGCGTCAAAGTCTGCCACCAGGTTAAATTCTGCCTGTACCACCGGTACAAAGACCATCTGTGCGATACGCTCACCCGGTTCAATGGTGAAGCTGTCCTGACCACGGTTCCAGACGGAGACCATCAGTTGACCCTGATAGTCGGAGTCGATCAGGCCCACCAGGTTACCCAGCACAACGCCGTGCTTATGGCCCAGGCCAGAACGCGGCAGGATAACCGCTGCCAGCGACGGGTCAGCAATGTGAATCGCCAGGCCAGTCGGAACCAGGGTCGTGGCACCCGGAGCCAGTTCTACGGCGTCATCGAGACAGGCGCGCAGGTCAAGACCGGCAGAGCCGGAGGTGGCATAGGTTGGCAGCGGGAATTGCTCGCCAACACGCGGGTCCAGAATCTTAACGTCGATTTTTTTCATCATAACGGGTAACGATCTCGTCGAGTAAATGTTGGCCCAGGAGTTCCTTGCGCTCAAGCGGTAAGACTTTATCTCCATCCTGCCAGAAAAGGTGCAGTGCGTTGCTGTCGCTGTTAAATCCTTGTGTGGCCAGCGATACGTCGTTCGCGCAAATCAAATCGAGGTTTTTGCGGGTACGTTTTTGCCGGGCATATTCTTCCACATTATTCGTTTCTGCGGCAAACCCAACGACGTATGGACGGTGGCTTTTTAGTGCGGCGACACCGGCAACAATGTCCGGGTTTTTCACCATTTTTAGTGTTAATTCATCGCCTTGCTTTTTAATTTTAGCCTCGGCGATCGTCTCAGCACGATAGTCTGCAACGGCCGCACAGCCGATAAAAATCTGCTGGCTTTGCGCATGTGCCTGCACGGCGGCTTCCATCTCCAGCGCGGTGGTAACGTCAATTCGCTTCACACACGCAGGGGTAGGCAGAGAGACCGGGCCGCTCACCAGCGTGACGTTCGCACCGCGCTTCGCGGCGGCGGCGGCAATCGCAAAGCCCATTTTGCCGGAGCTATGGTTGGTGATGTAGCGCACCGGATCCAGCGGCTCGCGCGTGGGGCCCGCGGTAATCATGATGTTGAGATGTTGCAGATCGTTGACAGGCGAGAAGTGGGCTGCGGCCATATCAACAATCGTCAGCGGATCAAGCATGCGGCCCGGGCCAACATCGCCGCAGGCCTGGCTACCGCTGTCCGGACCCCAGATAAGCAGGCCGCGTGAGGCCAGGGTCTCAAGATTGTGCTGCGTAGCCGCGTTACGGTACATCTGCTGGTTCATGGCAGGCACGACGGCAACAGGCGCAGGTGTGGCCAGACAAATGGTGGAGACCAGGTCGTTTGCCATACCGGCCGCTACCCGGGCGATTAAATCAGCCGTGGCGGGCGCGAGGATAACCAGGTCTGCCCATTTCCCAAGCTCAATATGGCCCATCGCGGCTTCGGCGGCCGGATCGAGCAGGCTGTCAGATACCGGGTATCCTGAAACGGCCTGCAGGCTCAGAGGAGTGATAAAGGCTTTACCGCCTTCGGTTATCGCGACCCGTACATCTGCCCCGCGCTCGCGCAGACGACGCACCAGCTCCGGCGCTTTGTAGGCAGCAATACCGCCGCTCACGCCAAGAACGATTTTTTTACCGGCCAGGCTCATCATGATTCTTTCCTGTTGGGGTTCACCAGAGAGCGGGCATTTTATCACAATCCCCAAAACGGGGTGATTTTGTCCTTCGACCACTTTGCGAGGCGCTACGCAAGAACGCAACGTGGTCGTCGAGTGCCTGACTGGCCTGTGGCAGCATGCGGTTAAAAAAGGGAGAAAGAGCATGGAAGAAGAGGATGAGCCGCTGCTGCCGCGCGAAAAACTGCTGCGCTATGACGTCACCCTGTTAAAAGATGATGAACTGCTGGCGCTCTTTTTACGTACCGGAACGCCCGGTAAAACGGTATTTACGCTGGCAAAAGAGCTGATCGTACATTTCGGTTCTCTGCACGGTTTGCTGACCGCCGAACTGGCGCAGTTTAAGCACGTAGAAGGGATCGGTGTGGCGAAATATGCCCAGTTGCGGGCCATTGCTGAACTTGCCCGCCGTTTTTACAATGTCCGCATGGAGAAGGACGATCCGATCCTGACGCCAGCGATGACGCGTGAATATCTGCAAAGCCAGTTAACCGATATCGAGCGCGAGATCTTTATGGTGATCTTTGTCGATAACAGAAACCGGGTACTGAAACATAGCTGCCTCTTTGCCGGCACGTTAAGCCACGTTGAGGTGCATCCGCGAGAAATTGTGCGGGAAGCGATAAAAGTGAATGCAGCGGGCGTGATCCTCGCGCATAATCACCCCTCAGGCTGTGCAGAACCGAGCAGAGCGGACAAAGAAATCACCGAGCGCATTATCAAATGCTGTCAATTCATGGACATTCGTGTGCTGGACCATCTGATAATTGGCCGCGGAGAGTACATTTCTTTTGCAGAACATGGCTGGATTTAGGCTATTTCTCGCGATCCATCGGGATCTTTGTCTGTTCGGGACTTGAGCACACCGCCGAGTCAGCGTATACTACGCCACCTTTGAGAATCTCGGGTTTGGCATTTGGGCCTGGCAATCGAGAGTTCACTTAGAACTATGCGATGACCGGGCTGTAAAGCCTGACGAGGCGCCGATACCCCATACGAAGCTCGAGCTAATTTGATTTTTGGAGAATAGACATGTCCCGAGTCTGCCAAGTTACTGGCAAGCGTCCGGTGACCGGTAACAACCGTTCCCACGCACTGAACGCGACTAAACGCCGTTTCCTGCCGAACCTGCACTCTCACCGTTTCTGGGTTGAGAGCGAGAAGCGTTTTGTCACCCTGCGCGTATCTGCTAAAGGTATGCGTGTAATCGATAAGAAAGGCATCGATACAGTTCTGTCTGAACTGCGTGCCCGTGGCGAAAAGTACTAAGTACTTAAAGAGGAAATAAATCATGGCTAAAGGTATTCGCGAGAAAATCAAGCTGGTTTCTTCTGCTGGTACAGGTCACTTCTACACCACCACGAAGAACAAACGTACTAAGCCGGAAAAACTGGAACTGAAAAAATTCGATCCAGTTGTACGCCAGCACGTACTGTACAAAGAAGCTAAAATCAAATAATTTTAGTCTCCTTGTATCGAAAAACCCCGCAACTGCGGGGTTTTTTGCATTCTGTATCTCAACGGAGGAACCATGCCTGAATTACCTGAGGTAGAAACCAGCCGTCGCGGCATTGAGCCCCATCTGGTCGGCGCGACGATTCTTCACGCGGTTGTCCGTAACGGGCGTCTGCGCTGGCCGGTGTCCGATGAGATCCATGCCCTGAGCGATAAACCCATCCTTAGCGTGCAGCGCCGCGCGAAATACCTGCTGCTGGAGCTGCCCGACGGCTGGATCATTATCCACCTGGGGATGTCCGGGAGCCTGCGCGTTCTTACCGAAGAACTGCCTGCGGAAAAGCACGACCACGTCGATCTGGTGATGAGCAACGGCAAAGTGCTGCGTTACACCGATCCACGGCGCTTTGGCGCGTGGCTGTGGACGAAGGAGCTGGAAGGGCATAACGTGCTGGCGCATCTGGGCCCGGAGCCGCTCTCAGACGCGTTTAACGCGGAATACCTCAAGGCGAAGTGCGCGAAGAAGAAAAGCCCGATTAAGCCCTGGCTGATGGATAACAAGCTGGTGGTCGGCGTGGGGAATATCTACGCCAGCGAATCGCTGTTTGCGGCCGGGATCCACCCCGATCGGCTGGCCTCGTCGCTGTCGGCGCAGGAGTGCGAGCTGCTGGTTCGGGTGATTAAAGCCGTATTGCTGTGCTCAATTGAGCAGGGGGGGACAACGCTGAAGGACTTCCTGCAAAGTGACGGCAAGCCGGGCTATTTTGCCCAGGAGCTGCAGGTGTATGGCCGTAAGGGCGAACCGTGCAGAGTCTGCGGCACGCCCATTATTGCCACGAAGCACGCCCAGCGCGCCACGTTCTACTGCCGTCAGTGCCAGAAATAGGGCTACTTGAGCTTTTCCATCAACGCCTGGTGGACGTTAACCGGCAGGAAATGGGTAACGTCCCCGTGATGTCGCGCCACCTCTTTCACCAGCGTGGACGAGATAAACGACCACTCTTTGGAGGGCATCAGGAATACGCTCTCCAGTTCCGGCATCAGGTGGCGGTTCATGTGCGCCAGCTGCATCTCATATTCGAAGTCTGCCACCGCGCGTAAACCGCGGATCAGAATGTTCGCCTGCTGGGCGCGGGCGAAGTTAGCCATCAGGTCGCTGAATCCGACCACCTCAACATTCGGCAGGTGCGAAATGGCATCGGTGGCGAGCTGCACGCGCTCGTGGAGGTCAAACATCGGCTTTTTGCTGGGGCTGGCGGCAATGGCCAGGATCACCTTGTCAAACATGCACGCCGCACGGGTGATGATATCAAGATGACCGTTGGTGATCGGATCGAAGGTACCCGGATAAATCGCTTTTGTGCTCATGGCTCACGTTTTCTCTGAGTAGCCGCGGCAGAGCGCCCACAGCTCGGTGTATTTGTTGAAAGTATACTGGGCATTGACTACCGCAAGTAACCAGCCCTGCTTACCGTCCAGCACGCCACCACGCAGCAGGAGCGTTTTCAGGAACGCGCCCAGCGTGTGGGTAAAGATACCGGTCAGTGAGGCCTTCTTGCCGCGCTGGTGACGCTCCTGCGCCCAAGCCGTGGCATAGTTGAGCTGTTTACGCTGGAAGCTCGCGAAATCGCGGCAGGTCAGGTGCAGCAAATCGCCCGTCAGGGAGATGATCTGGGCGTTGTCGCAGGCCAGGGATTCATGCACCAGATTGTCGTTGTACTGATACCGCTCGCGCTCGTAGAGGCGCGTCACGCGGTCAGGATACCAGCCGCTGTGGCGCATAAAACGGCCAAGGAAGTAGTTGCGGCGGGCAATGCTGTATACAGCACCAGGTTGAGGTGAGGAAAGCACCGCCTGAATGGCCTGCTGAAGCTCCGGCGTGATGCGCTCGTCAGTATCGAGCATCAGGACATAATCTCCGGTGGCAAACCCCTGCGCGCGCTGGCGCTGGAGGCCATAGCCTTGCCAGTCAGTATCGATAAAGACTTTTGCGCCCGCTGCCCTGGCAACGTCCACCGTGTTGTCCGTACTTCCGGAATCAAGAACGACTATCTCGTCAGCCCAGGCAACCGACGCCAGGCAGTCCGGAAGCAGGTCGGCGGCGTTTTTGGCGATCATCACGACCGACAGACGCGTTGACATCAGTGGCTCCGCTGGGGCAGGTAAGGTTGCAGAAGCTGCAGCAGACGGGTCAGGGCACCCTGGTTCTGGTGCAGCACTTCGACTGCATGTCGCCCGTACCACAGGCGATAATCTTCGTCAGTCAGAAGGGTTGAGACCTCTTTGACTACCGAATCCGCATCGGTCACGGTAATTAAACCATCGGCCTGCTGTAATTTCGCGCAGATATCTTTGAAGTTAAATGTGTGCGGCCCCATCAGCACCGGAATCGCGTGGGCTGCCGGCTCGAGCGGGTTATGGCCGCCGCGCTCCACCAGGCTGCCGCCGACAAACGCGAGGTCAGCAATGCCGTAGAGCAGCATCAGTTCGCCCATCGTATCGCCAATCACCACCTGGGTGCTGCCAGACGGGATCTCCCCGCTGCTGCGCAGCGTGAAGCTGAAACCGGCTTTCTGAACCATTTCACGGGCATCTTTAAAACGTTCCGGATGGCGGGGCACGAGGATTAGCAGTAAATCAGGGAAGCTTTCCAGCAGCTTGCGGTGCGCCTGCAGGATGATCTCTTCTTCACCGTCATGGGTACTGGTCGCAATCCAGACCTGACGACGCGGGGCCCACTGGCGGCGAAGCGTGATCGCGCGGGCGGCGAGTTCAGGGGTAACCGAAATATCAAATTTCAGGCTACCCGTCACTGCAAGCTGGTTGCGCTTCAAGCCCAGAGAGATAAAGCGTGCCGCATCTTCTTCATTCTGCGCGGCAATCAGGGTGATTTTGCTCAGCAGGTGGCGCATAAATTTACCCAGCTTGCCGTAACCTTTCGCCGAGCGCTCTGACAGGCGCGCGTTGGCAATCACCAGCGGAATTTTACGGGCATGCAGGGCGGAAATCATGTTCGGCCACAGTTCGGTTTCCATCACAATCACCAGCTTCGGGCGAACGGTATTCAGGAAACGATTCATGGCGCAGGGGAGATCGTAAGGGAGATAGACGTGATGAACGTCTTTGCCGAAAGCGGATAACGCGCGCTCCGAGCCGGTTGGCGTCATCGTCGTGACGGTAATCGGCAGCGACGGGTAGCGGTGACGCAGGGCGCGAACCAGCGGGATCGCCGCCAGCGTTTCACCGACAGAAACGGAATGCAGCAAAATACCGTCCGGCGCGACTTTATTGCGGCAGAAGCCATAGCGTTCAGCCCAGCGTTTACGATACGCAGGCGCTTTACGGCTACGAAGCAACAGTCTCAGCCACACCAGTGGCTGAATAATGTAGAGCAGGGCGGTATACAACAATTCCAAGCGATTATCCGTTTTTTTAGTTTCGGCGGGCAAATTCTAAGCATTTGAGCCGTCTAAAGCTATCTCTTTGGTGTTTTAAGATACCCATTTGCCTGCGTTACGCTCATTCGCCTGAAAAAAAACGGGCAATTTCTTGCCCGTTTCATGTCTGACCGATTAGCGCTCCGCTTCGGGGAGGGCATTCAGATGGTAGGTTACGCGCTCCGAAAGCCCGCGAATATCACCGCCAGTGATAAAGAAGCTGTCATCTTTTTGATTCGGATTGCTGACGTCGTAGCCCAGCATCTTGTTGATGAGCGTTGCCACCTGATAATGGTTGAGAGGTACCTGCGGGCTGATCTCCTTCATGGCGTAAGCCGGATCGTTACTGAAGTAGAGGAACGGTACCTGAGCAATTGGCATTTCAACAACCGAGTGGCCAAACAGACCGTTATCGCCCACGCGTTCACCGTGATCGGAGGTGATAAACACCAGCACCGGCAGTTTGGATTTTGCCAGCGCGGTGCGAATCGCGGACGCGAGTTCTTTGTCATACAGGCGGACCGCATCGTCATACTCGTTTTTCTTCTGCGCCACATCATCACTCAGACGCGGCGTAGAGAATTTCGCGAAGCCCTGCGGAATATTACGCTCGTACGGAATATGTGGCGCGCGGCTGTTGAGCACCATCAGGAACGGTTTGTTCCAGTCCAGGGTTGCTTTCTCAACGGATGGCGTCAGAACAACGTCTGCGCCGACATCTGGTGCCGGGCGGATCTGGGTATCTTCCCACAGATCGATATCATGGATGCCAATCCAGTTGCTCAGCCCTTCCAGCCCCTGGGCGGAGATAAAGGCGGTCTGATAACCCTGTTTCTTCGCGTTGGCGAAGATATTGGTGGATTTCGATTTATAGGCCCCGTAGTTATCCGGCTCGCGCAGATTATTCACCAGCATCGGGATGGCCACGCGGGTGGACACGGCGTTGGAGACAATCAGGCGGCCCGTACCTTGATACTGCTGGAGCAGCGCTTTCAGCTCAGGCGTGGTATCGCGTTCGTAGCCCAGAGCGCTGACGTGGTGCGGATTAAGGCTTTCACCTATCGCCAGAATAATCGAATATTTACCCGCGCGCGTATCCTTAACAGGTTTGACCTGGTAGGGATCGTAGTGGGTCAGATTCTGGTTTTCGCCTGACATCGCTTCCGGGATCAGGCGTATGGCGCTGAAGCTCATTGCAGACAGGCCGTTACGCAGCAGGGAGTGGCGCAGGTCCGGGTTGAACTTGTACATCTGCCCGTCGATCGCTTTGTAGAACTGACCGACAAACATCACGACAATCGCAAGCAGGCAAGGAAGCGCAATCCATTTGTGCCAAAGCGGCGCCAGACGACGCGCAAAGACCAGCGCAAACACGACCGCCACAATCATGATGGCGAAGTAGATGCCCAGTGAACCCAGGCTGTCGGTGATCCCACTGGCAATGTCTTTCGTTTCCACGAACGCCAGCCAGACTTCGCTCGGGCCATAGAACTGACCGTAGAACTGGTAGTACACCGCTTCCGAAATCTGAACGATAAACGTGACGGCCAGCAGCAGGCGAGTCAGGAAGAAACGCGCGCTGGCTGCGGCAAGCAGGGAAATGATCAGATACAGCGAGATATCACCGGACTTCGGCTGGTAGACGTGATCTTTCAGCAGAATGATGATTTCTGAAAGCGAGAACAGCAGCAGGAATGCCAGCGTCAACCCCAGGGTGCGCAACAGATTGCTGCGCGGGGTGAACGAAGAGTGTGTCGTTGTTTTGAACATGGAAGGACTCTATTCCGATCAGAACTTTTTAGTCAGCGGGCGAATGGCTTTACCAAAACCAAAGCGCAGTGCGCGAACTACCGTAGGACGATTGTGCAATCCTTTTCGCCAAATATCCTCAAACAGGGCATACCAGCGTGCAGCGACCGCTTCGCGGGAATAGACCTGTAGGCGTTTCTCACCCTGTTCGCGCATCTGACGATACAGTTCAGGGGAGTTTTTCAGACGCATGATGGCATTGAAGGCTTCATCAGGGTTTTTGGCGATCAGGTAGTCCAGCTCGCTTTCGCGGATCGCGCGATAAGACGGCTCGTCATCGCAGACCATCACCGTTTTCCCCAGCCAGTTGTTAATGAGCTTACTGGCAGGCTTACGCGCCAGTTTGTGATCGTGTGATTTGCGGAAGCTGATGCACACGTCCACGTCCTGGTAGTTTGTCCAGTTATCGAACGAGATGCGGAGCTCAATACCTTGTTCGGCAAGACGTTGCTTAAAATTCCCTTCGCGGTATTCGTCCGGGAAACTGTCTACACGGCCGAAGAATGCGACGGTTTTGATTGTCTCGTCGGTGCGTTCGCGTGGTTTTACGCCCGGCTGTGGCCAGTAGGGGACGAAAATACGATTGCTATGGTTGTCTACTTCCGGATTCTGGTCGACGACAACATCGGCGCCAATCACGGGAGGGCGGTCCGCACGCGCGACCACGGTGAAGCCACGCCACGGCTTCACGCGGGAACCAAAGTCGTCGTTATGCATCAGGTTAATGGCATCTGGCCTGCATTCAGAGCCAAACGAACACTCGATTGCGTCACCATAATAGTGCTTTAGCGCCAGGGTAGTCTGGAACGTCCAGCCACCGCGGCCGCCACAATAAAATCGCTCCGGAATATCGTCAGGATTGACCTGGTTATCCAGGAGAGTCTGGAAATCTGCGTAGTTTTTAGCGATGAAATCCGCGCGGGAAACCGCGTGTAATTTAAGTTTGGTCATAATTTCCGTTAGCCAAGAATTTTTTTAAGACGGAAGTAGCGACGTCCCAGACGCCACCGTTGGCGGAAGCCGCGCGCATTTTGCCAAATCAGCGTCCAGATACCGCGATCGAAAAGCTCACGGGTGATCTCGCGTTTTTTGGCCATATCTTCAATGTTATTAATGCTATGCAGGATCCCCAGACCCTCTTTGGCGATTTGCCAGCGGCAGGCGGGCACGCGTTTCACCTGTTCCGGATAGCGTTTGTTGATGGCGTCCAGCATCTCCAGAATCTTCATATAATGGCGCGAAGAACGCATGCGCGTGTCGTCCGTGCCTGGCGTATGGGAAACGGAAGCGGAGTGGATTAGGTAGTCGTAATAGGTCTCATCAATATACTGCACGCGTCTGGCGGTGAGCAGCACTTCCGTAGTCCAGGGGATGTCCTGATGGCGCAGACCCTGTTCAAAGCTGAAGCCCTGCTCTTTGATAAAGGCATGGCGATAGATGTTCAGCCACGTCACGTGCAGGAACTTGCGCGATTCGAGCGCCATCTGCAGCCAGGTCGGGCCGTCCAGCACGTCGGTTGACGCAAGTTTATCTGAAGGGAAAATCTTCTTCGACGGGCGTCCGTCGTCATAAATGTAGGTACCGTTGCAGGTCGCGACGTCCAACTGCCCGGCGAGTGCAATCTCCAGCAGGCGCGGATACATACCCGGATAGATAACGTCATCAATATCCGGGAACGCGATGTAATCGCCCGTTGCTGCGGCCAGACCGGTATTACGGGCCGCAGAGACACCCCCATTAGGCTGGTCGATGACGTTAAAATGACTGAATTCACTGGCGTAGCGGGCGATGATCTCTGCAGAGCCGTCAGTAGAGCCGTCATTAACAATAACAAGTTCCAGGCTGTGCAGATTCTGTTTCTTTATGCTGTCAAAAAAAGCGCTCAGGAAATTCTCGCCATTATAGACGGCGACAACGAGGCTTAATTGAGGCGTTCCAGACATGCTTACTCCGTAATTTAACGCGGTGAGATGCGGCTAACGAGCGATACAGCAATGTGCAATGGCTTTTCGACAGCCGGCAGGCAAAAGAGTTCTGATAGGTAACGTTGCGCCGATGCGTATTGTCAACGGCGCTATGTATACGCAATCAGGAGGTTGTTTCTGTTCGTTTAGCGGGCCGTAACGCGCACATTCCCACAAGCAACCCGGTTAACAGCATATATTGTTCCAGGTAGTGATCTTTCAGATTGTGGTCAACCATGGTGCGGGAGAAGAAACCAACCGTAAACAGCAGCAGGAACATGCCCGCCATCATATTGCCATGGCGGAACTCGCGCCAGCCGATGTACCAGCAGCCTGCCAGCAGAATCAGCCAGCCTGCAATGCCCGCGATGCCGTTCTGGATACCAAACTCAATCAGGCCGTAGTGGCTGTGCGGAATGTTAATGCGATTGTCCTGCGTGTCGCGACGCAGCACATAGCGGAAGGCCTCTTTGCGAGGCCCCATTCCCGCAGGGTGTTCACCTACCAGTTTCCAGCCCTGATGGAAGAAGCTGGCACGACAGCCGTTGGAGTGATCCATTGGACGACCGAGATCGTTAGTCGGTACAGTTCCGTCTGTTCTGTTATAGCAAAAACTGGTGAAAGGCGCGTTCCAGCCTGTTACCGCATCATCTTCCAGATTTTGCCAGCGCGGATCGGTTTTCCAGGAGGCATAGCCCAGAAGCGCAGAAGCGATAATAATGCCCAGAAGGATGCCACCGGTGAGCAGCACCCGGCTGCGACGCATACTGTGCAGGCTGAGCAGTAGGAAGGTGGAGAACAGGCTGCCGACCAGTCCAATCGTTCCCCAGCGGGTATCGACTAACGCCGTGCAGACAAGGTTACACAGCAGCATAAAGGCGAGGAACGGTGTCTTCAGGCGTAAGAAACGCTGATGAAGCAGGCCGCGCGTAAGCAGTTCGGCGAGCAGGAAACCGGTGATCATATTGACCTGGAAGCTCATGCGCGTGCGGTTATAAACAATCCGCGTTTCGCCCCAGTGGATCACGCCGTCTCGCCAGTAAAGCCAGACGGTATCAAGGAGGTGGATACAGACGACGCCCCAGAAAAAAAGGACGACGAGAGTAAAGAAACGGGCTGCCGATAAAGAGGGGAAGCGCTCCTGAATCACCGGTAATAACACCAGGCCCGCACAGAAAAGCAATACCGGACGTAACCACTGTCCATCCCAGGTCGACACCATTTCTTTAATATCTGGCGCGACAAAAAAGCCGTTAATCAGGATAAAGAAGGTTAATGCCCACAGCACAATAAGCACGAACTTAATTTTGTTTAAGTCCAGCGCTTTTCTCGCCACTGAAGAGCTAAAGAAAAGACCGAGCGCCACCACAATATTAGGATAAATCAGTCCATTACGATGAAAAGGTAGCTGATCGTTTGGGATTGGCCAGATAAAACATAAAGCCAGTACAGACAGAACTAAAAGACCTGTCAGGATGTTACGAGTATTTGTCATAATTTTGGTACTGGTAAAGGATCTCGGCGTTAATTCCGGTTAGTTAACAATGCCATATGCAGATTCCACTGATTTTGAGTGGAATAAAAGCCTGAGAAAATTACCACAGAAGCCATTACTACAGAAGGACAATGTTTGTAAGCAAGATTAATCCGCCTGTGCATTATCGTAATACCCACGTATATAATCGGCGGCCTGGACAGCGGTTTCAGCTAAGGAAGGTGCGAACAAGTCCCTGATATGAGATCATGTTTGTCATCTGGAGCCATGGAACAGGGTTCATCATGAGTCATCAACTTACCTTCGCCGACAGTGAATTCAGCAG
>NZ_VDAS01000042.1:0-18945 GCF_019584165.1 Enterobacter sp. EC_64
TCTAAATAGGCTGATTCAAGGCATTTACGGGAGAAAAAATCGGCTCAAACATGAAGAAATGAAATGACTGAGTCAGCCGAGAAGAATTTCCCCGCTTATTCGCACCTTCCTTAGTTCTCACCCCTGGTGTTAAGCCTGAAATAGTTAATAAATAGTGAATCTTAAAGAACACGGATTCCACTATAAAAAGAAGTGTTATGTTTGGTTGAACTTATAACCTCGTCGCCTGGCTGAATGCGTTTACTTCATGTTTTAACGGGTTATTTTGTTAAACAGACGGTACTGAACGCCGTACTGAACCGCATCCTCTGTGCGCTGCATCGCTGATGACCAGACAAAATATGGTACAATGACTCATCGGGAATATTACACATTGATTAGGGTTTTACGGCCAATGGCACAACTTTATTTCTACTATTCGGCAATGAATGCCGGGAAATCCACCGCGCTGCTGCAATCCTCGTACAATTACCAGGAGCGAGGGATGCGTACCGTTGTTTATACGGCGGAAATTGACGATCGCTTTGGCGCGGGGAAGGTGAGCTCCAGAATAGGGCTCTCGTCGCCTGCAAGGCTGTTTAACCCGAAAACCGATCTGTTTGAAGACATTCGTGCAGAACATGCTGCGCAGCCCATTCATTGTGTCCTGGTCGATGAAAGCCAGTTTCTGACGCGTGAACAGGTCCATGCCCTGTCAGAGGTAGTCGATGAGCTTGATATCCCCGTGCTGTGTTATGGCCTGCGCACGGATTTCCGCGGCGAGCTTTTTGAAGGGAGCCAGTATTTGCTCGCCTGGTCGGATAAACTTGTCGAACTGAAAACGATCTGCTTTTGCGGTCGTAAAGCCAGTATGGTACTTCGTCTTGACCAGGCCGGGAAACCTTATGCAGATGGCGAGCAGGTGGTGATAGGCGGCAATGAACGCTATGTTTCGGTCTGCCGTAAGCATTATAAAGAAGCGCTGTCTGTAGGCTCGCTGACGGCGATTCAGCACGACAACAGAAAATAACGTCTGGCTTATTATTCAGACATAAAAAAACCCGCCATAAAGGCGGGTTTTTCATCTGCTGATGTCAATTAAGCGCTTTTCTTCGCTTTCTTGTCAGCTTTGATGACAGAGGCTTCTGTTTTCACAGCGGCAACGTCACCTTCTTTGAACTCACGACCGTAGTAGGTATCCAGCAGAATCTGTTTCAGCTCGGAGATCAGTGGGTAGCGCGGGTTAGCACCAGTACACTGGTCATCGAATGCATCTTCAGACAGCTTATCTACGTGAGCAAGGAAGTCAGCTTCCTGTACGCCCGCTTCACGGATTGACTTAGGAATACCCAGTTCAGCTTTCAGGCTTTCCAGCCATGCCAGCAGTTTCTCAATCTTGGCAGCAGTACGGTCACCCGGTGCGCTCAGACCAAGGTGGTCAGCGATTTCAGCATAGCGACGACGTGCTTGTGGACGGTCGTACTGGCTGAAAGCAGTCTGCTTGGTTGGGTTGTCGTTAGCGTTATAACGGATAACGTTGCTGATCAACAGGGCGTTCGCCAGACCGTGAGGAATGTGGAACTGTGAGCCCAGTTTGTGCGCCATTGAGTGGCAAACACCCAGGAAGGCGTTGGCAAACGCGATACCGGCGATGGTTGCGGCACTGTGGACACGTTCACGTGCTACAGGGTTTTTAGACCCTTCGTTGTAGGACGCTGGCAGGTTTTCTTTCAGCAGTTTCAGAGCCTGCAGAGCCTGACCGTCAGAGAACTCAGATGCCAGTACAGAAACGTAGGCTTCCAGGGCGTGAGTTACCGCATCCAGACCACCGAATGCACACAGTGACTTCGGCATCTCCATAACCAGGTTCGCATCAACGATAGCCATGTCTGGCGTCAGCGCATAGTCAGCCAGTGGGTATTTCTGACCGGTTGCATCGTCTGTTACTACCGCGAATGGCGTGACTTCTGAACCGGTACCGGAAGTGGTGGTGACCGCGATCATTTTCGCTTTTACGCCCATTTTCGGGAACTTGTAGATACGTTTACGGATATCCATAAAGCGCAGCGCCAGTTCTTCGAAGTGAGTTTCTGGATGCTCGTACATCACCCACATGATTTTCGCGGCGTCCATTGGGGAACCACCACCCAGTGCGATAATCACATCAGGTTTGAAGGAGTTAGCCAGTTCAGCACCTTTACGTACCACGCTCAGGGTTGGGTCAGCTTCAACTTCGAAGAACACTTCAGTTTCGACGCCAGCCGCTTTCAGCACAGAGGTGATCTGGTCAGCGTAGCCGTTGTTGAACAGGAAACGGTCAGTCACGATGAGCGCACGTTTGTGGCCATCAGTAATCACTTCATCCAGCGCGATTGGCAGAGAGCCACGGCGGAAGTAGATAGATTTCGGAAGTTTGTGCCACAACATGTTTTCAGCTCGCTTAGCAACGGTTTTCTTGTTGATCAGGTGTTTTGGACCAACGTTTTCAGAGATGGAGTTACCACCCCAGGAACCACAACCCAGAGTCAGGGAAGGTGCGAGTTTAAAGTTGTACAGGTCACCGATACCACCCTGAGAAGCAGGGGTGTTGATCAGGATACGTGCGGTTTTCATCATCTGACCGAAGTGAGCAACACGCTCTGGCTGGTTATCCTGGTCAGTGTACAGACAAGAGGTGTGACCGATACCGCCCATGGCAACCAGCTTCTCCGCTTTCTCTACCGCCTCTTCGAAATCTTTCGCACGGTACATGGCAAGCGTAGGAGACAGTTTTTCGTGTGCGAACGGCTCGCTTTCGTCAACAACTTTCACTTCACCGATCAGGATTTTGGTGGTTGCCGGAACGGTAAAGCCTGCGAGTTCAGCAATTTTGTAGGCTGGCTGACCCACGATAGCGGCGTTCAGCGCGCCATTTTTCAGGATAATGTCCTGAACCGCTTTCAGCTCTTTGCCCTGCAGCAGGTAGCCGCCGTGGCTGGCGAAACGTTCGCGAACCGCGTCATATACGGAATCCACAACCACAACAGACTGTTCAGATGCACAGATTACACCGTTATCGAAGGTTTTAGACATCAGTACAGACGCGACAGCACGTTTGATGTCAGCAGTTTCGTCGATAACAACAGGGGTGTTACCCGCGCCCACACCGATAGCCGGTTTACCGGAGCTGTATGCAGCTTTAACCATGCCAGGACCACCGGTCGCCAGAATCAGGTTAATGTCCGGGTGATGCATCAGCGCGTTGGAGAGCTCAACAGAAGGTTGGTCGATCCAGCCAATCAGGTCTTTTGGTGCACCCGCAGCGATAGCAGCCTGCAGGACGATATCTGCAGCTTTGTTGGTCGCGTCTTTCGCACGTGGGTGTGGAGAGAAGATGATTGCGTTACGGGTCTTCAGGCTAATCAGTGATTTGAAGATAGCGGTAGACGTTGGGTTAGTGGTCGGAACGATACCGCAGATAATGCCGATAGGTTCAGCGATGGTGATAGTACCGAAGGTGTCGTCTTCAGACAGCACGCCACAGGTTTTCTCATCTTTATAGGCGTTGTAGATATACTCTGAAGCAAAGTGGTTTTTGATCACTTTATCTTCAACGATACCCATGCCGGATTCGGCAACGGCCATTTTAGCGAGAGGGATTCGAGCATCTGCAGCAGCCAGTGCGGCCGCGCGGAAGATTTTATCAACCTGTTCTTGGGTGAAATTGGCATATTCACGCTGGGCTTTTTTCACGCGCTCGACGAGGGCGTTCAGTTCAGCGATATTAGTAACAGCCATAATGCTCTCCTGATAATGTTTAAACTCTTTTAGTAAACCAGCGCTCGATACGTCACACAGTATAGACAGAGCCGATAGCACTTGCGTAACACAAAATAAAACAAAGAGTTACTTTCTACACCAGCACACTAATTTACTAAAAGAGCCTTACCTTAGCATCATCCCTTTTTGGCAGGTGGCCTCCCTGGGGGTGTAACCAAGATTACTCACTTCTGAGTACGGAAATCATGATCTGCGTCAATTTTCCCCTAAGCTGATACCTTTCAGCAGGGTTATTTCGTGCTGATTTTTCCAGTGTTAAATAATTACGTAAGTATTGGAAGCGGCACTATCATTGATTATACAAATGTTTAACATCCTGAAATGATAACGTTTTGGTACAGATTTCAAGTGAAGTATGCTGATAAAAAGGGTATCTTCAGCGCGATTTCTCATGACAAATTGTCAGTCCAGGGCATATGTATAAGCGGAGCAAAACGTGATCCAAACGCTCTTTGATTTTCCAACGTATTTTAAATTTTTTATTGGTTTGTTTGCCCTGGTCAACCCGGTGGGGATCATTCCTGTCTTCATTAGTATGACGAGTTACCAGACAGCGGCGGCCAGGAATAAGACCAACCTCACCGCTAACCTGTCGGTGGCGATCATATTGCTCACCTCTCTTTTTCTGGGTGACGCCATTCTCCAGCTTTTCGGGATTTCGATAGATTCTTTCCGCATTGCAGGTGGGATCCTGGTGGTGACCATCGCCATGTCCATGATCAGCGGTAAGCTGGGCGAGGATAAGCAGAATAAACAAGAGAAGTCAGAAACCGCCATCCGCGAAAGCATTGGCGTGGTGCCGCTGGCCTTACCGCTGATGGCCGGTCCTGGGGCCATCAGTTCAACCATTGTCTGGGGCACGCGTTATCATAGCCTGATGCACCTGATTGGCTTTTCCGTGGCTATTGCCATTTTTGCGCTCTGCTGTTGGGGCGTGTTCCGCATGGCACCCTGGCTGGTGCGCTTGCTGGGTCAGACGGGCATCAACGTCATTACGCGTATCATGGGCCTGTTGCTGATGGCGTTAGGGATCGAATTCATCGTAACGGGTATTAAAAGCATTTTCCCCGGATTATTGCATTAATACTTCATATGAAAGAACGGAGCGACGGCTCCGTTTTTTTTACGTGATTATCAGCAAATCATATAACTAAAGTTGAAATGCTCACATATCATAATAAATTCTACTAATAATGTTCATTTCTTGTATTTCAATAGGTTATTAATTCCGCCTTACCCCGCCTGCGCAGAAAATCTTCGATCGCTCTGTTATTTTACTCACATGATACTCTGGGGCTTGCTGAGAGATAACCGAAATGATATTAGTAATTTCAACATTCCCCTAGATGAATGTGCTAAATAATAACCAGTTGTTAAATTTTTGTACAAAATCACGCGATGATAGCGCAGCGACGCGCTTGTAGAGAAAATTTTCTCTATCCTATTGAATATCATGTCTTTATAGTGATGTTCGATGTCCGGCAGGGCTGCCCTCAACGATACGGTACTCACCGTAAAAGAGAATTGCTTAACAAATTTGCAAAATGTATTGGCGCACGATTACGCCATTTGATACTTTCCGGCCTAATATTTTGCAGCATAAAACAATCAGATGAGAATTATTTTCATATGGTTCTCATCCCGGATATCCAGAACAGGTCTCAAACAGGGGAGGCCTGTAAAGAATCGACGCAAGACTGCCATACGAGCGGTCAGTAATAAAAAAGTCGGTGATAGCAAGCAGTAAAAGAAGAACCTGACAGCAGCAAAAAAAACTCCTGCGCTGTACAGGCCCCAACAGGGGATTACACAGCTGGCGAAGGCCAGTCATTATAATGAGTGGAGTATCAACACAATGTCCATCATCACAAAAAAAAATCTGGTAGCGGCGGGGATTTTAACTGCGCTAATCGCGGGAAACGCTGCAATGGCTGCGGACGTTCCTGCAGGTGTTCAGCTGGCGGAGAAGCAGACGCTGGTGCGTAACAACGGTGCGGAAGTTCAGTCTCTTGACCCGCACAAAATTGAAGGTGTTCCTGAGTCTAACGTTAACCGCGACCTGTTCGAAGGCCTGCTGGTCACTGACGTAGACGGCCACCCGGCACCGGGCGTGGCAGAAAAATGGGAAAACAAAGATTTCAAAGTCTGGACCTTCCATCTGCGTAAAGATGCGAAATGGTCCGACGGTACGCCGGTCACGGCTGAAGATTTCGTTTATAGCTGGCAGCGTCTGGCGAATCCAACGACCGCCTCTCCGTATGCGAGCTACCTGCAATATGGCCATATTGCCAATATTGATGACATCATCGCGGGCAAAAAACCGATCACCGATCTGGGCGTTAAAGCGATCGATGCCAATACCTTCGAAGTCACGTTGAGCGAACCTGTTCCGTACTTCTATAAGCTGCTGGTTCACCCGTCCGTCTCCCCGGTACCAAAATCCGCCGTGGAAAAATTTGGTGAAAAATGGACCCAGCCTGCCAATATCGTGACCAACGGCGCCTATAAGCTGAAAGACTGGGTGGTCAACGAGCGTATGGTGCTTGAGCGTAACCCGCAATACTGGGACAACGCTAAAACCGTGATTAATCAGGTGACCTACCTGCCAATTTCTTCCGAAGTGACTGACGTCAACCGCTACCGCAGCGGCGAAATCGACATGACCTATAACAACATGCCGATTGAACTGTTCCAGAAGCTGAAGAAAGAGATCCCGAAAGAAGTTCACGTCGACCCGTACCTGTGCACCTACTACTATGAAATCAACAACCAGAAAGCACCTTTCACCGACGTACGTGTTCGTACTGCGCTGAAGCTGGCACTGGATCGCGATATCATCGTGAACAAAGTGAAAAACCAGGGCGATCTGCCGGCATACAGCTATACCCCTCCATACACCGATGGCGCAAAACTGACCGAGCCAGACTGGTTCAAACAGACGCAGGAACAGCGTAACGCAGAAGCGAAGAAACTGCTGGCCGAAGCGGGCTATACCGCCGATAAGCCGCTGACCTTCAGCCTGTTATACAACACGTCCGATCTGCACAAAAAACTGGCTATCGCCGTCGCCTCGATCTGGAAAAAGAACCTGGGCGCGAACGTGAAGCTGGAGAACCAGGAGTGGAAGACCTTCCTCGACAGCCGTCATCAGGGCACCTTTGACGTGGCGCGTGCCGGCTGGTGTGCGGACTATAACGAACCGACCTCCTTCCTGAACACCATGCTGAGCGACAGCTCAAACAACACCGCGCACTATAAGAGCCCGGCGTTTGACAAGCTGATTGCCGACACGCTGAAAACCACTGACGAAGCACAGCGTACTGAACTGTACTCTAAAGCTGAGCAGCAGCTGGATAAAGATTCCGCGATCGTTCCGGTTTACTACTACGTTAACGCCCGTCTGGTGAAACCGTGGGTAGGTGGGTACACCGGTAAAGACCCGATGGATAATATCTACGTTAAAAACTTGTATATTATCAAGCATTAATGGCAATGAGTGGGGCGGGCGTGCTCGCCCCACGGTGTCTAACCAACGTCACATTATATAGGCACACGCCAGAAGGTACGGGCAATGTTGAAATTTATCCTACGTCGCTGTCTTGAAGCGATTCCAACGCTATTTATTCTCATCACGATTTCCTTCTTCATGATGCGCCTTGCGCCGGGAAGTCCATTTACCGGTGAGCGTACGCTGCCGCCAGAAGTGATGGCGAATATCGAAGCGAAATACCACTTAAACGATCCTATCTCTACCCAGTACTTCAATTACCTGAAGCAGCTGGCCCACGGTGATTTTGGACCGTCATTTAAATATAAAGACTATTCCGTTAACGACCTGGTGGCGTCCAGCTTCCCGGTTTCGGCGAAATTGGGTGCAGCGGCATTCATTCTGGCCATTGTTTTCGGGGTCACCGCAGGCGTCATCGCCGCGCTCAGACAAAATACCAAATGGGATTATGCCGTAATGGGGGTGGCAATGACCGGGGTAGTCATACCCAGCTTCGTTGTCGCGCCATTACTGGTGATGATATTTGCCATTACGCTGAAGTGGCTGCCTGGCGGCGGCTGGAACGGCGGGGCATTAAAGTTCATGATTTTGCCGATGGTGGCATTATCCCTGGCGTACATCGCCAGTATCGCGCGTATCACCCGTGGTTCAATGATCGAAGTGCTGCATTCGAACTTCATTCGTACCGCGCGCGCGAAAGGGCTGCCGATGCGTCGGATTATCTTCCGCCACGCGCTCAAACCGGCGCTGTTGCCCGTGCTCTCCTACATGGGACCAGCATTCGTCGGGATCATCACCGGCTCGATGGTTATCGAAACCATTTACGGCCTGCCGGGCATTGGCCAGCTGTTTGTTAACGGCGCGCTTAACCGCGACTATTCGCTGGTACTGAGCCTGACCATTCTCGTCGGTGCGCTGACCATTCTCTTTAACGCTATCGTCGATGTGCTGTATGCCGTCATCGACCCGAAAATCCGTTACTAACTGGAGCACGCCATGATGTTGAGTAAGAAAAACAGCGAGGCGCTGGAAAACTTCAGTGAAAAACTGGAAGTGGAAGGTCGTAGCCTCTGGCAGGACGCGCGTCGTCGCTTTATGCACAACCGCGCGGCGGTGGCGAGTCTGGTGGTGCTGGTGATCATCGCGCTGTTTGTGACCCTGGCCCCGATGCTGTCGCAATTTACCTATTTCGACACCGACTGGGGCATGATGTCCAGCGCGCCGGATATGGAGTCTGGCCACTATTTTGGCACGGACTCATCCGGACGTGACCTGCTGGTGCGCGTCGCTATCGGCGGGCGTATCTCGCTGATGGTCGGGATTGCTGCCGCGCTGGTGGCGGTGATCGTCGGGACGCTCTATGGCTCACTGTCCGGCTACCTTGGCGGCAAAGTGGACTCGGTGATGATGCGTCTGCTGGAAATCCTGAACTCCTTCCCGTTTATGTTCTTCGTCATCCTGCTGGTGACCTTCTTTGGTCAGAATATCCTGTTGATCTTCGTGGCCATCGGGATGGTGTCATGGCTGGATATGGCGCGTATTGTTCGCGGCCAGACGCTGAGCCTCAAACGCAAAGAGTTTATCGAAGCCGCGCAGGTCGGCGGTGTCTCTACCGGGAATATCGTGGTTCGCCATATCGTTCCTAACGTGCTGGGCGTGGTGGTGGTCTATGCCTCACTGCTGGTACCAAGCATGATCCTGTTTGAATCCTTCCTGAGCTTCCTCGGTCTGGGTACGCAAGAGCCGCTGAGCAGCTGGGGCGCGCTGCTGAGTGACGGTGCAAACTCAATGGAAGTGTCACCGTGGCTGCTGTTATACCCGGCGGGTTTCCTGGTCGTTACCCTGTTTTGTTTTAACTTTATCGGCGATGGCCTGCGTGATGCCCTCGACCCGAAAGACCGTTAAGGAGCGCCGTCATGACAATGATTGAAACGGCAACCGCGCCACAGGCGCAGCAGCGGAGCGACCTTCTGCTGGACGTAAAAGATCTTCGCGTCACCTTTAAGACCCCGGACGGGGATGTGACCGCCGTGAACGATCTCAACTTCAACCTGCGCGCGGGTGAAACGCTCGGTATCGTGGGGGAATCTGGTTCCGGTAAATCCCAGACCGCCTTTGCGTTAATGGGCCTGCTGGCCGCTAACGGTGTGATTGGCGGTTCCGCGAAATTCAACGGTCGTGAAATCCTCAACCTGCCGGAGCAAGAGCTGAACAAGCTGCGCGCCGAGCAGATCTCGATGATTTTCCAGGATCCGATGACCTCGCTGAACCCGTACATGCGCGTCGGTGAGCAGCTGATGGAAGTCCTGATGCTGCACAAAGGTCTGGGCAAAGCCGAAGCCTTTGAAGAGTCGGTCAAAATGCTCGATGCGGTGAAAATGCCGGAAGCGCGCAAGCGTATGCGCATGTTCCCGCACGAGTTCTCCGGTGGTATGCGTCAGCGCGTGATGATTGCGATGGCGCTGCTGTGCCGGCCAAAACTGCTGATTGCCGACGAACCGACCACCGCGCTGGACGTTACCGTTCAGGCGCAAATCATGACCCTCCTGAACGAGCTGAAGCGTGAGTTCAACACGGCGATCATCATGATCACCCACGACCTGGGCGTGGTGGCGGGCATCTGTGACAAAGTGCTGGTCATGTATGCCGGTCGTACCATGGAATACGGCAAGGCGCGCGACGTGTTTTATCAGCCAGCGCATCCTTACTCGATTGGCCTGCTGAACGCGGTGCCGCGTCTCGATGCGGAAGGGGAATCCCTGCTGACCATTCCGGGCAACCCGCCAAACCTGCTGCGCCTGCCGAAAGGCTGTCCGTTCCAGCCGCGCTGTCCGCACGCGATGGAAATCTGCAACAGCGCACCGCCGCTGGGAGAGTTTGCACCAGGCCGTCTGCGCGCCTGCTTTAAGCCGCAGGAGGAGCTGGTATGAACGCATTAGATGAAAAACGTAATGTCCTGCTCGAAATTGCTGACCTTAAGGTGCATTTCGACATCAAGGACGGCAAACAGTGGTTCTGGCAGCCGTCGAAGACCCTGAAAGCGGTGGACGGCGTCACGCTGCGCCTGTATGAAGGGGAAACCCTGGGCGTGGTGGGCGAGTCCGGCTGCGGTAAATCGACCTTTGCGCGCGCCATTATCGGTCTGGTAAAAGCCACCGACGGCAAAGTGGCCTGGCTGGGTAAAGATCTGCTGGGCATGAAGCCCGACGAGTGGCGCGACGTGCGCAGCGATATCCAGATGATTTTCCAGGATCCACTGGCGTCATTAAATCCGCGTATGACCATCGGTGAGATTATTGCCGAGCCGCTGCGGACCTATCATCCGAAGATGTTCCGCCAGGAAGTGCGCGATCGCGTTAAGGCGATGATGCTGAAAGTTGGGCTGTTGCCTAACCTCATCAACCGCTATCCTCACGAGTTCTCTGGCGGTCAGTGTCAGCGTATTGGTATTGCGCGCGCCCTGATCCTCGAACCGAAGCTGATTATCTGTGATGAGCCGGTTTCCGCGCTCGACGTCTCTATTCAGGCGCAGGTGGTTAACCTGCTGCAGAAGCTGCAGCGCGAAATGGGGCTGTCGCTGATCTTCATCGCGCATGACCTGGCCGTGGTGAAACACATCTCTGACCGCGTGCTGGTGATGTATCTGGGGCACGCCGTGGAGCTGGGCACCTATGACGAGGTGTACCACAATCCGCTGCACCCTTACACCAAAGCGCTGATGTCGGCGGTGCCGATCCCCGATCCCGATCTGGAAAAGAATAAGACCATCCAGCTTCTGGAAGGGGAATTGCCTTCACCGATTAACCCGCCGTCGGGCTGCGTCTTCCGCACGCGCTGCCCTATGGCCGGGCCGGAATGTGCGAAAACGCGGCCGGTTCTGGAAGGCAGTTTCCGACATGCGGTTTCCTGCCTGAAAGTAGACCCGTTATAATCGCAAGGGCTGACATGATGTCAGCCCTTATTTTTTGCGAGGTCACTGTGTCGCGTTTATTCACGTCAGCCCGTCGGCGGCTTTATCATGTTTTATTCGATCCTGAAACGGTATCCGGACGGCGCTTCGAGGGTCTTTGTGGTTTATTTGCGCTCCTCAGCGTGGTTATCATCTTTATTGAATCGGGTGCCGGGACGCAATACCACCTGACGTTTGACGAATGGCATGTCTTTGTCTGGCTTGAGCTGGCGATTACCCTGGTGTTTACCGCTGAATATCTCCTCCGAGTGATTGCCTGGCCTAACCCGGCCCGATATGTTTTCAGCTTCTGGGGATTTATCGATTTAGCCACCATTCTGCCGCTCTACGTCATGTGGCTGTGGCCGGAAATCAGCCTGAGCTATGTCTTTGCCTGGCGAGCGATGCGCGTTATTCGCGTATTACGTATTCTGAAATTACTGCGCCTTATGCCCTCACTGCGCATATTCTGGAGCGCAATCGTCAGCGCCCGTCATCAGCTTATTCTGTTCTATTCGTTTATTGCCATTGTCATGATTGTTTTTGGCGCACTGATGTATCTGATTGAGGGGCCGAAATATGGCTTTACGACGCTCAATGCGTCCGTCTACTGGGCGATCGTGACCGTAACGACCGTGGGGTACGGGGATATCACGCCCCATACGCCGCTGGGGCGAATTGTGGCCTCAGTGCTGATTTTGATTGGCTATTCGGTCATTGCCATTCCGACCGGGCTGATTACCACGCACATGAGCAGCGCATTTCAGAGCCGCAAGCAGCAGCGCAAATGTCCGCGATGTCATCAGGGGGAACATGAACTCAACGCGCGTTTTTGTCACCGCTGCGGAAATCCGTTGCCGGAGTAAATAAAAAAGGCTGCAATCGCAGCCTTTTTTATTATTCGCGCCAGAGAATATGGCACAGCTTGTGGTCTTTCTCACGGCAGAGCAGGACGCGAGCGAAGATATCATTAATTTCGCCACCGTCTTCATCGGCCAGCCCGATCACCACTTCGGCGAAGAAGTCAGGGTTCAGGTCGAAATCCACATGCTCAGCCCAGTCTTCTGAAGGGTCGAACAGTTCGGCACCGCCGCGCTCTTCGAACTGCAGATTAAAGAGGATCACGTCTGCGGGATCGAGGTTATCAACCGCCAGTTCGAGAAAAATGTCATAGGCCTGCTCGAGCGTTTCGTCTTCGGTCAGGCGATTGTTCAGATCCATTTCCATGATGACTACCTGTTTAACATCGTTGGGCACGTTTTACAGCAACGGACTAAAGAAGTAAAACAGTCGTTCGGCAATTCTCTGCCACAGCGGACGTTTTACCCACAGTCTGGCATCCAGCAGCCGCGAGCGGGAGATATAATCATCCTGCACCGCCGCGAGATCGCCGCCAAAGCCGGCATCATCAATAACCAGCGTGATTTCAAAGTTGAGCCACAGGCTGCGCATATCCAGGTTCACCGTTCCCACCAGGCTTAACTCGCCGTCGACAAGCACGCTTTTGGTGTGGAGCAATCCACCTTCGAACTGGTAGATCTTCACCCCTGCAGCCAGCAGTTCGCTAAAGAATGCCCGGCTGGCCCAGCCCACCAGAAGGGAGTCATTTTTGCGCGGCAAAATAATGCTCACATCGACGCCGCGCTGCGCCGCGGTACAGATCGCGTGCAGGAGGTCATCGCTGGGAACAAAGTAGGGCGTCGTCATGATCAGATATTCACGCGCCGAGTAGGTCGCCGTCAGCAGCGCCTGATGAATCAAATCCTCCGGGAAGCCCGGCCCGGAAGCAATGGTATGAATAGTGTGACCGCTGGCCTCTTCAAACGGCATAATATTGCCGTCCGGTGGTGGCGGGAGGATGCGTTTGCCGGTCTCTATCTCCCAGTCGCAGGAGTAGACGATGCCCATCGAGGTGGCAATCGGCCCCTCCATGCGCGCCATCAAATCCACCCACTGGCCCACGCCCGAGTCCTGTTTAAAGAAGCGCGGGTCAACCATGTTCATGCTGCCGGTGTAGGCAATATAGTTATCGATCATGATCATTTTACGGTGCTGACGAAGGTCCATCCGGCGCAGAAACACGCGCAGGAGGTTAACCTTCAGCGCCTCGACCACTTCGATACCGGCATTGCGCATCATCCCTGCCCAGGGACTGCGGAAAAATGCCACGCTGCCCGCAGAGTCAAGCATCAGACGGCAGTGAATGCCGCGTCGCGCCGCGGCCATCAGGGATTCCGCGACCTGGTCAGCCATCCCGCCGGGCTGCCAGATATAGAAAACCATCTCGATATTATGACGCGCCAGCTGGATATCGCGGATTAACGCCTGCATAACGTCGTCGGACGAGGTCAGCAACTGGAGCTGATTACCCTTAACGCCGCCAATCCCCTGACGGCGCTCGCACAGCTTAAACAGTGACGAGGCGACGCTGCTGTTCTCCTCGGCAAAGATATGCTTGCAGGCTTTAAGGTCGTTCAGCCACTTCGCGGTGGAGGGCCACATGGCGCGGGCCCGCTCGGCGCGGCGTTTACCGAGATGAAGCTCACCGAAAGAGAGATAGGCGATAATTCCCACCAGCGGCAGGATGTAGATGATCAGAAGCCAGGCCATGGCAGAGGGTACGGCTCTGCGCTTCATCAGGATGCGTAACGTCACACCCGCGATTAACAGCCAGTATCCCAAAATGACCAGCCAACTCACCACGGTGTAGAAGGTTGTCATAGGTAAAAAAATCCTTTTGAAAGCGTATTGTTATGAGTGTACGCATCAGGATTCATCTGGCAAATAAAAACGCCAGGTAATAACGCTGGTTTGCAGCCGGGTTGGGTTTATAATGGCGTCTCTGTTTGAGAAAGAGTTGTAGACATGAAGCGCAGTAGAACAGAAGTAGGGCGCTGGCGCATGTTGCGACAGGTGAGTCGTCGCAAGGCTCGTTGGCTGGAAGCACAATCCCGCCGCAATATGCGTATTCACGCCATCAGAAAATGTGGAATGACCCGGCACCGCAACGCGTTGCTGTTCGCCGTCCAGGATATCTGAGTACCATGAGGGCACCGTAATGGTGCCCGCTGATTTTATAGGATCTGATTTTTGGGAGTAGCGTGGTTGCAGCGCTATTCCTGTTGTGTTGAGCAAAAGGAGGGAGAAGAAGTGTTTGCGGAGTTTGGCGTACTGAATTTCTGGACGTATGTTGTTGGCGCGTTTTTTATCGTGCTGGTACCGGGGCCGAATACCCTGTTTGTGCTTAAAACTGGAATTGGACACGGCGTTAAAAAAGGGTACCTGGCCGCCACGGGTGTATTTATCGGCGATGCGGTGCTGATGTTTCTTGCCTGGGCGGGCGTCGCGGCATTAATCCAGACCACGCCGGTACTGTTTAATATCGTGCGCTATCTCGGCGCCTTCTACCTGCTGTGGCTGGGCGGCAAAATGCTCTGGTCGGTCATTACCCGCCAGAATCACGCTCAGGAAAGCGGCACCGAGCCTGCCAGCACGATCATGAAACGTTCGCTGGTGCTGAGCCTGACGAATCCAAAAGCGATTCTGTTCTACGTATCGTTCTTTGTTCAGTTCATCGACGTGAATGCGCAGAACACCGGTACCTCTTTCCTTATCCTCGCGACGACGCTTGAGTTGATAAGCTTCATGTATATGAGCTTCCTGATCTTCTCCGGTGCGTTTGTCACGCGCTATCTCAAAACGAAAAAGAAACTGGCAAAGCTGGGGAACGGGCTGATAGGGCTGCTGTTTGTCGGGTTTGCGGCGAGGTTAGCGTCGCTGCATTGATTGATGAAAGGCTCCTGCGGGAGCCTTTTTAATGTCTGGCGTAACTTGAAAGCCGCGCCAGACAAGGCTTCACGTTTTACTACTAGCAGTCAAAAGCCATAAAAAGCGGCTAGGGTGTGGACACATTGTGGACACTCTGACCACCATTAGCACCCTTCAACGGGTTAAGCGAAATCGCGTCCTGCAAGTACTGAGGAGCGAAGTGCGCATAGACCATTGTCTGAGCAATTTTTGTATGACCTAAGATCCTCTGCAGTGTGATGATGTTGCCTCCGTTAATCATAAAGTGCGTGGCGAAAGAGTGTCGTAGCGCATGTGTTGCTTGTCCGGCCGGTAAATCGGGCTTAACACTTTGAGGGTTCGCCTGAATTCAGCATAACTGGCCTCAGGAAACTTCCTAGCATATTGAAACGCTATTCCGGTTCGAAAGTGGCGGGGATTTATGAAGAAGCAATGGATAAGGTGGGTATAAAATAGAACAATGTTGATTATATTCGTAAGGATGGCTGCTAAATGTACAAAATACTCCGAAAAATCCCGCAGCATAAGAGCGAAAATATAAGGCCTATGGCGCTAATATACCTATCTCAGCGATAAATAATTAATTAAAACCTGATGTCCGTCGAGCTGGTAGGTTGTGCCGAAATTGTAATGGGTAATTACGGGCGGCTGCATGAAAACAACAGTTAGAAAATTAAGTCGCTCACACCAGCGAGAGGTCCGATAATCCCGTTGCCAAATCGACCATAGGAAACACCGCCGGTGCTGAAGCTCGTTTTCAGTACTGGCGGGGTTGAACAGTTCGCACCGCGAGGAGTTAATTTATGTTATTTATCAAAGAACTCCAGGAGGGTAACGCCGTTAGCTCCAAGACTGACAAGACCTTCAACACTATTAATTGATGAGATTGTCTTTTTCAAAATGTTCTTAAGTTTAGAGCCTTCTTCTGTCGTGGTCACGACTTGATTAAATGACTCAGACATGCAAGCATGTCCCATAGTTGCCTCTGTTGCAGAAATTATTGGTTCAATACCTGTTATTTCATAATCGTCAAAAGCCCTTATCATATTATTAACATAATGTAATATTTCTTTTTTAAGCTCTATTGAGAAATCAGAATTGATTATCGAATCCTTCAATTCTAACAATTGTTGCTTTATATCAATTAATTGCTCATCTTTGATTTTTCCAATTTCCCCCTTAGTTTTGAATAATAAAGAGATCATGCCTAAATCATTTAATGCAGCGTCAGATATTCTTTGTGTGGCATTTGGAAGAGGTTCGACAAGGCTTAATTGTGCAAAGAACTTATCAACACAGGGTCTCCAGTTTGGTGCGGTAATTTCATCATCAGGGAAATAATCTTGTAATGCATCCTCTATTTTTTTAGGCAAGCTCATAAGTTTAGAGATCTTATCCCATAATAAAATTTGATTATCTTTAGTATGTTCTAACTCAAACGCTACCAATAAGGCATTTTTTACTATTAGGTTAGTATTTTGGTCTTTGAGGCTGATGAAAAAATTTCGTAATGTCAGTGCTGAGTTGTCTATGTACATGAAAAAATCCTAAAACATAAGATGCTAATAAACTTGATTATTGGGGTCAATCATCTGTGCATGTGTATGCTGCATTAAAATGCATTTTATTAGGTCCTCTCACACTTCATATAGTATCAGGGCTTATGCGGTCTAAGCCTATTCGTGCATCTGCATTAAAACCCCCCATGAAGCGGGCAGGCGAGGCGGGGATAACACTGAGCGCCAGACTTGGTGACAGGATTTATTTTGCGCGTCTGTGCGCGTCGTGGCGGCGTGCTGAGCGGTGAGGTTGAATCGTGCCGGCGGCGGGGTTACGTGGCGTCTGGTGAGCTCTGAGGAAGTGCCGCCCGAAGATGGCATTTTAACGGGGATTACTCGGCCTCGATGTTGTAATCCTTAAAGCGGATCGACAAATCGCTGGCGGCCATGTACGGCGACCTGAAAACGCAGGCCGACAATCTGGTCACGTCAGCCGGTGACTGGCTAGGAGGGCTGGCAGGATGATTACGGGAATGGATATTCAGACCGGGGCGAAGATTGCCCCGGCGTTTATGCTCACGCTCGACGGTGCGGATATTACGCAGAATTTCAGCGATCGACTTATCAGTCTGACCATGACCGACAATCGCGGATTTGAAGCCGACCAGCTCGATATCGAGCTCGACGACACCGACGGGCTTGTCGAGTTGCCACCGAGAGGCGCAAAGCTGACGTTGTGGTTAGGCTGGCAGGACTCCGCCTTGTTGAATAAGGGGAGTTTCACGGTCGACGAAATCGAGCACAGGGGCGCACCTGATACGCTGACCATCCGAGGGCGCAGCGCCGATTTTCGCGGGACGCTGAACTCGCGTCGGGAACAGTCATGGCATGACACCACGCTCGGGCAAATTGTGGAGACGATTGCGGCACACAATAAACTGACGGCCAGCGTGGCCGACACGCTGAAAGCCGTCGTAGTGCCTCATATTGACCAGTCGCAGGAATCCGACGCGGTGTTTCTGTCCCGCCTGGCTGAACGGAACGGGGCGTCGGTTTCGGTAAAAGCGGGGAAACTGTTATTCCTGAAAGCGGGGAGCGGTAAGACTGCCAGCGGGAAGCCCATTCCGCAGATAACGCTTGAGCGCGGCGACGGCGATCGTCATCAGTTTGCCATTGCTGACCGGGAAGCCTACACCGGCGTGTCGGCAAAATGGCTGCACACCAAAGACCCGAAGCCGCAAAAGCAAAAGGTGAAGCTCAAGCGTAAGCCCAAAGAGAAGCACCTCCGCGCGCTGCAGCACCCGAAAGCGACCAAAGCCCCGGCAAAGACTAAAGCCCAAAAAGAGCAGGAAGCACGCGAGGGTGAGTACATGGCCGGTGAGTCTGACAACGTGCTGGAGCTTACAACCATCTACGCGACAAAGGCGCAGGCTATGCGCGCCGCTCAGGCGAAGTGGGACAAGCTGCAGCGAGGCGTTGTGGAGTTTTCAATCTCGCTGGCGATTGGCCGGGCAGATTTATTTCCTGAAACGCCAGTCGCGGTGAAAGGGTTTAAGCGCGTCATAGACGATCAGGCGTGGATAATCAGCCGGGTGGTGCATAACCTCAACAGCAACGGCTACACGACGGGCTTAGAGCTTGAGGTTAAGGTTTCGGATGTGGAGTACGAAAGCGAAGAAATAACGCAGTGATTTGTTTTTATGTGTTTGTTATATAAGGATAAAGTGGGTAAAATTAACGCATCGGAAATTAAATGAGGTGCTCGCCATGTTTCACTGTCCAAAATGCCATTTTGCCGCTCACGCCCGCACAAGTCGCTATTTTACTGACACGACCAAAGAGCGTTATCACCAGTGCACTAACATCAACTGCAGCGCAACGTTTGTAACAACTGAGACGGTAGAACGATTTATCGTATCGCCGGGGATAGTCGTACCAGCGACTCCGCACCCTACATCATCCGGCCAGCAACAAATCCACTGGCAGTGACCAAAAAAAATAGCCCACATTAATTGGGCTATACTCAGAATGTTAAACAAGAAAAGTAAACAGACTTATAGCTAACTCTCTACTTTTATTTCCGAAACGGGGAATAATTTATTTTCTGAAAGATCGGAGTTTTTGAGATATTTCAAAATATAATCCTCTTTTTCGTTAGGAAACAAATCGGATGCTTTCAATTGACTTGAGGATTTAAAATTTGGACCCAGCCTTACTTTTATTCCCAAGTATCTTGCGCAATAATTTCGCGCTAAATTTCCAGCTCCCCCTAGGGAAGGTGCGAACAAGTCCCTGATATGAGATCATGTTTGTCATCTGGAGCCATGGAACAGGGTTCATCATGAGTCATCAACTTACCTTCGCCGACAGTGAATTCAGCAGTA
>NZ_VDAS01000043.1:0-18716 GCF_019584165.1 Enterobacter sp. EC_64
TTGCCCTAACAGGATCCCGGTCATCTCAAAATTGGTGTTAGTGTTAGACATATATTCAAGCCTATCTCTTATCTGGAGATACAGCTACTGTCTGGTGTTTCAGGGGGCTACATCAAGTACTAACGAAGCTATGTTCTTCTAAATATGATGAAAGCGAACTGGATATATCTTAAGAAATAGAAAAGGCCACACGAGGTGGCCTAATATTAGCCGTTTAACGGTTTGTTGCGATTTTTGCATTGATCAATCGGCAAATGGCAGCAATTACAGAACAAGCCTTCGCTAACTTTTATGGTATTGATTTTCATAGTATTTTTTTTTCCTTGTGACATAATTGGAAGTGATAACACAATAACTTCCCCAAATACATCGGCATTTTAAGGTTTATCTTTAGAGCTAATCTTTAACTGTTAACTCTTCACAGATGTTTAATCAATTACTTAACACTTCCTATCTCTCATTGCAGAAGTATAGGTCTCTTTTATTTCATAATCGGGCAGCCTCGATTAACTCTGGGCCCTGGTTTTTCACATTACCCACGGCGCGCGTAACGGGGTGCCAGATAAACTTGTCGGCTGGTACGGCACCGTCGGCCGCTATCTCTTCTGCTTCTTTCCCGCCTATATCCTGGCGCATCCATTCGCGTGCCGCTTCAGGTGACAGAACCAGTGGCCTGCGGTCGTGAATGTCGACAAGGCCTTTGTCAGCTGCAGACGTCACTATCAGGAAACCTTCTGCTTCATCGCCGCGCTCAAACGGTATGCTGCCGATCGCTGCCATGAAAATGGGCTGGCCGTCGGCACGGTGGATGAAGTAGGGCTGTTTCTTGTCGCCTTCCTTCTTCCATTCAAACCAGCCATCAGCGAAACAAATCGCCCGACCATGCTGCCAGAGAGGTTTGAACATGCGGCTTGTGGCTGCAGTCTCGACTCGGGCATTTATCAGTGGCGCTTTATCCCACCACCCGGGCGCATATGACCACAGGACCGGATCAAGATGCAGCTGCTCGTCGCGTTCGCTCAGCAACAGAACTCTAGTACCTGGCGCGACGTTGTAGCGGCCAATAGACTCTGGGTCGTATGCGATGTCGCGATCGGCTTCTTCAGCCAAATAGGCAAGATATTCTTCACGGGTTTGTGCTTGTGCAAAACGTCCACACATAGAAACCTCCAGCCAGATTTCAGACTGAAAGTATAGGGCAAGGAGAAATAACTGGTGCGCACCGAAAGCCTATGATTTTGAAACACGGACATGATGCTGGGAGCCAGCGAGACGGTAAAGCTGGACGTTTCGAGACTGGAAGGAGTTACGCAAAAGAGTGAATTTTGGGGGCAAATTTGGGGGCAAAATACGCTTTGGGGGCAATTGGGGGGCAATTTGGGGGCAATTTGGGGGCAGTAAAAAGTTCTTTTATGTCCGATAGTGCCTTTTGTGTATACCGCGTAAGCAACTGATAACCATATAAAACTTAATGTTTACATAAGGTTGCCTTGGAGGATACAATACCCCCCTATAGTATCAGGAGGGCGTATGCCGCATTCACCCGAAGATAAAAAACGTATTCTTACCCGCGTCCGCCGCATTCGGGGCCAGGTTGATGCCCTTGAACGTGCGCTGGAGTCGGGCGACCCTTGTCTGGCCATCCTGCAGCAAATTGCCGCCGTGCGCGGGGCTGCCAATGGCCTGATGGGCGAAATGGTTGAAATTCACCTCAAAGATGAGCTGGTTGCGGGGGACACCACGCCGGATCAGCGAGCCGTACGCATGGCGGAAGTCGGCCATTTACTGCGCTCTTATCTAAAATAAATCCACATACCTGACAAAAAAGGGAAGGCATATGAAATCTCGCGCTGCAGTTGCATTTGGCCCCGGCCAGCCGCTCAAAATCGTTGAAATTGACGTGGCACCGCCGAAGAAAGGCGAAGTGCTGATCAAAATCACCCATACCGGCGTGTGCCATACCGATGCGTTTACGCTCTCGGGCGATGACCCGGAGGGCGTCTTCCCGGCAGTGCTCGGTCATGAAGGCGGCGGGATTGTGGTGGAAGTGGGCGAAGGCGTGACCAGCCTGAAGCCGGGCGATCACGTGATCCCGCTGTACACCGCGGAATGCGGCGAATGCAAGTTCTGTAAATCCGGCAAAACTAACCTCTGCCAGGCGGTGCGCGCCACCCAGGGGAAAGGGCTGATGCCGGACGGGACGACCCGTTTCTCTTACAACGGCGAGCCGGTTTATCACTACATGGGCACCAGCACCTTCAGCGAATACACCGTTTGCGCGGAGATCTCGCTGGCGAAGGTGAACCCGCAGGCGCCGCTGGACAAAGTCTGCCTGCTGGGCTGTGGCGTGACCACCGGTATTGGCGCGGTGCATAACACGGCAAAAGTCAAAGAGGGCGATACCGTGGCGGTGTTCGGTCTCGGCGGCATTGGTCTGGCGGTGATTCAGGGCGCGGTGCAGGCGAAGGCCGGTCGTATCATCGCGGTCGATACCAACCCGGAGAAATTCAGGCTGGCGGGTGAAATGGGTGCGACCGATTTCGTGAACCCGAAAGATCACGAGAAGCCGATTCAGGACGTTATCGTTGAGATGACCGACGGCGGCGTGGACTTCAGCTTCGAGTGTATCGGCAACGTCAACGTGATGCGTTCCGCGCTGGAGTGCTGCCACAAAGGCTGGGGCGAGAGCATCATCATTGGCGTGGCCGGAGCGGGTCAGGAGATTAAAACTCGTCCATTCCAGCTGGTCACTGGGCGCGTATGGCGTGGTTCCGCGTTTGGCGGCGTGAAGGGGCGTACCCAGCTTCCGGGTATGGTTGAAGATGCGATGGTCGGCAAGATTCAGCTCGATCCGTTCATTACCCATCGCTTACCACTGGAGCAGATCAACGAGGCGTTTGATCTGATGCACGAAGGAAAATCCATCCGTACCGTTATCCATTTCGGCGACAAGTAACTCTTCTGCCAGCGGTTTTTCGCCGCTGGCGTTTCTTTAATAATCTTCTCTAAAGTGTGACCAGTGCGGCGTTTTTAGCCGTAATCTTAATCTGTGCCGTGCCGATGACTATTTAACAGGCGTGTTTTTACGCATCTTACCTACAAGAGAGTCGACGGTCATGGACAACACTACTTCGATGCTGGCGCAGCGCAAGCTGGGCTTCTTGCATCACATCAGGCTGGTTCCGCTGTTTTCCTCCATTCTCGGTGGCATTATTCTTCTGTTTGCCTTGAGCTCGGGTCTTGCGGGTTATTTCCTGCTGCAGGCCGATAACGATCAGCAGGATGTCACAGCTGAAATTCAGGTGCGTATGGGGCTGTCGAACAGCTCAAACCATCTGCGAACCGCGCGTATCAATCTGATCCACGCCGGTGCGGCAAGCCGTATCGCGGAGATGGACGCCATGAAGCAGAACATTAGCGAGGCGGAAACACGCATTAAGCAGTCCCAGGAGAGCTTTACCGCCTACATGAATCGTGCCGTGCGCACCGCCGAGGGCGCAGCGCTGGACGCGGATCTCAAGGCGCGTTACGACGCCTATATCGCTGGCATGCAGCCGATGGTCAAATTCGCCAAAAATGGCATGTTCGAAGCGATCATCAATCACGAAAACGAAACGGCGCGTCCGCTGGATGACGCTTATAACGCCGTACTGCTGAAGGCGATTAAGATCCGTACCGACCGTGCCAATGCGCTGACGGCGCAGGCGCACAGCCGCACGCAGCTGGGCCTGATGTTTATGGTGGGCGCGTTTGCGCTGGCGCTGGTGCTGACGGCAATGACCTTTGTCGTGCTGCGCCGCACGGTAATCAATCCGCTGCAGCGGGCAGCGAAACGTATCGAGAATATCGCTAAGGGCGACCTGACGATGCCGGACGACGTGGCGGGGCGCAGCGAAATTGGTCGCCTGACGCGCGATCTGCAAACCATGCAGCACTCGCTTGAAAAAACGGTCGGCACCGTGCGTCAGGGGGCGGAGGAAATCTACCGTGGCACCAGCGAAATTTCTGCCGGTAACACCGATCTCTCTTCCCGCACCGAGCAGCAGGCTGCCGCCATCGAGCAAACCGCCGCAAGCATGGAACAGCTGACCGCGACGGTGAAGCAGAACGCCGATAACGCCCATCATGCCAGCAAGCTGGCGGAAGATGCTTCCGGCAAAGCTACCCGCGGCGGCCAGATGGTCTCCGGCGTGGTGAAAACCATGGGCAATATCTCCAGCAGCTCGAAGAAGATCTCTGAAATCACCGCCGTGATTAACAGCATTGCCTTCCAGACCAATATCCTGGCGCTTAACGCGGCGGTAGAAGCGGCCCGTGCGGGTGAACAAGGGCGCGGATTTGCCGTGGTGGCAAGTGAAGTGCGCACTCTGGCAAGCCGCAGTGCGAATGCCGCAAAAGAGATCGAAAGCCTGATCAACGAATCGGTTTCGCTGATCGATCAGGGGTCCGGTGAAGTTGTTGCCGCCGGTAACACCATGAATGAGATCGTCGACGCGGTGAAGCGCGTCACCGACATCATGCTGGAGATCGCCGCGGCGTCCGATGAGCAGAGTCGCGGTATCGTCCAGGTGAGCCAGGCGATTTCGGAGATGGATAAAGTGACCCAGCAGAACGCCTCGCTGGTGGAAGAAGCCTCCGCGGCGGCGGCGTCTCTGGAAGAACAGGGCGCGCGTCTGACCGAGGCGGTTGGGGCGTTTCGTCTGAGCGGTGCGAAGCCGAACCGCGCGGTGGCGTCAGCGCCAGTGGCGACGAGCGCGCCGTTGCGCCCGGCGGCGACAGTTTCGGGGGATAACTGGGAGACGTTCTGAGTCGCGTGTTTTGTCGGGTGGCGGCTTCGCCTTACCCGACCTACTTGTATTTGTAGGCCCGCGTAAGCGAAGCGCCACCGGGCAAAAAAAAGGGACCAAAAGGTCCCTTTTTTCATCGGTTATTTCTTATCAGGTAACGCGTACGCGATAACGTAATCACCGCGATCCGGCGACTGGCGGGTGCCACCGGCGTTAATGATGATGTACTGCTTACCGGTTTTCGGCGACACGTAGGTCATCGGGCCGGACTGGCTGCCGACCGGCAGGCGGTCTTTCCAGATCTCTTTCCCGGTGGCGGTATCAAACGCGCGCAGGTAGAAATCCTGGGTGCCGGCAAAGAACAGCAGACCGGACTGGGTAGAGAGCGACGCGCCCAGGGTCGGCATACCGATTGGGATTGGCATGTGCATGCGAATGCCCAGCGGGCCGGTATCTTCCACCGTGCCAACAGGAACCTGCCACACCAGCTTGCCGGTTTTCAGGTCAACCGCCGACATGGTGCCAAACGGCGGCTTCTGGCACGGAATGCCCAGCGGCGACAGGAAGCGCTCGCGCATCGCGCCGAACGGCGTGCCGTCCATCGGGACAATCCCCATCTCGATGCCGCTGGCATCTTTCGCCACGTTCGCGCGCGGCACCATGTAGTTTGCCAGACCCAGACGCATATCGTTGACGAACATCAGGCTGTTGTTCGGGTCAACGGAGACGCTGCCCCAGTTCATCCCGCCGAGTGAGCCAGGGAACTGCAGGGAACGGTCGAGACCCGGTGGAGTGAAGACGCCCTGATGACGCATCTCTTTAAACTGAATGCGGCACAGCAGCAGGTCGACTGGCGTCGCGCCCCACATGTCGGACTCGGTCAGCGTCTGGTTGCCAATCATCGGCATGCCAACAGAGTACGGCTGGGTTGGGGAGTAGCGTTCACCTTCAACGTTACCCGCCGGGACAGGGCGTTCCTCGACCTTCGCCACCGGCTTGCCGGTTTCGCGGTTAAGCATGAAGATCATGCCCTGCTTGCTGGTCTGCACCAGCACAGGCGTGGTGCCGCCCTTGCCGTCAGGCAGGTCGTACAGCAGAGGCTGGGAAGGCAGGTCAAAGTCCCACAGGTCGTGATGGGTGGTCTGGAAATGCCAGCGGACCTGGCCGGTGGCCGCGTCGACGGCGACGATGGAAGAACTGTACTTATCGTCCAGCGCGGTACGCTCGCCCGCCCAGAAGTCTGGCGTGGCGTTGCCGGTTGGCAGGTAGATCAGGTTCAGTTTGGCGTCGTAAGACATCGCAGACCAGACGTTCGGCGTACCGCGGGTGTAGGTCTGGCCTTCCGGCGGCAGGCCGGTCAGGTTCGGATTACCCGGATCCCACGCCCAGGCCAGTTTACCGGTGTGAACGTCGTAGGCGCGGACCACGCCCGGCGGCTCGCCGGTCGAGTAGTTATCCGCGACGCGACCGCCGACGACAACAACGTTCCCGGCCACCAGCGGCGTGGAGGTCTGCTGATAATATCCGGGCTTAATCTCACCCATACCGACGCTCAGATCCACGGTGCCATGGTCGCCAAAGTCGTCGCAGACCTTGCCGTTATCCGCGTTAATGGCAATCAGACGGGCATCGGTGGTGGGCAGGAACAGGCGGCGAGGGCATGCCGCTGGCGATGTTCCGGTCTGTGACGCCGTCACGTTTTCATGATCTTCAAAGTAGCCCAGACCGCGGCAGCGCTGCCAGTTCGGCGCGGTGGCTTTCGAATCATAACGCCATTTTTCTTTACCGGAATCCACGTCCAGCGCCAGCACTTTACTGTACGGCGTACAGACATACAGCGTGTCGCCAATCTGCAGCGGCGTGTTCTGATCTTCCGCACCCGAGCCGTTGCTCTGCGGAATATCGCCGGTGTGCGCAACCCACGCGACTTTCAGCGAGCTGACGTTTTGCTTGTTAATCTGGTCCAGCGCGGCGAAGCGGTCGCCGTGGGTGGTGTTGCCCCAGTGCTCCCAGTTCTTTTGCTGCTCGCCGGGTGCGACGGATTTCACCGGCACGGGCTCGTTCGCTGCCACAAGGGTTTGCGGCTTAAACATCCAGCCGAGGCTGACCAGCATGGCCACCGCGAGCAGCGCCGCGACGCCAAAAGCGGGGGCTTTGTTTGGTGCAGTGTGGTTTGCCGCACGCAGGAAGGGCCAGACGATGGCGCACAGGAACGCCAGCACGGCAAAGGTAAACAGGCGGGAGAAGAGCGGCCAGAAATCCCAGCCCGCATCGCTTACCGCCCAGAACAGCGAGGCAATAAACGCGATGCCGTAAAGCAAGATCCCGCTGGTGCGGTTGAGGAAAATCAGGATCGCGGCAATCACCATTGCCACGCCCATTATCAGGAAGTAACTACTCCCGCCTACGGTGGCGAGCTTAAAGCCCAACCCGCCGACCGCCAGACCGATGAGCATCATCAGTCCGGCAAGAAGCCACTGCAGAATACGCGGTATTCCACGTGGCGCGCTGCCAAATGCCATTTCTCTCTCCTTTAGATCCCGCCGCCGTGTCGGGTATGTACCAGTTGGGTAATAAATTCGGTGGGATTGATGATTAGTATGGGTGAATTCGTTTTTATCAAACCGTTTGTGAACCATTTGGTGAATTCACGGCTATGATAAAACTGTTAAATTGTTTTACGCAATTGTTAATGAATGATTTCGCATTATTTGATTAACGCGCAGGTCTGTTCCCTCGCCCCTTTAGGGGAGAGGGCTAGGGTGAGGGGTATTAAACCGGCATCGATTTACGGATGGCGCTCAGCAGCGTCTGCGCGCCCGTGGAAAGCGGGGTATCTACCCGGGTCAAAATGCCGATAGGTTCACCGGCGCCGGGGGCCGTTACGGGGAGAGCGGTCAGCGTGCCCTGGCGCAAATCATCTTTTACCGCGCCGGAGGGAACGAACCAGACGTAGTCATAGTCGAGGGTGAGCTGGCGTGAAAGCGAGGCTGACAGCGTTTCGATACACCCTGAGGGCAGCGTACACCCCTGCATTTGCAGCAAGGTTTCGGCGGTCTGACGTGGGACGGTCCCTTTCGGGCACACCACCACCGGCCACTCCATGACGCGGCTTAACGTCACCGTGTCCTGCAGCAGCGGATGATCGGGACGAACCACCAGCTTCAGGGACTCCAGGAACAGCAGCTCGTAATTGAGACCGCCCATCAGTTCAGGGTCGGACATGCGGCCAATCCCGATATCCAGCTCGCCCGATTTCAGCCCCGCGAGCAGCATGGTGTTATTCATGGTGGCAACCTGAATAGTGGTATGCCGTTGCTGCTTGTGGAACTGGCCAATCACCGGCGGAAGAATGCCCAGCGCGGCGGTGGGCAGGGCCCCGACGCGGACGACCTCGCTGGTGTGTTCTTCTTTTCGATGCAGCGACTGGCCTGCGGTATTGAGCGCATCCAGCACTTTGACGGCGTGCGTAAGGAACTGTTCGCCCACGATGGTAAGCTGCGCCCCCAGCCGACCCCGGTCAAAAAGACGGGCACCGGTCAGCTGTTCAAGCTCGTTGAGGGTTTTCGAGAGCGCAGGCTGGCTCAGGTTAAGAGTTTCAGCCGCACGCCCCAGCGTTCCCTGTTGAGCGACGGCCACAAATGTATGCAAATGGCGCAAGCGTATGCGCTGACTGAACAGACCATTTTTTTCCATAGGCGATGTTAAAAACAGAGCGATGCGGGTGACAAGCTAAGTTGTTTAATTTTGATAACTTGATAGCAAAATATTTTTAACATTTGATCTGTTTGAGTTACAACATGTTTTTCGGCAGGGGAAGAAATGTGAACATCCTTGTTCATTTATTGCTCATTGCAGAGAGGGAGGGTTAAGGGGTCAGATCACGCCGTCACCGCCGTCAGAGCACCATACCTGGCCGGAGGTAAATGAACATTCATCCGAGGCCAGCGTGACGTACAGCGGGGCAATCTCGACGGGCTGACCCGGACGTCCCAGCGGGGTATCGCCGCCAAACTCCTTCACTTTTTCCATCGGCTGGCCGCCGCTGGATTGCAGTACCGTCCAGTAAGGTCCGGGAGCGACCGCGTTGACGCGAATGCCTTTCGGACCCAGCTGCTTGGCTAAGGATTTGGTAAATACCGCCAGGCAGGCTTTGGTCTGGGCGTAGTCCAGCAGCACCGGGCTTGGCTTCACGGCCTGAACGGAGGAGGTATTAATGATAACGGACGAGGCTTTCAGGTGGCGCAGCGCCGCCTTCGTGATCCAGAAGGGGGCATAGACGTTGGTTTTAAACGTCGCGTCAAAATCTTCGGTGGTCAGCTCTTCAAGGGATTCACGGAACTGCTGACGACCGGCGTTATTGACCAGAATATCCAGCCCGCCCAGCTTCGAGACGGCTTCTTCGACCAGATTCTGGCAGAAGGTTTCGTCCCGAACGTCCCCCGGCAGCGCGACGGCATTCCGGCCTTCGGCTTTGATCAGGTCGATGACCTCCGCGGCGTCTTTTTCCTCTTCAGGCAGGTAGTTAATGGCCACGTCTGCACCTTCACGGGCATAGGCGATGGCCACTGCGCGACCGATACCCGAGTCACCGCCGGTGATCAGCGCTTTTTTACCGGCCAGGCGGCCATGCCCTTTGTAGCTAGTTTCCCCGTGGTCGGGTACAGGTTGCATTTCGGATGCCAGTCCCGGTGGCGTTTGCGGCTGTTCCGGGAACGGGGGCTGCGGGTAAGCGTTCGTACGTTGTTGGGTATCACTCATAGCTGACTCCTTAAGCCAAGGGGTGAGATTTGATGGATAACTGCAGCGTTAACGCTTCGCTGAATTATTTCTGCAAACGATCGACACGGACGACGGCAGGAGATGATTTTTTATCAAGCGAACCGTTGATGCTGATCATCTGGTCGGGTTTTACCGTTCTGCCGTCGAAGACTGCCTGGGGAATAATAACGTCGATTTTTCCGGTTTTATCCTGAAATACAAACTTATCGCCGCTACCGTCAATAAGATTACCGCGTAATGAAATGGTCGCACCGTCGTGCAGTTGTTTTGCCTGATCGATGGTCATAATACGCGCGTCATCGGTTCCGCGATATCCGCTATCCAGGGCGTGGGGCGGCGGCGGGGCTTCACCTTTTTGTAACCCGCCGTTATTATCTGCCCATGCGGCCGGAACCAGAAATATCAAAAAAGCGGAAATAAGCGATAATTTCATCGGATATCCTTCATTTTGGGTGTCTTGACTTATTAAGTATTGTTGCTATTCCTTTATGTGGCAAATGTGATAAGTCCTAAAAACAATCGCGTTAGAAATCAAAATTATCGGATAATAAGCGAAACGGTGACGATGGCCATGAAGCATGAAAATGAAAAGTTACCCGGGATAGAGGAAAGATATCGCTTGCTGACGTTTGAATACGCGTTTCGTCAGGTGGGGTTTATTGTTCTGTTAGGTATTATCGTTGCCGCCATTGCCGGTCTGTTTTCAAGCGGAATAGTCAGCGATACGGTAAAAACAAATTCCGCTAAGTCGCTGACCATAAACTATGAGCGCTTCGGGCGGCGGGAGACGGAGACACGGATGCAGCTTGCGTTTCCGGTGAAAACGGAGGGGACCTATACCCTCAGCGTCACCAGCGAGAGTAGCGATGCGTATGATCCAGGCAGCGTCTGGCCCCAGCCGGACGCCATGTTCAGCCACGGAAACAGCCTCTATTTTGTTTATCACAACCTGAAAAAGACAGATAACTTTTCGGTATTACTCTTTACCACACCGTCCCGGGCCGGTAAATGGAACTCGGTCATCCGCGTAAACAACGAGCCGGAGATCACCCTCTGGCAATTTATTTACCCGTAGGAGGCTGATATGGATATGGTCTTTCGTGCGCTGGCTATTTATCTGTTCCTCGTGGTGGTATTTAAAGTGGCCGGGCGACGCGCGCTGCTGCAGATGACCAGCTTTGATCTCATTCTTCTCCTGATAATTAGTGAAGCCACGCAGCAGGCCCTTCTGGGGCAGGATTTTTCCGTCACCGGCGCGATGATTACGATTACCACCCTGGTGGTAGTGGATATTATTTTTGGCCTTATGAAAAAATATTTTTCCCCGGTAGAGAATATTCTGGACGGCACTCCTGTGATTCTGGTGGAAAACGGCGTTCCCCTGGCGGATAAACTCAAAAAAGTTGATGTCTCTTGCGATGACATTCTGGTTTCCGCGCGTCAGAATAATGGCATTACCGAAATAAGCCAAATTAAATATGCCATACTTGAGCGCAATGGACATATTTCAATCATTCCTTTCGAGAAATAAGAGGCGGCAAGATGAGCAATCTTTTGCACGATAACCATTACACCGTCGGTCAATTGACAAAAAAACTGGCGAGCAAGTTAACCGATGCCGGTCTGCGCTTAACCACGGCGGAATCCTGCACCGGGGGAAAGCTCTCGGTGGCGCTCTGCGCTGAAGAGAACACGGCCGATTTTTATGATGTCGGGCTGGTGGTGTTCAGCGATGCCGCGAAAGCGCGGATCCTCGGCGTGCGTCCTGAAACGCTGACGCGCTATACCGCCGTCAGCGAACAGACGGTGACCGAGATGGCCGCCAGCATCCGCGACATTGCCCAGGCGGATATCAGCATCGCCATCAGCGGATACGCTGGTCCGGAAGGGGGCGACGACGGCACGGCGGCGGGGACGGTCTGTTTTGCGTGGAACATACGTGGCGAGACGAAAACCCGTACCGTGCTTTTCTCCGGAGACTGTCAGGACGTGGTGGAAAAAGCGGTGCATTTTTCGCTGGCAGAGCTGGTAACAACATTGTCGGACGGGCATAACGGTTGAGTTCACGTGGAGGTTCTATGGCTGTCATAGTGATTACCGGTGGGACGGCGGGCGTGGGAAAAGCCACGGCGCTGCGCTTCGCAAAAGCAGGTTACGATGTGGGCCTCATCGCCCGTGATGAGGCCAGCCTGCACTCCACCCAGGAAGAGTTGCGCCGCTTCGGCGTGAATGCGCACGCCGTGCAGGCGGACGTCGCCGACAGTCAGGCGGTGGTGGATGCGGCTAACGAGATTGAGTATCGCCTCGGTGCGATTGATGTCTGGGTCAACAACGCCATGGGGGCCGTGCTGGCACCGTTTCGTACCCTTACGCCGGACGAGTTTCGGCGCGTGACCGAGGTGACATACCTCGGCTACGTGAACGGCACCCGCGCGGCGCTTGAGCTTATGGTTCCGCGCGACAGGGGCGTGATTATTCAGGTAGGGTCCGCGCTGGCCTACCGTTCCATTCCTCTGCAGTCCGCCTACTGCGGGGCCAAAGCGGCGATCCGCGGGTTTACCGATGCGGTGCGCACCGAGCTGATGCATGAGAACAGCCGGGTTCAGCTTTCGATGGTGCAGATGCCGGGGCTCAATACGCCGCAGTTCGAATGGGCAAGGAACAAGTTCGCGTGGGCAATGCGGCCGGTACCGCCGGTGTTCGAGCCTGAAGTCGCCGCCAGCGCCATCTTCAGGGTGGCGCAAAAGCCGGTGCGCGAGCTGTGGGTAGGCAGCAGCACCATTCAGTCGATTGTAGGGCAGTTCCTCTTCCCGGGTTTTCTGGACAGGCTGATGGTGAAGAAAGCCTGGGAAGGTCAGATGACCGACGATCTGAACGCGCCGGACCGCCGGGATTATCTCGACCAGCCGGTTAACGACCTGCACAAAATCCATGGCCGTTTCACTGACGAAGCGAAAACCCGCGCGTCGTCCGTGACCTCCGGTATGCCGGGCAAAGTGGCGTTAGGGGCCCTTGCGGTGGCGGGTATTGTGTTGACGCGTTTGATAACCCGCCGGAAACCGTAATCAGCGCAGCGCGCTGCGGTGCGTCCAGAACCAGCGATAGCCATAGCCGCCAAGGCTGAGCTCAACGGTTTTACCGCAAACCAGCGCGTCATCGTAGCGTTTGTCCGCAAGACAGGCGGTCCAGGTGGCGTTGCGGATCCCCTTGACGGTGAACCGTACCGGCTGGTCGCTGAAGTTAACAAAGGTCAGGATGCTGCGTTCTTCGGTCTCGTAATAGATCCCCAGCACCGCGTCACGATCGATCGTGAGGAGCCGAAAGGGCGCAACGGCAATTTCGGGGAACTCCGAGCGGGTATTGGCGATATCAATGATGCGGTGCAGGAGCGAGTTGCGGTGGAGCAGCGAATCAGCGACGTTGATTTTTTGATAGCGGTAAGGACCTCGGTCAATAATCGGCGCGATAAATTTTTCCGGGTCGGCTGCCGAAAAACCGCCGCCTTGCGATCCTGCCCACTGCATGGGGGTGCGCACGGCGTAGCGCTCTTCCAGATCGAGGTCATCCCCCATGCCGATCTCATCGCCATAGCGCATCACCGGAACGCCGGGCAGGGAAAAGAGTACCGCGTGGCAGAACGCCAGCCGCTTCAGATCGCCGTTCAACATCGGCGCCAGGCGGCGGCGGATCCCGCGCTGGTAGACGTTCATCTCGTCGTCAGGGGCGAAGGTATCGAGGACAAACTGTTTGTCTTTCTGGCTGATGCCCTCCAGATCCAGCTCGTCGTGATTGCGCAGCCAGTTGGCAAAACAGCATGAATCGGGCGGGACGATCATCTTCTTCACCGCGTTGCGCAGGGGACGGGCGCTTTTGCGGGCCAGGCTGACGTAAAAATACTTGTTGAGCCAGAAATTGAGCACCAGATTCAGGCGGTCATTATTCCCAAAGTAGTCCTGATAGGCCTCCACCTCGACGTCCACTTCACCCAGCAGGATCGCCTCCGGATTATGCTCCTCAATCAGACGGCGCATATGTTCGAGGATCCACAGGCCCTTTTTTTCATCACCGTTTCCCGCCTGCGTGGTCAGGTGGGAGGCGGCATCCAGGCGGAACCCCGACACGCCCAGCTTGAGCCAGAAGAGGATGATGTTCTCGATCTCTTTCAGCACCGCGGGCGAGGTCAGGTTCAGGTCCGGTTCGTGGCGATAGAACATGTGCCGGTAGTATTGTCCCGCTTCGTCGTCCCAGCTCCAGATGCTCTCCTCCACGCCGGGAAACATGGGGGGCGTATCGTCGTCGTCAGTATCTGACCAAAGGTAGTAATCCCGATAGGGTGACGCCGGGTTACGGCGGGCCTGCTGGAACCAGGGATGCGCGTCAGAGGTGTGCTGGATCAGCAGTTCAATAATGACCTGCATGCCCAGCTCGCGGGCCTGTTCGATAAAGGCGATGATATCGGCCAGCTTTCCGAAGCGGGGATCCACCTGGAGATGGTCGCTGACGTCATAGCCTTCATCGAGAAAGGGCGTGAGGTAAAACGGGGTGATCCAGATAACCGTCGCCCCCATGCGGCGAATGTACCGCAGCTTGGCCGCTATCCCGGCGATGTCCCCGCAGCCATCGCCGTTCAAATCATAAAAGAGTGCGGTATCAATCTGGTAAATAATGGCCCGTGTATGCCAGTCCGTCATAGCGTGCCTCAGTGATAGCCTTCAGTATCCGAAACCTTGCCCCGGAACACGTAGTAGCTCCAGGCGGTGTACACCAGGATCACCGGAATAATCAGTAACGTCCCGACCAGCATAAACAGCTGGCTGGCAGGCGGGGCCGCGGCCTCCCACAGAGTGATACGCGGCGGAATAATGTTCGGCCAGAGGCTGATACCCAGTCCGCTGAACCCGAGGAAGATCAGCCCCAGCGTCAGCAGGAAAGGGCGCGCGTGGCTGTCCGGATTGCGGGTCAGGCGCCAGATCAGCACGCTGAAGATCCCGACCAGCAGCGGAACCGGCAGGAACCAGAAGAAGTTGGGCAGGGTAAACCAGCGGTCGGCGACGTACTGCCAGCCGAGCGGCGTCCAGACGCTGACCACCGCGATAACCACCATCAGCGCCAGCAGCACGTGGCGGGTCAGTTCGCGCATGCGTTGTTGCAGCGCGCCTTCGCTTTTCATGATGAGCCAGGTGGTGCCCAGCAGCGTGTAGGCGACGACCAGACCGATGCCGCAGAAGAGGTTGAAAGGCGTGAGCCAGTCCAGCGAAGAGCCGACAAAACGTCGGCCCTCCACGTCAAAGCCGTTGATCACGGCGCCCACCACCACGCCCTGGCTGAAGGTGGCGAGCAGGGAGCCGCCGGCAAAGGAGTAGTCCCAGAATTTGCGGTGTGAAGGGGTGGCTTTGAAGCGGAACTCAAAGGCAACGCCGCGAAAGATGAGGCCGATCAGCATCGCGGTGAGGGGGATGGTCAGCGCATCAATGATCACCGCATAGGCCAGCGGAAACGCGCCGAACAGCCCCGCGCCGCCGAGCACCAGCCAGGTCTCGTTGCCGTCCCAGACGGGCGCCACGCTATTGACCATCACATCGCGCTCTTTGGCATCGCCCACGAAGTTAAACAGCAGGCCAATCCCCAGATCGAAGCCGTCCATAATGATATACATCAGCGTGGCAAACACGATGATGGCAAACCAAATCACTGAGATATCGACGCCCATCAGATTCTCTCCTCTTCCGGAACAGACTCCGCGGCTGACAGCGGACGAGCAGGCGTGCCCGAGGTGTTTGACGTCAGCGTATTAACGGGCTGAGGACCTTTCTTAATCAGCCGGATGAGATAAACATAGCCCACGCCAAATACGGATGAGTAGACGACGAAGAACGCCAGCAGGCTAATGCTCATCTGCAGGGTGCTGTGCAGCGATACCGCGTCGATGGTGCGCAGGTAGCCATAGACAACCCACGGCTGACGGCCTACTTCGGTGGTCACCCAGCCGGCAAGCAGCGCGACCAGCCCCGCAGGCCCCATGCAGAGGGCAAACCACTGGAACGGACGCGAGTGGTAAAGTCGATGGCGATAGCGTAGCCAGAGGCTGAGCAGACCGAGGGTAATCATCAGCAGACCCATCCCCACCATAATGCGGAACGACCAGAAAACGATGGTCGAGTTGGGTCGATCCTCTTTCGGGAAGTCTTTCAGGGCCGGGACCTGTTTATCCAGGCTGTGCGTCAGAATCAGGCTGCCGAGCGCGGGGATCTCCAGACCGTATTTGGTGCGTTCTTCCTCCATATCCGGCAGGCCAAACAGCAGCAGCGGGGTGGCCTCGCCGGGCGGATTTTCCCAGTGACCCTCAATAGCGGCGATTTTGGCTGGCTGATGCTCAAGCGTGTTCAGGCCGTGCATATCGCCCACCACCGCCTGGATAGGGGCGACCAGCAGCGCCATCCACATCGCCATCGAAAACATGGTGCGAACGGCGGGCGTATCGTTACCGCGGAGCAAGTGCCAGGCGGCCGACGCGCCGACAAACAGCGCGCTGCTCAGGAACGCGGCGATAGCCATATGAATAAGACGGTACGGGAAGGAGGGGTTAAAGACGATTGCCAGCCAGTCCTGCGGGATAACCTGCCCGTTTTCGATAGTGAAACCCTGCGGCGTATGCATCCAGCTGTTGGAGGCGAGGATCCAGAAGGTCGACATCAGCGTGCCGAGCGCCACCATGCAGGTCGAAAAGAAGTGCAGCCCCGGGCCGACCTTGTTCCAGCCGAACATCATAACGCCAAGGAATCCGGCCTCCAGGAAGAAGGCGGTTAATACCTCATAAGTCAGAAGCGGGCCGGTAATGCTGCCCGCGAACTGGGAGAAACCGCTCCAGTTGGTGCCAAACTGGTACGCCATCACCAGCCCGGAAACGACGCCCATGCCGAAGTTAACGGCAAATATCTTTAGCCAGAAGTGGTACAACGATCGCCAGACGTCTTTTTTGGTGCGCAGCCACATGCCCTCCAGCACCACCAGGTAGCTGGCGAGACCGATGGTGATCGCAGGAAACAGGATGTGGAACGAGACGGTAAAAGCGAACTGAATTCTGGCCAGATGAAACGCATCGAGTTCGAACATGGTCCGTACCTCTGAGACGATGGGGCACGCGAATTGCCGGGCAGGTCAGGCCTGCCCGGCAAACCGATTACGGTTTAGTCTTACCGGCACCCAGCTCGGCACCGGTCAGCGGGTCGGAATGTGGATCGGACTTCGTGCGGGCAGACATCGCCTTAACCAGGGTTGCCTGCTCGGTTGTGAGCGTGACGCTGGCACTGCCATCGCCGCCATCCACCGCAGGCTGGGGGGACTCAACGTAATCGAAATGTTTATCGCTGTTCCAGCTTCCGCGAACCTCTCCACCTTCAGACATATTGTAGTACTTGTTGGTGAATTCCTCGATTGGCGGCAGTTTTCCCGGCGGGAAATTATTACGGATGGACTGCAGCGCCTTCTCAAAGGAGAGCTGATGCGCCGCCTCACGCGTCATCAGAAACGCCAGGGCATCTTTAACGCCGGGATCGTCAGTCACGTTGATCAGCCGTTCATAGATGATTTTGGCTCTGGCCTCGGCCGCCACGTTCGAACGCAGATCCGCCGTCGGCTCGCCAATGGTGTCGACGTAGGCCGCCGTCCAGGGTACGCCCGCTGAGTTAGTTAGCGGGGTTCCGCCGCCGTAGAGCAGGGAGGTGATGTGGCTGTCATTCCCGTTTTCGGTCATGGAGCGATACAGCTCGGCCTCATTTTCCACCCCTTCCGCCAGCGCGCCCTTGGCACCTTTATTCAGCATACCGACCAGGGTACCGATGATTTCGAGGTGGCTTAACTCCTCGGTCGCGATATCCATCAGCATGTCTTTACGGCCCGGATCGTCATCGCTCAACCCTTGCGTAAAGTAGCGGCAGGCGGCGGCCAGTTCACCCTGCGGTCCGCCAAATTGTTCCAGTAAAAGGTTGGCCAGGCCGGGATTCGGTTCGGCGACGCGAACCGTGTATTGCAGCTGTTTGACGTGTCGAAACATGCTCACTCTCCTGTGGGTTATTTTTTCGCTTCGACACCCGACGCGTCTGAACGCAGCAGGAACTGTTCCGTCGTTTGCGGGATATGACGAATCAGCCAGTCGGCCATTTCGCGCTCTTCGGCGAGGATCGTCTCAATAGCGGGTATCGAGGCGGTGTCACCCGCTTTTTTGGCCGCCGCCAGCAGGGAGGTATAGCAGGCGATTTCAAACTGTTCGAAAACATAGCCGCTGATCGAGCCCTTCACGATTTCGTCAGAAGGGAACATGCCGCCGATGGATTGTCCCAGCGCCGCCATTTTGCTCATCGAGTCTTTTAAGACCGAACGAGAAATATCATTACGGTCGAGGATTTCCTCCAGCAATGTGATTTGCCGTTTTGTCTCATTAATATGTTGCTCAATTCTGGCGCGAACATCAGGATAATTATCGATACGGCTGGCCATGGATTCCAGCATAGATTCGGCTTGCTTTTCCATTGCATGGGCATCGCGTAGCCAGTCATGGTAGTGTTCTACGTGATTCATCATTGTATCCTCATTAGGGGTTCGCTTATTTGGTCTCACTTTCAGCAGCCTGATCGGCACGTGCGGCACTGTAGCCAGATAAATGGCCAACAATATTGGCATAAATACTGATGATAATGACCCATAGCACGCTGTTCTTCCACCAGATGACGGAAGGGATAGCGAGAATGAACCATATTATCGCTGCCGCTAAATGGCACCGTTTAATTGTCCTGGGACTGATGCTCATTTTATTTAACCTGTATTATCGCGTCATTTCTGCGCTTTTTGGTTAATATTGCCAACGGCCAGGTCGGTGAGTTTAAGGTCGGTCTCTTTCTCTTCTTCCAGCGTTTCGGCAAGAAGCTTAACGGCTTTTTTATAGCCGAGCTGTTCTGCAAGGGTGGCAAGGGTACCGTAGCTGGCTATTTCGTAATGCTCCACTTTTTGCGCAGCGGCAATTAATGCGGCATCACGGGTAATGACTCCAACTTACTGATAGTGTTTTATGTTCAGATAATGCCCGATGACTTTGTCATGCAGCTCCACCGATTTTGAGAACGACAGTGACTTCCTGCCCAGCCTTGCCAG
>NZ_VDAS01000044.1:0-18239 GCF_019584165.1 Enterobacter sp. EC_64
CCTGGCACGGCTGGGACGGAAGTCGCTGTCGTTCTCAAAATCGGTGGAGCTGCATGACAAAGTCATCGGGCATTATCTGAACATAAAACACTATCAATAAGTTGGAGTCATTACCCAGGAAATGTCCCGTTTTCCCGACTTCCCGCTGATAATGTGGAGGGGATGCTCATCTGGTGAGTGGTAGTTATGTACCCGGTTCGACTCTGGTATTCCCCGCAAATTACCCGGTGAAATCCCGTAGTCAGGGAGTGAGAAATCCTTGTGTTGTAAGGCTTCGGCAGGATATTCCCCGTTTTCCCGTTAAAAATGTGAAGGGTGGAGTCATTTGATTATAGGTATCTATGTGCAACTGATAAATAATCTGTCAGGAGATGTTTGCATATTAATTGGCTGATAAAAATAACGTATATGAATAATATATATATGAATAGGTATGTGAAACCGTTTGTTGCTCAGTAAATAACAATAGTTAATTCGGATCGATTTTATTAATTGATATAACATTAATAATTAATTTAATTACCAAGGGAATATCAGTTACGCTGAGTTCCCACATTTATCTGCAGCAAGAATAAGAATCATGGTTAACGATACATCATGTCATTTGAGAAAATAAAATGAAAAACTTTTATTGTCTGTTTAATGTGTTTTTATCATGTAACGTATATTTGTTTGGATTGAGTTTATTACCATTATTTTATGAAGGAATATACAGAGTGATATAAATGTTGGATTGATGTCTGGTGGTAAGCATTCATACCCACTCAGTGAAAATAAATCGGGAAAACGGGAAATTTGAAGCAAAGTATTGGTGCACAAGGGATTCGTGGATCTCTATAGCGGGAAAGCTACGGGGATATTGCGGGAAAGTGGCGGGGGAAGATACTGTGTTGGGCTTTGTTGAATAAATCGAACTTTTGCTGAGTTGAAGGATCAGATCACGCATCTTCCCGACAACGCAGACCGTTCCGTGGCAAAGCAAAAGTTCAAAATCACCAACTGGCCCACCTACAATAAAGCCCTCATCAACCGTGGCTCCATAACTTTCTGGCTGGATGATGAAGCTATTCAGGCCTGGTATGAGTCGGCAACGCCTTCATCACGGGGAAGACCTCAGCGCTATTCTGATCTCGCCATCACCACCGTTCTGGTCATTAAACGCGTGTTCAGGTTGACCCTGCGGGCTGCACAGGGTTTTATTGATTCCATTTTTACACTGATGAATGTTCCGTTGCGCTGCCCGGATTACACCAGTGTCAGCAAGCGCGCAAAGTCGGTTAATGTCAGTTTCAAAACGTTCACCCGAGGTGAAATCGCGCATCTGGTGGTTGATTCCACCGGGCTGAAGGTCTTTGGTGAAGGCGAATGGAAAGTCAAAAAACACGGCAAAGAACGCCGTCGTATATGGCGAAAGTTGCATCTGGCAGTTGACAGCAAAACACATGAAATCATCTGTGCAGACCTGTCGCTGAACAATGTGACGGACTCAGAAGCCTTCCCGGATCTTATCCGGCAGACTCACAGAAAAATCAGGGCAGCATCGGCAGAAGGCGCTTACGACACTCGGCTCTGTCACGATGAACTGCGGCGTAAGAAAATCAGCGCGCTTATCCCGCCCCGAAAAGGTGCGGGTTACTGGCCCGGTGAATATGCAGACCGTAACCGTGCAGTGGCTAATCAGCGAATGACCGGGAGTAATGCGCGGTGGAAATGGACAACAGATTACAACCGTCGCTCGATAGCGGAAACGGCGATGTACCGGGTAAAACAGCTGTTCGGGGGTTCACTGACGCTTCGTGACTACGATGGTCAGGTTGCGGAGGCTATGGCCCTGGTACGAGCGCTGAACAAAATGACGAAAGCAGGTATGCCTGAAAGCGTGCGTATTGCCTGAAAACACAACCCGCTACGGGGGAGACTTACCCGAAATCTGATTTATTCATAGATGGTCGCCTCCTGTTTGCCAAGCTAAATATGTTGTGGTGGCTTTACTGGTCATCGATTGCAGCCATAGATCCGGACTTTGCCGAGGTGATGTAAAATACCTCTGTCCCTGATGGAATACGCTGATGGAGGCCTCTATCAACAAAGCGCTCTTTCAGGAGCCTTGAATAAACCGGGTTTTCCCCATCGCGGTCTGACCTGTCTTGCCATCACTTCATGCTTGCCTGGGCAATCGGTGGTGTTGTTTCTGTCTTACTGATTAAGCAACTTAAGCGCTTATTATTGGTGCACAATACTCCCGCTCTTTGGCCAGGAGCGCCCACACAGTCCGCGCATTCTTGTTAGCCAATGCTACCGAGGCAATGTTGTTATTCCGGCGCGCCATTAGCTGGTTAGCCCAGCTCGATACGGCATCCTGTTTATGTTTGGCCGACTGCAATACCGCCCTGGCACCATGGATAAGCAAGGTCCTCAAATAGGTATCACCTCGCTTGCTTATCCCGAGCAGGACTTGTTTACCCCCACTGGAGTGCTGACGTGGAACCAATCCGAGCCAGGCAGCCAGTTGTCGGCCATTCTCGAAATTGTTGGCTTTACCAATGGTCGCAATCAGCGCGCTGGCGGTAACAGGGCCAATACCAGGGATCTTGCCGATACGCTGGCAGAGAGCATTTTGCCGATAGCACTGCTCAATCTGCTTGTCGAGTGTAGCGATGACATCGAACAGGTACGCCATGTGGTGCTGTAGTAGACTCAGCTGTGTACGAAACAGGACGGGTAACGGGTTATCCGCATCTTCCACGAGCTCAGGTAATCGTCGCTGTAGCTGCTGGATACCTCGGGGGACGACAATGCCAAATTCGGCCAATAACCCCCTGATTTGATTGGCTTGTGCGGTTCGCTGTTTGATGAAGCTCTGACGACTCCGGTGAAGTGCCAATACGGCTTGCTGCTCAGCGGTTTTGACCGGCACGAACCGCATGTTAGGTCGAGTGACGGCTTCACAAATAGCTTCAGCGTCTGCAGCATCATGCTTATTGGTTTTAACATAGGGTTTGACGAACTGAGGGGCCATCAGTTTGACATTATGGCCCATCGATATCAGTTTATTGGCCCAGAAATGAGCAGATGCACAGGCCTCCATGCCGATCAAACAGGGTGGGATGTTGGCAAAAAAGGAGGCCATTTGTGCCCGTCTGAGTTGTTTGTTGAACAACCGTTTTCCGTGCTCGTCAACCCCATGGATCTGGAAAACGTTTTTTGCCAAATCGATTCCAATAGTTTTAACGTTCATGATAGCAGCGCTCCGTTCAATGAGTGACGATTTATCGTCCCACTGTGGCACAAGAGATGGGAGGCGACCATTCCATTAACAAAGCCCCATAAGATATGAATGGCGGGGAAGTCCGGAGATAAATAACAATGTGTAGCTTCACCTTATCCGAAATGAAGGAACGTAGCAATTTGCTGCAATAAAATATTCGATATATTTAACGCCATTTCTTTCCACCGTGTTAATGGCATAAGCATCGCTTAACTGACTGACAGGAAATGTCACTCGCTATACACTTTTTCCATTTTTTTTTAATCAACAATGTCGTTCGACCGTGCAGGATGTGATGCTGAGGTCGGTGGAAAAGCGCTTTGGCGACAGGTTGCCCGACAGACCGGTGCAGTGGCTGACGGATAACGGTTCAGCGTATACCGCGCATGAAACGCGGAAGTTCGCCAGAGAGCTGAATCTGGAACCCTGTACAACAGCGGTGAGCAGCCCGCAGAGTAATGGCATAGCCGAACGGTTCGTGAAAACGATGAAGGAAGACTATATCGCGTTCATGCCAAAACCGGATGTGAGAACAGCACTGCGAAACCTTGCCGCAGCGTTCACGCATTATAATGAAAACCACCCGCACAGCGCGCTGGGGTATCACTCCCCGAGGGAATACCGGCGGCAGCGGGCATCGTTAACTTAAGATACAAAAGCTGTCTGGAGATGACGGGGCAAGATCAGTATTTGCTATGCTCTAAATATAGGGAGAATCTAATCTTTGCCACCATTACACTCAAAGTGTACAATAACAAGAAGTTAGCATCCCAACGTTTACCTGTTTCGCTCTGATATCAACATATGGTATCAGAGCGAAATTAACGGCACAAATTATGCGATTACAGTTTATTTATGGCTTCTGAGCCAAGGGCGGTAGCATACACGGATTATTTCTATCAGGCCGGATTATGAACTGATAGAATGTGTGTGCTGTCAACAATACCATATGTTATATTTCGTTTTTGCTAATAATATTCTTAATAATCAGTTTAATAACCATCCAGAAAGGATAAGTAATGTTATTACCAGTCATTATGGCCGGAGGAACGGGTAGTCGACTGTGGCCTTTGTCACGGGAACTGCACCCTAAACAATTTTTGCGTTTATATGGTACGCATTCAATGTTGCAGGAAACGCTGATAAGGTTGGAGGGGTTGGAAGTAAGCGAACCCGTCGTGATCTGCAACGAGGAGCACCGCTTTATGATGGCGGAGCAGCTGCGTCAGGTTAAGATGTTATCGCATAATATTATTCTTGAGCCGACTGGTCGTAGTACGGCACCGGCTGTTGCTTTAGCCGCCCTCAACGCGCTGGAGAAAGGTGAAAATCCGATCATGCTGGTGCTGGCAGCAGACCACATCATTAATAATGTATCTGCTTTCCATCGGGCGATTGAAGAAGCAATAATTTACGCTCAACAGGGCAGCTTGGTCACCTTCGGTATCGTTCCGACCGGACCTGAAACTGGTTATGGCTACATCCAGCGCGGAGATAGCTGTGGCGACAGCGCCGAGACGGCACACGTTAAGCGTTTTGTCGAAAAACCTAATAAGGAGACCGCCGAACGCTACATTGCCGATGGCGATCACTACTGGAATAGCGGCATGTTCATGTTCCATGCCCAGCGCTATATTGACGAGTTGGAGAAGTTTCGCCCGGATATTCTGAGCATCTGTCGCTCGGCGTTGACTGCCGCCGCCGAAGAGCGTCATTTTATTTCCGTTGATCCTGAGATTTTTGCTCAATGCCCGGATGAATCCATCGACTATGCAGTGATGGAGAAGACTAACGATGCTGTTGTGGTGCGTTTGGACATCGGTTGGAGCGACGTAGGTTCTTGGTCCGCTCTATGGGATATGAGTGAGAAAGACTCTGCCGGTAACGCCATCAAGGGCGATACCTTCTTGTATGATAGTCACGATTGCTACATTAATAGCGATGGCAAACTGGTCGCCACCATTGGCGTGGATAATCTGGTGATTATCAATACCAAGGACGCGGTGCTGGTTATCGACAAATCGCGCGTGCAGGAGGTGAAAAAGGTCGTTGAATATCTGAAGAAAAGCCAACGAAGTGAATACCGCATTCACCGAGAGTATTACCGTCCCTGGGGATGTTGCGACATACTGGCCGCCGAAGATCGCTTCAACGTTAACAGAGTAAAGGTAAATCCTGGTGAGGCGTTTTCTTTGCAGATGCATCATCATCGGACCGAGCACTGGGTAATCCTCTCCGGAACGGCCCGGGTAACGATCGGCGAGCAAACATTCCTTATGACTGAGAATCAGTCCACCTTTATTCCTATCGGTATGGTTCACCGCTTGGAAAATCCGGGCAATATTCCTCTAGAGCTCGTTGAAATTCAGTCTGGTTCTTACCTGGGCGAGGACGATATTGTGCGTATGGAAGACCTTTATGGTCGTTGTTCTAATGACAGAGGCTGTGATGAATAGTTTGACTTGTTTTAAAGCTTATGACATTCGCGGAAAGTTGGGGGAAGAACTGAACGAAGATATTGCCTATCGAATTGGACGCGCCTACGGAGAATATCTGCAACCGCGGCGCGTTGTGGTCGGGGGCGATGTCCGCCTGACCAGCGAAGCGCTGAAGATGGCGCTCGCGGACGGACTGCGTGACGCTGGTGTAGATGTGCTGGATATTGGCCTGAGCGGTACGGAAGAGATCTATTTTGCTACGTTTAATCTCCAGTTAGACGGTGGAATCGAAGTTACTGCCAGCCATAACCCGATGAACTATAACGGTATGAAGCTGGTACGTAGCCTAGCTCAGCCGATCAGCGGCGACAGTGGTCTGCCGGAAATCAGGATGATGGCTGAGAAAAACCAATTTTCACCCGTTGCCGTCGGGCAGCGAGGTGGGTATCAACGTATCTCGATCCTGAACGAGTATGTCGATCACCTGCTTAGTTATATTGACGTAGCGTCGCTTCGGCCAATGAAGCTTGTCATCAACAGCGGTAACGGAGCGGCGGGACACGTGATCGATGAGATCGAACGACGTTTTGCCGCAGCGCAGGTACCGGTGAGTTTTATTAAGGTGCATAATCAGCCGGACGGCAACTTCCCCAACGGTATCCCTAATCCGTTGTTGCCGGAACGCCGGACCGATACGGAGTGCGCGGTACGCGAGCACAGTGCGGATTTGGGCATTGCTTTCGACGGTGACTTCGATCGCTGCTTCTTCTTCGATGAAAAGACCAACTTCATTGAGGGGTACTATATCGTTGGGCTACTGGCCGAATCCTTTCTACACAAGCATAAAGACGCTAAAATTATCCACGATCCACGTTTATCATGGAATACGGTTGACGTGGTGCAAAAGGCGGGCGGAACTCCGGTGGTGTCCAAGACCGGGCACGCATTTATCAAAGAGCGCATGCGCAAAGAAGATGCCATCTACGGCGGAGAGATGAGTGCTCACCACTACTTCCGTGACTTTGCCTATTGCGACAGTGGAATGATACCTTGGCTGCTGGTGATCGAACTGATTGCAAAGAGTGGACAGTCGTTGAGCCAGTTAGTCAATGAGCGTATGAACTCGTATCCGTGCAGTGGCGAGATTAACTACAAAGTTAGTGATGCACCGAAAATCATCAAGTCCATTGAACACGAGTTCGGCCTGTCGGCGAAGCGCATGGATACAACTGATGGTTTAAGTGTGGAGTTCGAAGACTGGCGTTTCAATATCCGGACTTCGAATACTGAGCCTTTGCTGCGTCTGAATGTTGAAACCAAAGGAGACATTGAGAAAGTTAAGAGCAAGGTTTCTTACCTAGAAACATTTATCAAGTAAAGGTGAGGTCGTGAATTTTCTAACACTAATATGGGAATATCGTGGTTTTATCTTAGGGAATATCAAGCGAGAATTTCAGTCAAAGTACCGTAATTCACTGTTAGGAATAACCTGGAGCATATTAAACCCGCTGTCGATGATTGTGGTCTATACCGTCATCTTTTCTCAGGTCATGCGCGCCAAGCTGCCGGGCGTTGATTCGCACTACGCGTATAGTATCTATATTTGTTCCGGAATTCTAACTTGGGGGCTGTTCTCTGATATAGTCCTTAGAGCGCAGAATGTTTTTCTCGATAATGCCAACCTGATAAAAAAAATCAATTTTCCCAAGATATGTCTACCCGTTACAGTGATTGGCAGTGCGTTGGTTAACTTTGCGATCATTTTCTCACTGTTTACCATCTTCCTGCTGATCAGCGGTGATTTCCCCGGTTTTGTCTTTTTAGCTCTAATTCCAGTATTAATCATCATGATGATTCTGGCCACCGGGTTGGGCATCATCGTCGGGGTGCTTAATGTATTTTTCCGGGACGTAGGGCAGTTCTGCGGCATTGTTTTACAGTTCTGGTTTTGGCTGACTCCGATTATTTATCCCTTCTCCATCCTGCCTGAATCTATTCGACCGCTGATGAAATTCAACCCTATGCTCAGCTTGGTCGATGCATGCCAGAAAATATTGGTAAACAGCCAATTACCTTACTGGGAAGGATTGAGTTACCCCCTTGTGCTAGGAATTGTTCTATGTGCCCTTGGTCTCTATCTGTTCAGGCAACGCATTGGTGAAATGGTGGATGAGTTATAATGGGAAGCATTATTGTTAATCAAGTCAGTAAAACTTATAAAAGCTATCCGAATAAGTGGAGCCGGTTGGCTGAGTGGTTCGGAATCGGCAGAAAAAAACATCACAGCACCAAATGTGTGCTGAATGATATCAATATTACGATCAATGCCGGGGAGTCCGTGGGGATTATCGGTGTTAACGGTGCGGGTAAAAGTACGCTGTTAAAGCTGATCACCGGTACGACCCAACCATGCACGGGGAAAATTAGCGTTACCGGCCGAGTTGCAGCATTGCTAGAGCTAGGCATTGGCTTTCATCCCGATTTCTCCGGTCGGCAGAACGTTTACATGGCTGGCCAACTGCTGGGCTATTCGACGGACGAGATCGAGCGACTTTTCCCGGAAATTGAGGCCTTTGCAGAAATCGGTGATTACATCGATAAACCTCTAAGGGTGTACTCTTCCGGCATGCAGGCTCGTCTAGCGTTCGCTGTTGCCACCGCTACCCGTCCGGATATTCTGATCGTTGACGAAGCATTATCAGTGGGCGATGTCTATTTTCAGGCCAAGTGTTATTCCCGCATTGCCGAATATAAAAAAGCAGGCATGATGTTACTGCTGGTTTCGCACGCCGTTATGGATATTTCAAAACAGTGTGATCGGGCAATTTTTCTCAAGTCTGGCCAAGTGTATGTCGATGGGCCGTCCAGGGAAGTCGTCAATGTTTACATGGATGATCTTTTCGGAAAAAAAAGAAAAGATGCAGAGCTTGCCAAAGCCAAAAAAATAACTCTGAACCAGGATACGAAGGATCTTTATCACACACGTCCCGGTTACCTGAAGGAAGAACATCGCTGGGGACAGGGCGGGGCCAAAATCATTGATTTTGTCACCGTTTCCAACGGCATAGAGTACCCGACGGTTATCTATACCAATGATAAACTAGATGTTTATATCAAAGTCCTGTACGAACAGGAGATTGAATATGTTACGCCAGGTATCCTGATTAAAAGTTTAGAAGGATTATTTATCTACGGTAGTAACTCTTATATCTCTACGCAGGGGAAAGTCATGCCAAACGGGAAGGCAGGCCATGTCGTGATTTATAAATTTAGTCTGAATCTTCGTTTGAATGAGGGGGCCTACCTGCTTTCGCTGGGGTTATCTTCCGGTGATCCGACAAAAACGACGGATCCGGTAGACAGGCGTTATGATTCAGTTTTGTTAAAAGTCACAAATAATGTCCATATGTGGGGACTGGTGGACATGCAGGCTGATTTTGCACAGGTTGAGGAGCTCTCCTAATGACGTATCAAACACAATCTATTGAAACGCTAGTTGAAAATTTACCTGAGGTCTATCAGCCGATTTTTAATCACCCGGAGTTTACTGCGCAGGCATCGCGCGGATGCCGGGATCGCTTAGAAAAGATCGCCGCCGCCTATGACTATATTTCCCGAGAAAAGGGCCGGCCGCTGAAAGTACTGGATCTCGGTTGTGCTCAAGGTTTTTTCAGTTTAAATCTAGCCAAGCGCGGTGCTGTCGTTACCGCAGTGGATTATAGCCAGCCGAATATCAACGTTTGCCACAAGCTGGCCGAGGAAAACCCGGCGTTTAAGGTTGAGTTTTTATTAGGCAGCATCGAGCCGGTGATTCAGGAGAAGATCAGCAACCATGAATATGATATGGTGCTCGGATTGAGTGTTTTCCATCATCTGATTTATGAACATGGCTCCGAGTTTGTCTTCGGGTTGTTCAAGACGTTGGCACAGAAAGTGGAAACGGGAATCTTCGAATTCGCGCTAAATAGCGAGCCGTTGCACTGGGCGGATGCCCAGCCGGATGACCCTCGTAAGTTGATTGGTGATTACACCTTTAGTCACCAACTATCGATGTACAGTACCCATCTTTCCGCTGTGGAGCGCCCGCTGTATTTTGCTAGCAATAAATATTGGCACGTTGACGATCTGTTCGGCGTGATCGATCGTTTTAGCGATCGCTCCCACCAGTTGGACAACTTTTATCATGGTCACAGCCGACGCTACTATTTCTCCGGCGAGAATATCATCAAGATTTTCCTGACCAGCCATAATAACACACTGAACCATGCCGAGCTGGCGAATGAATCGGCGCTCCTCGGCAAAACAGTTGCGGGTTTCCGCAGCGCGAAGCTGCTAAGCTATGGCAGCACAGAAGGTGAATCCTGGTTGGCCAGAGAGGCGATATCCGGGCGTCTGTTACTGGATATGATTATTGCCGGAGAGGATTACGATGATGAGCAGATTATCGCTGGCATTCTGGAACAGGTTACCGCGCTGGAAAATGGCGGGCTGTATCATAACGATCTGCGCCCCTGGAATATTCTCATCGGCGATGACGGGCTGGTTTACATCATTGACTATGGCTCAATTTCCGAATCGACCACTGACGGCGACGATCTTTACGGACAGATTCTGTCATTCTTCGTGCTGATCAAAGAAGTCGCCCAGCACAAAATTCGCGAACCGAAGAGCTCCCGGCCACGCTTTATTGCGCCTCATGACTTCCCGAAGAAATATCATTCGTGGATGAGCAAGGTCTGGATGCTGCCCAGCCAAGAGTGGTGTTTCAACGCGATTCTTGCCGCATATAATAACCACGATAAAGTCAGTGGCTCCGTTCCGCTTTCTAGCATCGTAGAAAGCTACCTATCAACAATGACCAACCATATGGACTGGCAGGTTAAGCAGATGCAGGACCGCCTTGACGGTAAGTTGAGTTCTCTTGATGAATCTTTGCGTACCGAGCAACGGAGTACCGATGCTGCGTTTGCCGAGCGAGAGAAAGAACAACAGCAACTTTCTACCAAACTGGATGTGCTGCTGGAGGAGCATCGGAGCATCGGCGTGGCATTTGCCGAGCGAGAGAAAGAACAACAGCAACTTTCTACCAAACTGGATGCATTGCTGGAAAAAATGTCCGCAGAAATGCAGATGAAGGCGATGCTGGAAAACAGCATCAGCAAAAATGATGCACTGCGTCATGAGCTCAACCAAGTCTATGCTAGCAAATCTTGGTACCTGACTTATCCGCTGCGCCTACTATCTAAATTCTTGCAGTTGGTAGTGCATCCGCGGCGTTTTCTCTCAGCCGCCAAGTCATGGGTTAAAAAAAAAATTAAAGGGATCTTCTCCTTTGCCATGACGTTTATTTCGAACCGCCCGCAGTTGAAACAACAGGTAATTCGTCTGTTAAACAGGTACCCTAGATTTAAATATAAAATCAAACGCCATCTTGTTGAACGCAGAGAAGCTAACGTCTACGACACGCCGGTTGTGATGTCGATTGCTGTGCCGCATGAATCCCAGGGAAGCGTTGGTTCGGAACAACCTTGCCTAGTCAAAAAAAACAGCCGGCATGAGCAACAAAAGTCTGTTTTGGAATCATGGTTTTATTAATGGATGACATCGTTAACAATGAAAAGAATACTTGCGCTTAATTTTTTCCCAGCTTTTGTCCCCGTATCTAACGGCGGTGAATCTAGGGTTTACAACTTTTATAAGGCACTAAGTAAACATCATCACGTTACGTTGCTGAGCTCTTCCTATCCCGATCGAGAGGAAGAGGTGATTTATCATACAGCGACTTTCGTTGAGAGACGTATTGCCAAAGACGGTTATTTCCATAAAAACTGGGCAGAGCTCTCTGCGTTCCTAGCTAAAGGCCACGGAGACCTTTCGGCTCCAGCGATCGCCGCCAGTGGTACCTCTCCGACGCTGTTGCACGCAGCCTACTTGGAAGAGTATGCGGCTGCTGACATTATCGTCCACGACTTTCCCTTTACGGTGAATTACGACCTCTTCTTGGGGCTTGATAATAAGCCGAGAATTTATAACTCCCATAACTGTGAATCCGAGCTATACCAAGAGCTTCACGCGTCGGAAAAGTCACGACCGATCGTCGAATTGGTTGTTAACGCGGAGAAAAAGTTGCTAGACGCAGCGGATTTGATTTTGTATTGCGGTGAAAACGATCACCAAGCATTTACGAATATTGCGCCGCACAAAGAAGCAGTGATGTGCTACTCGCCGAACGGTATGATCGAGCAGCATCGTCAGATTATGCAGTGTCGCAAACAAGATAAGCTAGCTGTGGTGTTTGTTGGCAGCGCGCATTTGCCCAACGTTACAGCGGCAAAATACATCGCGAATGAGCTGGCTCCGCGCTGCCCTAGCGTCAGGTTCGACATTATCGGGAACTGTCTACCGGAAGGCAAATATGGCGCAAACGTCGTGCGTCACGGCCGCATTTCCGATGAAGAAAAAAGCGCGATTTTTGCACAAGCCAGCCTAGCATTGAACCCTATGGAATCAGGCAGCGGCTCCAATATCAAGGTGTTAGACTATTTCTCTTACGCCTTACCGATACTTTCGACTCCCTTTGGCATGAGAGGGTTCGAGGTTGTGGCCGGAATTCATTTTATCGAGGGAGAACTGGGGGATTTCCCCGCGCTGGTACAGCGACATCTGGAGGCTGAGAATATTGAGAAGACCTTTGATATCGGGCATGCTGGGTTGCGCTTGGCGTGTGAAAATTATACCTGGGGCGCGATAATCAATAGGCTGTTGCCGGTTTTTGACCAGTTGAGCAAGGAAGAACGGCCGTTCACCCTAGCGCTGAATGACTACAATTCCTTTACTACCGTTGGCGGGGGCGCTACTCGTACCCGTGGCTTGTATCATGCGGTCAACGCAATCTCGCCGGTTGTCTTCGTGTGTTTTTCCAGTGACGGCCAGCTAACGACGCAAAAATATAACGATCTGACCCATGTAATCAGCGTTCCTAAATCCGCAGAGCACGTTCAAGAGGTAGCTGAGCTGAACGCTCAGTTCCACATCTCCTGTGACGATATTATTGCCAGCCATTACTGCATGCGCAACGCGATGCTGGTCAATATCTATAATATTCTCAAGCAGTCAGCTAGATTTATCGTCGTCGAACATCCTTATATGGCACCACTGCCGCTCTCTTATCACGATCGCTTTGTTTATTCTTCTCATAATGATGAAACCAAGCTGAAAACGGAATTGCTGGAATGGCATCCGCAAAAGGCATATTTGCTGGATTTGGTTGTGACACTGGAGAAAAACGCCGTTGAAAAGTCGGCCTTCACTATTGCAGTGTCCGACGATGATGCCTACAGCCTGCTGGAAGGGAAAAATACGGCTGGCCCGATGATGGTGGTGCGTAACGGCTCCGAGCCACCGGTAGCGATCAGCGATGAGGTCAAACGGCTCGTGGAGCAAAAGGTAGAGAAGCACTCGGCAGTTTTCCTCGGCTCGGCACATATGCCGAACGTTGATGCAGTTAACTACCTTCTGAAAGAGGTCGCGCCTAAGTGCCCTGAGGTACAATTTAACATCGTGGGTTCGGTCTGTGAATCTATCAGTGTAGCCTCCTCGAAGAACGTGGTGTTGTGGGGTAAGGTCGATGAGGAAACTAAGTGTGCCATTCTGCAACGCTGCATGTTTGCCGTAAATCCGGTGGTTTCCGGCAGCGGTTCAAACATCAAACTGGCTGACTTTTTTGCCAATGGTCTATTTGTGGTTAGTACGACGTTCGGTCTACGCGGCTATCCCGACGAGATCAGACGACACACAGACCTGACGGAGCTGGACAGCTTTGCCGACGCAGTTCGGGCGCTGTCACCGCTGGATGAAAAGTTCTCGGACGAGATGCGCCGAGAGCGGCAAGAAATATTCTATGCCGAGCTTTCCATGGCTGGAATTGGCAAAAAATTTGTTAGCCTGTTGGAAGAACTGGAGAAGCCAAAGCGGAGAGTACTCTTTGCCACTTACCGCTACACTCATCCTGAACTGGGTGGAGCCGAGTCGCACATAAAACGTTTCCTACAGGCTCTGGGCGCCACTGACGAGTTTGCCATCGATGTTATCACCACTAATGTAAGCCGTCTGAGCAACCGAGCCAGATTTGCAGAACAGTATGAGTTTGATGAAACGCTGAGTGCACCGATTGAGATGCGTAATCTGCGCTTCGGAGGGTTCTCGGTAGAGAACGACCCAGGTGTGGTTTCATCAGCGGCGATGCGTCTGGTTTGGCAGGTTCAACCCGCGTTTGAAAAAGCGGTAGTGGCGCAGTTGCTCGCTCCGTTGCCGACGGGGTTGGCTTGGGGCTGGGCACATCCTGAAGGTGATACTGCGCAGTGCTACCGCTGGGGCTATGCTGCGGCCGGTATTAATCTGGCCAACGCTGCGACCGTGACCCTGACGGGCTATGTCCCAGAGACGTCGCAGATTACCCTACAAGCCGCGACGGGAGGACTTTACCTCAGTCAGGAAGTGAGCGGAAACTTTACCCTTAATGCGGCAATCGATGCCGGGATGCTGGAGATTTATACTTCTGCGTCGGCTGGACACGGGGCGGATCCCCGACCATTGGGTTTCATTCTGCACGAACTGCGCATTGACAACGAGATGCAAGATCTGACACACCCCATGCTAGCTGATGCCCGACAGCTGCCCGCAGAGGGTGTTTTCGATATCTTGTCGAACGCGGCCGAGCAAACGCGCTTCTCGCTGCACCTTAACTTGACCGACATCCGCGGGCCACATTCCGCCGCGATGGAAAGATTCATCAACGTTAACATCGCCAAATATGATTTGGTTATCACACATAACAGTGTATTCAAACCAGCCTCCTTGGTTATTGACGCGGCGCATCGCCATAACGTGCCGTCATTGCTGATACCGCATGCGCATCTTGATGACGACTACTATCACTTCCCAGATCTACTAGACACCGCCAGAAAAGCGACCAAGGTACTGACAGTGCCCAAGGCGGCCAGCGAATTTTATGCCCGCAAGGGATGCCAAGTAGTCTATCTGCCAGCCGGGGCTGACGTGGAAGAAGAGTTCATGGAGAGCGACCGTCAGGCGTTTAGCCAGATCTATGGCCGTGATGAGGCGTTCGTTCTGACTCTGGGGCGTAAGTCCGGCGCCAAAGGGTATCACGCCATCATCAAGGCCGTGGAAGATTTGAACCGGGCAGGCAATAAAATCCGCTTGGTAATGATCGGGCCAGACGATGACGGAGCAACTGTTGATTCTCCCTGCGTGTCTTATCTGGAACGCCAACCACGTGAGGTTGTACGTGGCGCACTGATGTCCTGCCAGGCTCTGGTGAACATGAGCTCTAGTGAAAGCTTCGGTATCGTGTTGCTGGAAGCCTGGCTGGCGAAAAAACCGGTGATTGCCAACAAACACTGCGTCGCTTTTCACGATATGGCGGTCGACGAGCAGAATGCTCTGCTGGTCGACGCACGGGAGCTACCAGCGGCGCTGACCCGTATCCTGAATGAATCGGAATTGCGCGAGCGTTTGGGGAAGAACGGTTTCGAAACAGCGCAACGGTTTAGCTGGGAAGCGGTGGAAAACGAATTTGTCGCCGTCTGCCGAAGCGTGAGCCGCTAAGAGTCTTGGCGACAGCTGATAGATGTGATTCAACAGTCAGCTGATGCATTATGGGCTGACTTACCGATAGTTGCGGCTGGTATTCGCATTGCTGAAGCCCGATACCCAGGTCAGTGGATGGTACTAACGGAGTTACCAGTTGCAGCCACAGTCCCGCACACGTACGAATAATCAATGTTACAGTGCGGGAAAAGCGATACAGCGCGAATAATAGAAAGCAAATTTATGAAAGTTATTTTTGGTACCGATCCGATCAAATATCCTCTGACAGGAATAGGACGTTACGCCTACGAGCTGGCGCACTGTTTACAGCAGCAGGATGAAATTGACCAGTTGTTATTTCTGAACGGCAGAAGAATCAGCCGTGAGATCCCCACCATGTCAGAATCGACCAACGCCTCTCAGGGACTACGGAGGATGGTACAAAAAAGTCGCTCGGCGACAGAGGTGTATCGCTTGACTGCGCCGTGGCTGAAAACCATGGCTCTGAAACCTCACTGCGATGCGATTTATCACAGCCCCAATTTTTATTTACCCCCGCAGGTTGAACGCTGTGTGACGACGTTTCACGATCTGTCGATATTTACTTGGCCGCAGTGTCATCCACCGGAGCGGGTGCGCTTCATGCAAAAGGAATTGTTGTTAGCCATCAAACGAGCCAGCGTATTTATCACCGTCACTGAGTTTGCTCGTCAGGAGTTGGCTACCTATTTTAATCTGCCGTTGACGAGGATTTTCACCTCCCACCTTGCCAGCAGTGGTGATTTTTCCCCCCGTACTGAGAGCGAAATGCGCAGCAGGCTTGAACGCTGGCGGTTGACCCCCGGCGGCTACTGTCTGTTTACAGGGTCAATCGAGCCACGAAAAAATATCGTCACCCTTCTGGATGCCTACGAACGTTTGCCCATCCGACTTCGCCAGTCCTACCCTTTGATTGTCAGCGGCTATCAGGGCTGGGTGAGTGAAGGCATTCATCAACGCTTTGGGGTCGCAGAGCGTCAGGGTTGGCTACGCTATCTTGGTTATATGCCATCAGCGGATCTCCCTTATCTGTTTGCAGGTGCCAAAAGCTTTCTGTTTCCCTCGCTGTATGAAGGATTTGGATTGCCAGTATTGGAAGCCATGGCATCGGGCACGCCGGTGGTGTGTTCTGATGCGGCCTCATTACCTGAGGTCGTCGGTGACTGTGCTTTGATGTGTGCTCCGGAGGATACAGAAACACTGACAGAAATTATTCAACGAAGCATTGAGGATGACGCGTGGCGTAGGCAAGCGAGGGCCAAAGGAATCGCCCGTGCGCAAACCTTTTCGTGGCAACGTTGCGCCCGAGAAACTATTCATGCGTACCGACAGGTTCAATAACAACATGCTAAAAGTTCTGCATTTCTATAAGACCTATTATCCGGATTCTTACGGTGGTATTGAGCAAGTTATTTTTCAGTTAGTGGAAAGCGGACTGAAAAAAGGTATTTCGGCCAGTGTGCTTTCCGTTAGCCCTCACGCTGGTGAAAGCACCATTGCTCACCACAATGCCTATAAGGCAAAGCAGGATATTTCATTTGCCTCCAGCCCATTTTCCGTTAGTGCAATTAAACAATTTGCCGAACTCAGTCGGCAGGCTGACGTGATCCACTTCCATTTCCCTTGGCCATATATGGATATGGTGGACCTGTTAACTCGGGTAAAGAAGCCGAAGGTAGTCAGTTATCATTCGGATATTATCCGCCAGAAACGCCTCCTGCCTTTCTATAAGCCGCTGATGTACCGCTTTCTCAATGGCGTTGACCGGATTATCGCGACCTCGCCTAACTATGTGGAAACCAGCGAGGTACTGGGGCGCTATAAAGATAAGGTCAACGTGATTCCGATCGGACTGGATGAGAAAACTTATCCCGTGCCCGATGGACAGAAGATCGCCTACTGGCGCAGCAAGATCTCCCAACCCTATTTTCTATTCATCGGCACTCTGCGTTATTACAAGGGGTTGCATATCCTGCTAGATGCAATTAAGGATGCGCCCTACCGGGTGGTAATCATCGGGGCGGGGTCGATAGAGCAAGAGTTGAAGCAGCAGGCGGAACGACTGGCGCTGACCAATATACAGTTTCTAGGCGCACTGCCTGATGTGGATAAGGTGGCACTGCTGCAGGATTGCTACGGCATCGTGTTTCCTTCCCACCTGCGTTCCGAAGCGTTCGGCATTTCCCTATTAGAGGGCGCGATGTGCGGAAAACCGCTGATTTCCAGCGAAATCGGAACAGGAACGACCTATATCAATATTGACGAACATACCGGATTAGTAGTTCCGCCGTCGGATCCACTGGCGCTGCGCCGGGCGATGGACCGACTGTGGTTCGAGCCACTGTTTGCGGCAGAGTGCGGGATAAATGCTAGACATCGCTTCAAGACTCTGTTTACCTCGGATGTGATGGTTGACAAGTATAAGGAAATTTACCAGCAATTGGCTTGATATTCGGTGCGAAAAGAACTGTGGGGTACTGGTTAGGTGACCGTAGTACTTGCGCTGCGTTATTTCTTCTCTTCCTGCACCGACTGCTGAATGGCGCATTACCTTCAACTGCTTAAGGGGAGACTAATCATGGCTGATAAAGAAAATATTCTGGAGAGATTAAAGAAACTCTTGGCGCTGTCAAAATCTGATAATCCCCATGAGTTTGCACAGGCCCTGCAACGTATTCAGGAGCTAATGCAGATAGACCATATTACCTGCAATGATATTGGGCTCAATTGTATAGATAGCAGTTACTGGGTGGCAGGTAGTGTAAACCAACCTAGGGAAGGTGCGAACAAGTCCCTGATATGAGATCATGTTTGTCATCTGGAGCCATGGAACAGGGTTCATCATGAGTCATCAACTTACCTTCGCCGACAGTGAATTCAGCAGT
>NZ_VDAS01000045.1:0-18059 GCF_019584165.1 Enterobacter sp. EC_64
GTCTAAATAGGCTGATTCAAGGCATTTACGGGAGAAAAAATCGGCTCAAACATGAAGAAATGAAATGACTGAGTCAGCCGAGAAGAATTTCCCCGCTTATTCGCACCTTCCCTAATGAAAACAAACCGCATAATATCCATTTTCGCGTGAGCAACATCACAATACGGATTATTTAACTGCCTAGTATGAACCACGAAATCAATTGAGCTTAGCCGCCATGCAATTAAATACATGACATGGCGCATGCCCTTTTTATTCTGAAAAACAGTTAAAGGAATAATTATGGAAAAGCATTACGTCGGTTCTGAAATTGGTCAATTACGTAGCGTTATGCTGCACCGCCCAAATTTAAGTCTGAAACGCTTAACGCCATCAAACTGTCAGGAGCTGCTTTTCGATGACGTGCTCTCGGTTGAGCGGGCGGGTGAGGAGCATGACATCTTCGCCAACACGCTGCGCGAGCAGGGGGTGGAAGTCCTGCTGCTGACCGACCTGCTGACACAAACCCTTGATATCGCTGAGGCGAAAGCCTGGCTGCTGGAGACGCAAATCTCTGATTACCGCCTCGGCCCAACCTTTGCTGGCGACGTACGCGGCTGGCTGGCGGATATGCCGCACCGGGAACTGGCGCGCAGATTAAGCGGCGGATTAACCTACGGTGAAATTCCGGCAGCCATTAAAAATATGGTGGTGGATACCCACACGGCGAATGATTTTATTATGAAGCCACTGCCGAACCATTTATTTACCCGCGATACCTCCTGCTGGATCTATAACGGCGTCTCTATTAACCCAATGGCCAAACCGGCGCGTCAGCGTGAAACCAATAACCTGCGGGCAATATATCGCTGGCACCCGGCGTTCGCCGACGGCGATTTTATTAAGTATTTCGGCGACGAGAATATTAATTACGACCACGCCACTTTAGAAGGCGGCGACGTATTAGTCATTGGCCGCGGTGCGGTATTGATCGGCATGTCCGAGCGCACGACGCCGCAGGGCGTGGAGTTCCTCGCCAACAGCCTGTTCAAACACCGCCAGGCCGAGCGCGTGATCGCCGTTGAGCTGCCAAAACACCGCTCCTGCATGCACCTCGACACCGTCATGACCCACATCGACGTGGACACTTTCTCCGTCTACCCGGAAGTGGTGCGTAAAGACGCCCAGTGCTGGACGCTCACCCCGGACGGCCGCGGCGGCCTGCTGCGCACCCAGGAAACCGACCTGCTGCACGCCATTGAGAAGGCGCTCGGCATTAACCAGGTACGTCTGATCACCACCGGCGGCGACGCCTTTGAGGCCGAACGCGAGCAGTGGAACGACGCCAACAACGTGCTCACCATTCGCCCGGGCGTGGTGATCGGCTACGAGCGCAACGTCTGGACCAACGAGAAATACGACAAAGCGGGTATCACCGTGCTGCCTATCCCGGGCGACGAACTCGGACGCGGCCGCGGCGGCGCGCGCTGCATGAGCTGCCCGCTGGAACGCGACGGAATTTAAAGGAGCCATCATGGAACGAAAACCCACTCTGGTTGTGGCCCTGGGCGGCAACGCGCTGCTCAAGCGCGGCGAGCCGCTGGAAGCGGAGATCCAGCGCCAGAACATCGAGCAGGCCGCCCGCACCATCGCCGGGCTGACGGCGCAGTGGCGCGTGGTGCTGGTACACGGCAACGGGCCGCAGGTCGGGCTGCTGGCGCTGCAGAACAGCGCCTACGACAAAGTCACGCCCTACCCGCTGGACGTTCTTGGCGCCGAAAGCCAGGGAATGATCGGCTACATGCTCCAGCAGGCGCTGAAAAACAGCCTGCCGCAGCGGGAGGTGAGCGTTCTGCTCACCCAGGTAGAAGTGGACGCCGCCGACCCGGCCTTCAGTAACCCGACCAAATACATCGGCCCGGTCTACAGCGAAGCCCAGGCAAAAACGCTGGCCGCGGAGAAAGGCTGGGTGTTTAAGGCCGACGGCAGCTACGTCCGCCGCGTGGTGCCCTCTCCGCAGCCGAAGCGCATCGTTGAGAGCGACGCCATCACGGCGCTGATCCAGCGCGACCACCTGGTGATCTGCAACGGCGGCGGCGGGGTGCCGGTGGTGGAACAGGCCAAAGGCTATCGCGGGATCGAGGCGGTAATCGATAAAGACCTCTCCGCCGCCCTGCTGGCGCGCCAGATCGAAGCCGATGCCCTGCTGATCCTGACCGATGCCGACGCGGTGTACCTCGACTGGGGCAAACCAACCCAGCGTCCGCTGGCGCAGGTGACGCCGGAGCTGCTCAGGGGCATGCAGTTCGACGCCGGCTCGATGGGGCCGAAGGTGGCCGCCTGCCGCGAGTTCGTTGAAGCCTGCAACGGGATAGCCGGGATCGGCGCGCTGGCCGACGGCGCGGAGATCCTCGCGGGCGAGAAAGGCACGTTGATTCGTAACTGAACACTCATTTTAAAAAGGATTTACCCATGACCATCAACCTGAAAAACCGCAACTTCCTGAAACTGCTGGACTACACCCCGGCGGAGATCCAGTACCTGATCGACCTCGCCATCGAGCTCAAGGCCGCCAAAAAAGCCGGGCGCGAGAAGCAAACCCTGGTCGGGAAAAACATCGCCCTGATCTTTGAAAAAACCTCCACCCGCACCCGCTGCGCCTTCGAAGTGGGCGCGTTCGACCAGGGCGCGCAGGTCACCTATCTCGGCCCAAGCGGCTCGCAGATTGGCCATAAAGAGTCGATGAAAGACACCGCCCGCGTGCTGGGCCGCATGTACGACGGCATCGAATACCGCGGCTACGGCCAGGCCATCGTCGAAGAGCTGGGCGAGTACGCGGGCGTGCCGGTATGGAACGGCCTGACCGACGAGTTCCACCCGACCCAAATTCTCGCCGACCTGATGACCATGCTGGAGCACTCCCCGGGCAAAACCCTGCCGGAGCTGAGCTTTGCCTATCTCGGCGACGCGCGAAACAACATGGGCAACTCCCTGATGGTCGGTGCGGCCAAGATGGGGATGGATATCCGCCTCGTTGCGCCGAAATCCTTCTGGCCGGAGGCAGGCCTGGTTGAGCAGTGCCGCGCCATTGCGAAAGAGACGGGCGCGCGCATCACCCTCACCGACGACGTGGAAGAAGGCGTGCAGGGGACCGATTTCCTCTACACCGACGTGTGGGTCTCCATGGGCGAGCCGAAGGAAGCCTGGGCCGAGCGCGTCAGCCTGATGAAGCCGTATCAGATTAACGCCCAGGTGATGAAGGCAACCGGCAACCCGAACGTCAAGTTCATGCACTGCCTGCCGGCGTTCCACAACGAGCACACCAAAGTGGGCCGCGAGATCGAGATGGCGTACGGGCTGAAGGGACTGGAGGTGACGGAAGAGGTCTTCGAATCACCGAACTCCATCGTCTTCGACGAGGCAGAGAACCGCATGCACACCATTAAAGCGGTCATGGTGGCGACACTCGGCGACTAATCACCGCCCGGCGCGCCGCGGGGTGCGCCGGGTTTCAGGAGAACATCATGGGCAAGTTCAAGTTTCCCTCCGCTTACACCATTCTCTTTTTTCTGATTGCCGTCGTGGCCGTGCTGACGTGGATTGTCCCGGCCGGGCAGTACCATATGGCAATGAACGAGGCGCTCGGCAAAGACGTCCCCGTTGCAGGCACCTACGCGCACGTCGCGGCGCATCCGCAGGGGCTGGTTTCGGTGCTGATGGCGCCGATTGCCGGGCTGTACGATCCGGAATCCGGCCAGGCCGGGGCGATCGACGTGGCGCTGTTTATTCTGATCATCGGGGGATTCCTCGGGATCGTCACCAAAACCGGGGCGATTGACGCCGGGATCGAGCGTGTGACCACCCGACTGCGCGGACGCGAGGAGTGGATGATCCCGATCCTGATGGCGCTGTTTGCCGCAGGCGGCACGATTTACGGTATGGCCGAAGAGTCACTGCCCTTCTATACCTTACTGGTGCCGGTGATGCTGGCCGCGCGGTTCGATCCGGTTGTCGCCGCCTCTACCGTGCTGCTCGGGGCGGGGATCGGCACCCTCGGCTCCACCATTAACCCGTTTGCCACGGTGATCGCCGCCAACGCCGCCGGGATCCCCTTCACCAACGGCATCGCCCTGCGCGTGGCGCTGCTGGTCATCGGCTGGATCATCTGCGTGGCGTGGGTGATGCGCTACGCCCGCAAGGTGCGCAAGGATCCCTCGCAGTCCATCGTTGCAGACAAGCAGGAGGAGAACCTCGCCCATTTCCTCGGCAACAAGGGCGAACAGTCCCTGGAATTCACCCCGGTGCGCAAAATCATCCTGGTGATTTTCGCTCTGGCTTTCGCGGTGATGATTTACGGCGTGGCGGTGCTGGGCTGGTGGATGGCGGAGATTTCAGCGGTATTTCTCGCCAGCGCGATCATCGTCGGCCTGATTGCCCGCATGAGCGAAGAGGAGCTGACGTCGACGTTTATCAACGGCGCGCGAGATTTGCTGGGCGTCGCGCTGATTATCGGCATCGCGCGCGGTATCGTAGTCATCATGGATAAGGGCATGATTACCCACACCATTTTGCACAGCGCGGAAGGGCTGGTCAGCGGGTTGTCCACGGTAGCGTTTATCAACGTGATGTACTGGCTGGAAGTCGTGCTGTCGTTTCTTGTGCCTTCTTCATCCGGCCTGGCCGTTCTGACGATGCCGATCATGGCGCCGCTTGCTGATTTCGCTAACGTCAACCGCGACCTGGTGGTTACGGCTTACCAGTCGGCCTCCGGCATCGTTAACCTCGTCACGCCGACCTCTGCGGTGGTTATGGGCGGGCTGGCTATCGCCCGGGTACCTTACGTGCGCTACCTGAAATGGGTGGCGCCGCTGCTGGCGATCCTGACGGTGGTGATTATGGTGGCGTTAAGTCTGGGGGCGTTGTTGTAATTTGCCGGATGGCGCTGCGCTTATCCGGCCTACGGATCGGTGCGGTGTCACCGGTTATTTCGGGAACTGATATGGGAAACATGATGGATTACGAAGAGTACTCTCCCAAAGAACAGCTGCAGCTCACGGTGTGCCAGCGTTTGATCGCCGAAAAGAGTTACCTTTCGCAGGAAGAGATTCGCCGCGACCTGCAGGAGAGAGGGTTTGACAGCATCAGCCAGTCGACCGTTTCGCGATTGCTGAAGTTGCTCGGAGTCATAAAAATTCGAAATGCCAAAGGGCTAAAGATTTATTCGTTGAATCCTCAGCTGCGCCCTGCCCCCGACGCCGCGCGTACCGTTTCGGAAATGGTGGTCAGCGTTGAGCATAATAGCGAGTTTATCCTTGTCCATACCGTCGCCGGATATGGCCGCGCGGTGGCGCGTATTCTGGATTATCACCAGCTTCCGGAAATTTTAGGCGTGGTGGCCGGCAGCAGTATTGTCTGGGTCGCCCCCCGGGTGGTAAAGCGCACCGCGCTGGTGCATAAGCAAATTAATTATTTACTCAGAACGCATTAATATTCACAAAGAACCGTTTGCATTGAGTAAAGCGTGCATTAAATCGCTTGATCAGAAAAGCGAGCTGCGTATAATGCCCGACAATTTGCCGGGAGGAAGCATGGTCAAGCGTGTACGACATAACGTCTTACAGCGTCTGAAATCAGACGCTGGCCTGCCGTTTTTCTTCCCGTTGCTAAACCTATTCCCAGAGCCCCTCATTTGAGGGGCTTTTTTTTGCCCGGCGTCAGGAGATAAACATGAATCCGCTTTATCAAAAACACATCATTTCCATAAACGACCTCAGCCGCGAAGAGCTGGAACTGGTTCTGGAAACCGCGGCAAAACTGAAGGCCAATCCGCAACCGGAGCTGCTGAAGCACAAGGTGATTGCGAGCTGCTTCTTTGAAGCCTCGACCCGCACCCGCCTCTCCTTTGAGACCTCCATGCACCGCCTGGGCGCGAGCGTGGTGGGCTTCTCTGACAGCAGCAACACGTCGCTGGGTAAAAAAGGCGAGACCCTGGCGGATACCATTTCAGTGATTAGCACCTACGTCGACGCGATTGTGATGCGTCACCCGCAGGAGGGCGCGGCGCGCCTGGCAACCGAGTTTTCCGGCGGCATTCCGGTGCTGAACGCCGGTGACGGTGCCAACCAGCACCCAACGCAGACGCTGCTGGATCTGTTCACCATTCAGGAGACCCAGGGCAAGCTCGAGAACCTGAACATCGCCATGGTTGGCGACCTGAAGTATGGCCGCACCGTCCACTCCCTGACCCAGGCGCTGGCGAAATTTAACGGCAACCGCTTCTACTTCATTGCCCCGGAGGCGCTGGCGATGCCGCAGTACATTCTCGACATGCTGGACGAGAAAGGCATTGCGTGGAGCCTGCATGCCAGCATCGAAGAGGTGATGAACCACGTGGATATTCTGTACATGACCCGCGTGCAGAAAGAGCGTCTGGACCCGTCCGAATACGCCAACGTGAAGGCGCAGTTCGTGCTGCGCGCCAGCGACCTGGAAGGCGCGCGCGACAACATGAAGGTCCTGCATCCGCTGCCGCGCATCGATGAAATCACCACAGACGTGGATAAAACGCCGCACGCCTGGTACTTCCAGCAGGCCGGGAACGGCATCTTCGCTCGCCAGGCGTTACTGGCACTGGTTCTGAATCGCGAATTAGCTCTGTAAGGGGAGACGACCATGACACACGATAACAAACTCCAGGTTGAAGCCATCAAGCGTGGCACCGTGATTGACCATATCCCTGCGCAGGTGGGCTTTAAGCTGCTGACGCTGTTCAAACTGACCGAAACTGACCAGCGCATCACCATCGGCCTGAACCTGCCGTCGGGCGAGATGGGCCGCAAAGACCTGATCAAAATCGAGAACACCTTCCTGACCGACGAGCAGGTTAACCAGCTGTCGCTGTACGCGCCGGACGCCACCGTCAACCGCATCGACGAGTACGAAGTGGTCGGCAAATCCCGCCCGAGCCTGCCAGAACGTATCGAAAGCGTGCTGGTCTGCCCGAACAGCAACTGCATCAGTCATGCTGAGCCGGTTTCCTCCAGTTTCGCAGTGAAAAAGCGCGCGAATGACATCGCGCTCAAATGCAAATACTGCGAAAAAGAGTTTTCTCATTATGTGGTGCTGGCCAACTAATTGAGGTTGGTAATGAAATCCCGGCTGTTATAATGGCCGGGAACATTCTTAACGCTGTAATTCTGGAGAAAACATGAGCAAAGTACTCGCGACGGAAAATGCACCAGCCGCTATCGGCCCTTACGTTCAGGGCGTTGATCTGGGCAGCATGATCATCACTTCAGGTCAGATCCCCGTAAACCCAAAAACCGGCGCGGTGCCGGAAGATGTCGCGGCGCAGGCGCGTCAGTCGCTGGAAAACGTGCAGGCTATCGTGGAATCTGCCGGCCTGAAAGTGGGTGATATCGTGAAAACCACCGTGTTCGTGAAGGATCTGAACGATTTCGCGACCGTTAACGCCACCTACGAAGCGTTCTTCACCGAGCATAACGCCACCTTCCCGGCGCGCTCCTGCGTGGAAGTGGCGCGTCTGCCAAAAGACGTGAAAATTGAAATCGAAGCGATTGCCGTTCGTCGCTAATTCGCTTTGGCGATGAAAAAAGGCAGCCCAGGCTGCCTTTTTTGTTGCTTGCTACTGATTCCGCGTGGCGCGCAGCAGCGTCTCCAGCGGGTACACCGCCGCAATCACCACTTCGTCCTGCACCTTCGCCGCGTTATCCAGCTCGCTCTGAATCGAGGCGATCTCTTTGTCATCCAGCGTGCCCTGACGCGCCACCAGGTCGGTGAGCCGCAGGCCAATCGACGCCAGCTTATCCACCTCCTGAATCACCGGCTTCATCGCCTTCAGCTGATAGCTGTTTTCGCTTAAGGCCAGCGCGTCGCTGGTGTTGCTCTGCCAGCGGTTAAAGACGTGGCGCAGGGCGTCGGCGCTTTCCGTGTCTTCCGCATCGCTCACCAGACGGTCCGCCCACTTGTGCATCTGGCGCACGGTGGTGCTTTCGGCGTTCAGCGCATCCGCAAAGCGGTTGAGCGGCTCGAACTGATGGTAGTTTCCTGCCTGGAACTTCAGGTGCTGGCGGGTGTAATACTGAGCCGGTTCAATCGCCTGCGCGAGGACCTGCAGCGGCAGCGTGTCGGCATTACCGGCGAGGCGCGTGAACTGCACCTGCTGCTGGGTATGCTGCTGCAGCCCGACCGACACCGTCGACCAGCTGTCCATCGCCTGCAGGCGGGTGTACATGTTGTCGACGTCGTTGACGTCCTGCGCGGACCAGAGCCGCTCCGCCACCGCAAACGTACGTGGCCACAGGCGAATATCCAGCACCGGCGCCACCACGTTTTCCGCCCACAGCGCCGCTTCGCCGCCGAGCAGGTTGGATTGGTTCGCCACGTCCGGCACGACGGGCGGAACGCCTTTCGGCACGTCGTCCAGACGCGTGCCGCTAATCGGGTAGCGCGTATTCCCGACGAGGAAATAACCGGAGAGTTTGTCGTTATCGACGGTGACGACCGGGCGCGTTTCGCCCATCCAGGTATCGACCGTGAAGGTCACCTGATTGTCATCCCGCCATTCAATATCCTGCACCGCGCGGCGTGATTTCCCGGCAAAATCAATAAACCCGCGCCAGCCGGCATCCCCTTTCACCAGCGTGAAGCTCCCCTCCACCGGCTTGCCCTTCAGGCGCGGCATGGAGAAGGCCCAGCTCTGGGCGCTGTCGGTGTCCGCTATCACGTCCACGCCGTTTAACCCCTGCGGGACGATCTCGTTGCGGTAGTGATAGGCGGTGGACTGGGGCTGGTCGAGATAAAAGCCGGTCGACAGAATGCCCTTGTAGCCGCTCTGCGCCACCTGCCCCAGCGCGTCCTGGCCCTGCCAGGACTGGATCAGAATGCTTTTCGGCAGGTCAGGATGGTAGATCTCATCCCAGCCGACCATCTGGCGGTGATGCTTCTCAAGGATCGTTTCCAGCCTGCGGTTGAAGTACGCCTGCAGCGCGTGGCTGTCCGCCAGCCTGTTGTCGCGCATAAACTGCTGGATGGCCGGATTCGCTTTCCACTGGCTGTCGTCCACCTCGTCACCGCCGATGTGCAGATACGGATCGGGGAAGATCGCCGCCAGTTCGCTGACCATCGCGTCGGCAAAAGCGTAAGTTGCGTCTTTTGTCGGATCCAGCACCGGCTTCAGCACGCCCCAGTGGCGTTCCATGGCGTACGGCCCCGGCGCGCTCATTAGCTCCGGGTAGGCCACGGCAATCGCCGAGGCGTGGCCCGGCATGTCGATCTCCGGCACCACGCGAATGCCGCGCTCGGCGGCGTAACGCACCACCTCGCGCATCTGCTCAGGCGTGTAGAACAGCCCGTCGCTGGCAAGCTGGGTTAATTTTGGATAACGCTTCGAGCTGAAGCGCCAGCCCTGGTCGTCGGTCAAATGCCAGTGCAGCACGTTGAGCTTCGCCGCGGCCATGCCTTCGATCTGACGTTTAATATCCGGCAGCGGGAGAAAGTGGCGTGCCGAATCGAGCAGCAGCCCGCGCCACGGGAAGCGCGGTGAATCTTCAATGGTCACCCACGGGATCGAGGTATTTTCCGCCCCGTTCTGCATCAGCTGGAGCAGGGTTTCCATGGCGCGCAAGGCACCGAAGCGGGTGTTGGCGGAGATGTTCACGCCGTTGGCGTCCACCGTGAGCTTATAGCTTTCATCGCTGTCCGGCAGCGGCTGCGGCTTCACCTTTTTAGCGATGGCGATGCGGATAGTTGGTTTGTCTGGCTTTTCAGCCTGAGGCTGCAGCGTCCAGCCGGTTTGCAGGGCGATGCGCTGGCGCAGTCGGTTGACGGCGTCACCGAGATCGTCCCCGCTGACGCTTACAGAAACGTTGTTGCTGAGCACCAGTGCGCCCTGGGTCGTCGGGCGTTCGACCTTCGCAGGCCAGGGCATTAAGGGGAGATCCCCTGCCGGGGCGGCAAAGGCAGAGGCGCCGAGCATCAGCCCGGCGGTTAAGAGACTGTACCGTAACATGAATGTTCCTTATCTGACGGGCCAAATAAAGGCAAAACATTCTGTTAACATGCGCTCAATTTGTCGTCAAGCGAATGCGCCGACGGAGATCACAGGTTGTTGAATTTGGGAGGAAAGCTATTGCCGGGTGGCGGCTTCGCCTTACCCGGCCTACGTTCGGATCGTAGGCCCGGTAAGCGCAGCGCCACCGGGCTTGCCGTTACTGCCAGCCATACCGACGCGCATAGAACCCTTTCACCATCTGGGTCAGCACCATATAACCGGCGAGGATCGCCACCAGCCACGGGAAGTAGCTCAGCGGCAGCGCCTGCAGCTGCAGGTAGCTCGCCAGCGGTGAGAACGGCAGCGCGATGCCGAGCGCCATCACAATCCCCGTCATCACAATCAGCGGCCACGCGGCGCGGCTCTGGATGAACGGAATGCGGCGGGTGCGGATCATGTGCACAATCAGCGTCTGCGACAGCAGCCCGACCACGAACCAGCCGGACTGGAACAGCGTCTGGTGTTCCGGGGTGTTGGCGTGGAACACAAACCACATCAGGCAGAAGGTCAGGATGTCGAAGATGGAGCTGATCGGGCCAAAGAACAGCATAAAGCGCCCAAGATCTGCCGGGTTCCAGTGCTGCGGCTTCTGGATCTGCTCGTCGTCCACGTTATCAAACGGGATCGCCACCTGAGACACGTCATACATCAGGTTCTGGATCAGCAGGTGCAGCGGCAGCATCGGCAGGAACGGCAGAAACGCGCTCGCCACCAGCACGCTGAAGACGTTACCGAAGTTGGAGCTGGCGGTCATCTTGATGTACTTGAGCATATTGGCAAAGGTACGGCGCCCTTCGATCACGCCCTCCTCCAGCACCATCAGGCTCTTTTCCAGCAGAATGATATCCGCCGCTTCGCGGGCAATATCGACCGCCCCGTCTACCGAGATACCGATATCCGCCGCACGCAGGGCGGGCGCGTCGTTGATGCCGTCGCCCATGAAGCCCACCACGTGCCCTTCTCGCTTAAGCAGGGTGACGATGCGCTCTTTGTGCATCGGCGTCAGGCGGGCAAACAGCGTGGTGCGCTGGGCCAGCTTCGCCAGCTCGTCATCGGAGAGATGTTCAATATCGCTCCCCACCACCACGTCGCCCGCGTCCAGCCCCACCTCGTGGCACACTTTGGCCGCCACCAGCTCGCTGTCGCCGGTGAGAATTTTGACGGTAATGCCGCTCGCCTTCAGCGCCTTCAGCGCCGGGGCGGTGGTCTCTTTCGGCGGATCGAGGAAGGCGATGTAGCCCTCGAGGATCAGATCGGATTCGTCAATACGCTGGTAATCCCCCTCACGCGCGGGCAGGAACTTGCTCGCCACCGCCACCACGCGCAGCCCCTGACGGTTGAGGTTGTCGGTGACGCGCTTGATGCGGCGCAGCATGGTGTCGTCCAGCGGCACGATGTCGCCGTTATAGCGTACCTGCGTCGACACGTTCAGGATCTCCTGCAGCGCCCCTTTGCAGATCAGCTGATGCACGTTCGGCTGCTCGCTCACCACCACCGACATCCGGCGGCGCTCGAAGTCGAACGGGATCTCATCCACCTTCTGCCAGCGGCCGGAGAGCGTGCGGGCGGCCTCCTCGTCCACGCCTTCCAGCACGGCGACGTCGAGCAGGTTTTTCAGCCCGGTCTGGTAATGGCTGTTCAGCCACGCGCTGTGCAGCACGCGCTCGCTGGTTTTGCCGGAAATGTCGGTGTGGTTCTCCAGCACGATTTTGTCCTGCGTCAGAGTGCCGGTTTTATCGGTGCAGAGAATGTCCATCGCGCCAAAGTTCTGAATGGCATCAAGGTGTTTGACGATCACCTTTTGTTTAGAGAGCTTCACCGCCCCGCGCGCCAGCGTAGAGGTCACAATCATCGGCAGCATTTCCGGCGTTAAGCCGACCGCCACGGAGAGCGCGAACAGCGCCGCCTCCCACCAGTCGCCTTTGGTGTAGCCGTTGATCAGCAGCACGATTGGCGTCATCACCATCATAAAGCGGATCAGCAGCATGCTGACGCGGCCAATCCCTTTCTGGAAGGCATTCGGCTCGCTCTCCTGCTCGCTGACGCGCCCGGCAAGCTGACCAAACCAGGTGTTGCCCCCGGTGGCGGTGACAATCGCCTGCGCGGTGCCGCTGACCACCGTGGTGCCCATAAAGCACAGGGTGTCGCACTCGAGCGGGTTCATCTGCTGCGGGTCGCGGCTGCGCGCCACCTTTTCAACGGGCAGGGATTCGCCGGTCAGGGAAGCCTGCGCCACAAAGAGATCGCGCGCCTGAATGATGCGTAAATCCGCCGGGATCATGTCCCCCGCGGCCAGCTTCACCAGATCGCCCGGCACCAGCTGGTCGATAGGCAATTCCACCCAGGCGTTTTCGCCGAGATCGTTGATCACGCGCGAGACGGTCGCGGTGTTGCTGACCATCGCCTTCAGGGCGTCCGCCGCTTTGGTGGAGCGGGCCTCCTGAATAAAGTTCAGCAGCGTGGAGATGCCCACCATCAGGGCAATCACCCCTGCGGCAAACAGATCTTCCGTCGCGTAGGAGATGAGGCCGAGCACGGTCAGCAGCAGGTTGAACGGGTTGCGGTAGCAGAGCCACAGATGCACCCACCACGGAGACGGCTTCTGCGCCGGAATGAGGTTATCGCCATGCACGGCGCGGATTTTTTCCACTTCTGCCGCGTTCAGCCCTTCCGGGTGCCCGCCAAAGGCGCGCCAGACTTCGTTTTCATCCATCGCCGCCACGTTCAGGCAGCGTTCGGTCAAGGACTCGGGGATCGCCGCCCCCGCTATGTTTTTGGCGTTTGGCAGCGGGTCGCGCTGAACAAGACGGTGTGGCAGGTGGCGGCTCAGCAGGGCCTGCAGCTGCCGGGTGATATTTTTAAACATCGTCATTCCTCCGCATCCGCAAAGGCGGACGCAGCATTTCCTTCAGGCGTGGCAAAGCCGTACCTGAGAGGCACTCAATTTTTCAAGCAGGAACGTTTGGAACGCTGCTGCCTCACATCACCGGTGAGTCAGCAACAGGCTGGCTTACCGGAAAGAACGCATTCTCCCGTTCAGGAGAGGTGTGGGATCGGGATCCATGAAGCCTCCGGTAAGTAAAAAGTAGGGTGTTGCCGCGCAGTATAAGGATTTAAGCGTACCCTTTTTGATGATTCGGGCGGTATTATACCCCCCTGCAAATAAACCGAACGTAAACCAGATTTAGCCCATAGCGAAATCGCGCTATAGCATTAGGCTCAATTCATTACATTGTCGTTGTTACAGGGAATACAGCATGCAGAACCGCCTTACGATTAAAGACATCGCGCGTTTAAGCGGCGTGGGGAAATCGACCGTCTCACGCGTGCTGAACAACGAAAGCGGCGTCAGCGAACGCACCCGCGAGCGCGTTGAGGCGGTCATGAATCAGCACGGCTTTTCCCCTTCCCGCTCCGCACGCGCCATGCGCGGGCAAAGTGACAAAGTGGTCGCCATCATTGTCTCGCGTCTGGATTCTCTGTCTGAAAACCTCGCCGTGCAGACCATGCTGCCCGCCTTCTATGAGCAGGGATATGACCCGATCATGATGGAGAGCCAGTTCTCGCCCCAGCTGGTAGAAGAGCATCTGGGGATGCTTCAGCGGCGCAACATTGACGGCGTGGTGCTGTTCGGCTTTACCGGCATCAAAGACGAGATGCTGAAACCCTGGCAGCCGTCGCTGGTGCTGCTGGCGCGCGATGCCCACGGTTTTGCCTCCGTCTGCTATGACGACGAGGGCGCGATTATCACCCTGATGCAGCGCCTGTTTGACGAAGGCCATCGCCACATCAGCTTCCTCGGCGTACCGCACGCGGACGTTACCACCGGCAAGCGACGCCATGAGGCCTATCTGGCCTTTTGCAAAAAGCACAACCTCTCCGCCGTGGCCTCCCTGCCGGGGCTGGGCATGAAGCAGGGCTACGAGCAGGTCGCCAGCGTCCTGAAGCCGCAGACCACCGCGCTGGTGTGCGCCACGGATACGCTGGCGCTGGGCGCGAGTAAATATCTGCAGGAGCAGCGTATCGACGGTCTGCAGGTCGCGAGCGTCGGCAGCACGCCGCTGATGAAGTTTTTGCACCCGGAGATCATCACCGTCGATCCGGGCTACGCTGAGTCCGGCAGACAGGCCGCCGCGCAGCTGATCGAGCAGATCAACGGGCGCGCAGAGCCGCGTCAGATCGTTATTCCTGCCCACCTTTCATAACCCCCACCAATCGGTTTATTGTGATCTTCGCCCGATTTCGGGAACGTTCCCATTTTCGCCGTCACGCTGAAGGAGTAGGCTTGCGCTCAGGTCATTACACCCCCTCACCATCTGTCATGAGGTTTCATGATGAGTAAAGTCAAACAAGCAGATATTGATCAGCTGATCGTCCTGGTCGGCGGCCGCGAAAACATCGCAACCGTCAGCCATTGCATTACCCGCCTGCGCTTCGTTCTGAACGATCCGGCCAAAGCGAACCCGAAGGCGATTGAAGAGCTTTCCATGGTAAAAGGCTGCTTCACCAACGCCGGTCAGTTCCAGGTGGTGATTGGTACTGAAGTGGGCGATTACTATCAGGCTCTGCTGGCGACCACCGGGCACAGCGCGGCGGATAAAGAGCAGGCCAAGAAGGCTGCGCGCCAGAATATGAAGTGGCACGAGCAGCTGATTTCCCACTTCGCGGAGATCTTCTTCCCGCTGCTGCCGGCGCTGATCAGCGGAGGCCTGATTTTAGGCTTCCGTAACGTCATCGGCGACGTGCCGATGAGCGACGGCAAGACCCTGGCGCAGATGTACCCGGCGCTGAAAACCGTGTACGACTTCCTGTGGCTGATTGGCGAAGCGATCTTCTTCTATCTGCCGGTCGGGATTTGCTGGTCCGCGGTGCGCAAGATGGGCGGTACCCCGATTCTGGGTATCGTGCTGGGCGTCACGCTGGTCTCTCCGCAGTTAATGAACGCTTACTTACTTGGTCAACAGGTGCCGGAGGTGTGGAACTTTGGCCTGTTTACCATCGCCAAAGTGGGCTATCAGGCGCAGGTCATTCCGGCCCTGCTGGCGGGCCTGGCGCTGGGCTTTATTGAAACCCGACTGAAACGCATCGTGCCGGATTACCTTTATCTGGTGGTGGTGCCGGTGTGCTCGCTGATTCTGGCGGTGTTCCTGGCGCATGCCTTTATCGGTCCGTTTGGCCGCATGATTGGCGACGGCGTGGCCTTCGCGGTGCGTCACCTGATGACCGGCAGCTTCGCCCCGATTGGCGCCGCGCTGTTTGGCTTCCTGTACGCCCCGCTGGTGATCACCGGCGTGCACCAGACCACGCTGGCGATTGATATGCAGATGATCCAGAGCCTCGGCGGCACGCCGGTCTGGCCGATTATCGCCCTGTCGAACATTGCTCAGGCGTCCGCGGTGACCGGCATCATTATCGTCAGCCGCAAGCACAACGAACGCGAGATCTCCGTTCCGGCGGCCATCTCCGCCTACCTCGGCGTCACCGAACCGGCAATGTACGGTATCAACCTGAAATACCGCTTCCCGATGCTCTGCGCGATGATCGGTTCCGGTCTGGCAGGCCTGGTGTGTGGACTGAACGGCGTGATGGCGAACGGGATTGGCGTCGGCGGCCTGCCGGGCATCCTCTCCATCCAGCCCGCTTACTGGCAGGTGTTTGCCCTGGCAATGGCCATCGCCATCATCGTCCCAATGGCGCTGACCACCGTGGTTTACCAGCGTAAGTTCCGTCAGGGCTCGCTGCAGATTGTTTAACTTCATCTTTCGGGGCGCAGTTGCGCCCCTTCGCATTTGCAGGAACGCATTATGAATACCCTTCCTCACTGGTGGCAGAACGGCGTCATCTACCAGATTTACCCAAAGAGTTTCCAGGACACCACCGGCAGCGGCACCGGCGATTTACACGGCGTGACGCAGCGTCTGGACTATCTGAAAACCCTTGGCATTGACGCTATCTGGCTGACGCCGTTTTATATCTCTCCGCAGGTGGACAACGGCTACGACGTGGCGAACTACACCGCCATCGATCCGGCCTACGGCACGCTGGATGATTTCGACGAGCTGGTCGCTGAGGCGCACGCGCGCGGCATTCGCATCGTGCTGGACATGGTGTTTAACCACACCTCCACGCAGCACGCCTGGTTCCGCGAGTCGCTGAACAAAGCGAGCCCGTACCGCCAGTTCTACATCTGGCGAGACGGCTCGCCGGAGCAGTTGCCCAACAACTGGCGCTCCAAGTTTGGCGGCAACGCCTGGCGCTGGCACGCGGAGAGGGAGCAGTATTACCTGCACCTGTTCGCGCCAGAGCAGGCGGACCTCAACTGGGAAAACCCGGCGGTGCGCGCCGAGTTGAAAAAGGTGTGCGAGTTCTGGGCCGATCGCGGCGTGGACGGCCTGCGTCTGGACGTCATTAACCTGATTTCAAAAGATCAGGATTTCCCGGACGACAACATCGGCGACGGTCGCCGCTTCTATACCGACGGGCCGCGCATTCATGAATATCTCCAGGAGATGAGCCGCGACGTCTTTACCCCGCGCAACCTGATGACGGTGGGCGAGATGTCCTCGACCTCGCTGGAGAACTGCCAGCAGTATGCTTCTCTCGATGGCCGCGAGCTGTCGATGACCTTTAACTTCCATCATCTGAAGGTGGATTACCCCGGCGGCGAAAAGTGGACGCTGGCGAAGCCGGACTTCGTGGCGCTGAAAACCCTCTTCCGCCACTGGCAGCAGGGGATGCACAACAAAGCCTGGAATGCGCTCTTCTGGTGTAACCACGATCAGCCGCGCATCGTGTCGCGCTTTGGTGATGAAGGCGAACACCGCGTACCGGCGGCGAAAATGCTCGGCATGGTGCTGCACGGGATGCAGGGCACGCCGTATATCTATCAGGGTGAAGAGCTTGGCATGACCAACCCGCACTTCAGCCGCATCACCGATTACCGCGACGTGGAAAGCCTGAACATGTTCGCCGAACTGCGCGCCAGCGGCCGCGAGCCGGATGAATTACTGGCGATTCTGGCGAGCAAGTCCCGCGACAACGGGCGAACCCCAATGCAGTGGGACGCGTCGCACAATGCGGGCTTTACCGAGGGCGAGCCGTGGATTGGGGTCTGCGATAACTACGAAACCGTGAACGCCCGCGCGGCGCTGGACGATGCGGATTCGGTGTTCTACACCTACCAGTCGCTGATTCGCCTGCGCAAAACCCTGCCGGTGCTGACGTGGGGGGATTATGAGGATCTCCTGCCGGAACACCCTTCCCTGTGGTGCTATCGCCGCCAGTGGCAGGGGCAGACGCTGATGGTGGTGGCGAACCTGAGTCGGGAACGCCAGCAGTGGCAGCCGGACCCGGTACAGGGCGCGTGGCGGGTCGCTCTCGGCAACTATGATGACGTTCCCTCCCGCCCCAATGCGCGGCTATTGCGCCCGTTTGAAGCCATCTGGTGGGTGCAGGAATAAATACCAGGAGATACAGCATGCTGTATCTCCTTTTTTATGTTTAGCGATACGCTAAATGTACGACGATAACTTTTACATCACGCTGTGCCAAAAATAAAAATAGCCCTGCCAATTAAATAACCTCGGCAGGATATGATGAAAAAGACAATTATTAAAGCAACGTGTATTAGCGCATTATTATTAAGCACGCAGGGATGGTGCGGAAATACATCCGTCGACCTTCGATTTGGTCATAATACGCGCTCAGACGTAAATGATTCACGTATTAAGGTCATGCATCAGGCAAATAACGGTTTTTACTTCTCCGTTGAAGCCGCACAAAACCACAACGATACCTTTTTTGGTGATACCGACCGATATAATCCCGATGACAAAGGGTTAACGGAAGCAGCACAGGAGATTGAAACGCGCTGGCGCTTCGATCTGGGTAATGGGGTAATGGTGCCAACTTACTGATTTAGTGTATGATGGTGTTTTTGAGGTGCTCCAGTGGCTTCTGTTTCTATCAGCTGTCCCTCCTGTTCAGCTACTGAAGGCGTGGTGCGTAA
>NZ_VDAS01000046.1:0-17865 GCF_019584165.1 Enterobacter sp. EC_64
TAGCGCGGTGGTCCCACCTGACTCCATGCCGAACTCAGAAGTGAAACGCCGTAGCGCCGATGGTAGTGTGGGGTCTCCCCATGTGAGAGTAGGGAACTGCCAGGCATCAAACAAGTGAAGAGGCCATCCGAAAGGATGGCCTTTTTGCGTTTATGCGCCAAAAAACGGTAGGCCGGGTAAGGCAAAGCCGCCACCCGGCAAGTCAGACCGCACTCCACGCCACAATAAACTGCGCAATCCCGTCCACATCATTTAAATCCAGCACCGGAACTTCAAGTTCCACTGCCACATCGCTGGCCACTGCAATCACATGTTCATCCAGCGTTAACTCGCTCAAATCATGCCCGGCATCGCTTCTGAAAAGTAGGATCTTAGGCACGGCCTCATGCTTAAACCCCTCAACCAGCACCAGATCCAGCGTGGAGTGATCCATCCGGCTAACCAGATAAGCGAGATTCAGCGGCGCCTCATCCGGCGTTTCTGTCATTAACGCCCAGCGCTGAGGACTTGCTACCATCGTTTGTGCTGCTCCGGCCTTACGCAGCTCATAGCTGTCTTTTCCGGGCGTATCAATGTCCATGTTGTGATGACTATGCTTAATCAAACCAGGGCGAAGCCCTCTGGCACAAAGCGCAGGAATGAGCTTTTTCAACAGCGTGGTTTTCCCGGTCCCACTCCAGGCGGAAATGGCTACAACAGGTATCATCTTTTCTCCTGCATCATCTGCAAATCTTCACTCGTATTTACGTTCACAAACGCTGATTTCACATCGCTAAAATTAACGGAATGGCCTCCAGACTCACGCATAAAGACCATCACTCTGCGCTCTCCCGCGGCCAGGTAGGCCTGCAGAGCAGGCGCTAGCGATCGATGCATCAACGCGATAGCAGGATGGTCACGCTCGCCGTCATGCACCCAAACCACAGGAGCCGTACCACGAAGCAGGAACAGACGCTCGACAAGACAGGACGGAATAAACGGGGTATCGCAGGGGCAGAAGATGAACCACTCTCCGTGCGACTGTTGCATGACTGAAAGCATACCGGCAAGCGGGCCCGGGTAATTCTCAAGGCTATCCTGATAAACGGCGTAGCCGCTGCGCCGGTAAGTGTCGATATGCCGGTTAGCGCTGATGGCTATAGTCGTCACCTGACCTGCGAGCGTATCGGCGACATGCTGCCACAAGGGTTTTCCATTAAGAAGCTGAAGCCCCTTATCTTTACCGCCCATTCGCGTTGCTCTGCCGCCTGCCAGAACGACCCCGATGATTTCCTGGCTAACATTCACGAATATCGCCTCTTTTATTGTGGGATTGACCCTGCTAACGTGTCACTCTAAATGAAAGGAGCACCACCATGAAATGTAAACGTCTGAATGAAGTTATTGAACTCCTCCAGCCAGCCTGGCAGAAAGAGCCAGAGCTCAATCTGATGCAATTTTTACAGAAACTGGCAAAAGAGTCAGGTTTTGACGGCGATCTGGCAGACCTTTCTGACGACATCCTGATCTACCACCTTAAAATGCGCGACTCTGCCAAAGATGCTGTTATTCCTGGTATTCAGAAAGATTATGAGGAAGATTTTAAGACTGCATTGCTGCGCGCCCGAGGCGTAATTAAAGAGTAAAAGCTTGTAAGCGGCGGCACCGAAATCGCCACAAGATGATATCCTGAATCATTCGTATAATTTCCGGATGATCGGATGAACGACCAGGCTTTTACTTTCCAGACATTACACCCGGACACCATTATGGATGCCCTGTTTGAACAGGGTATTCGGGTGGATTCCGGGCTAACACCGTTAAACAGCTACGAAAACCGCGTCTATCAATTTCAGGACGAGGATCGTCAGCGCTATGTCGTAAAATTCTATCGTCCTGAACGCTGGTCCGCTGAACAAATTCAGGAAGAGCATCAGTTCGCTCACGATCTGCTGAATGACGATGTCCCCGTTGCCGCACCGCTGAAATTCAATAACCAAACGCTCCTTACGCACGAAGGGTATTACTACGCAGTATTCCCAAGTCTGGGTGGCCGTCAGTTTGAAGCGGATAATATCGATCAGATGGAGTGGGTTGCCCGCTATCTTGGGCGTATACACCAGACGGGACGCAAAAAAGCCTTTATTGCCCGCCCGACGATGGGGATTCAGGAATACCTTCTTGAACCGCGCGAACTATTCGAAACGTCTGCAATGATCCCCGCTGCGCTAAAGGATGATTTCCTCAACGCCACCGATAAGCTTATTGCTGCAGTGAAAACCTGCTGGCGCGATGATATTTCCGTCCTGCGCCTGCATGGCGATTGTCACGCCGGGAATATTCTCTGGCGTGATGGCCCGCTGTTTGTCGATCTCGATGATGCGCGTATGGGGCCAGCGGTTCAGGACCTGTGGATGCTGCTCAATGGCGACAAAGCCGAGCAACGCATGCAGCTTGAAACCATTATTGAAGCTTATGAAGAATTTAGCCCGTTTAATTCAGACGAAATTGCCCTGATTGAGCCTTTACGTGCGATGCGTTTTGTTTATTATCTCGCATGGTTAATCAGGCGTTGGGACGATCCGGCATTTCCTCGCAATTTCCCGTGGCTTACCGGAGAGGATTACTGGCGTAGCCAGATATCTACATTTACTGAGCAGGTTAAGGTTCTTCAGGAGCCCCCTCTGCAATTAACGCCGATGTATTAATTGGACACACCCAGGAGAGAGTTAATCATGAAAAAAATTTGGCTGGCGCTGGCAGGTATGATTCTGGCATTTAGCGCTTCTGCTGCGCAGTTTACCGACGGCAAACAGTTCATCACGCTGGACAAGCCGGTCGCTGGCGAGCCACAGGTTCTGGAGTTCTTCTCGTTCTATTGCCCACACTGCTATCAGTTCGAGCAGGTGCTGCATGTTTCTGACAACGTGAAGAAAAAGCTGCCGGAAGGCACCAAAATGACCAAGTACCACGTTGAGTTCCTGGGCCCATTGGGTAAAGACCTGACTCAGGCATGGGCGGTGGCGATGGCACTGGGCGTGGAAGATAAGATCACTTCGCCAATGTTTGAAGCCGTACAGAAAACCCAGACCGTTCAGACCACTGCGGATATCCGTAAAGTGTTCGTTGATGCGGGCGTGAAAGGTGAAGAGTACGATGCCGCATGGAACAGCTTCGTGGTGAAATCACTGGTTGCCCAGCAGGAAAAAGCGGCTGCTGATCTCCAGCTTCAGGGCGTTCCGGCGATGTTTGTTAACGGCAAATATCAGCTGAACATGCAGGGCATGGACACCAGCAGCATGGATATTTTCGTACAGCAGTATGCAGATACCGTGAAATACCTGGTTGAGAAGAAGTAATTTCGTTGATGTAAAAACGCCGGTCACTGACCGGCGTTTTTGTATGAAGATTTTATCTTGTCTATCTGTTCGTCTTTCTCTTTCCAGAGCGTATTAAGCCACTGCTGGAAACGACGTTTGAAGTTCTTATCGTTTACGTAATCACCGTGCAGTTCAGCGTCAATCGGAACCAGATCGACGTGCACGACAATGCGCGTCAGTTTGCCGCTGAGCATATCGAAGAACGGCGTCCTGTCGTTTTCCGGATAGCAGAGCGTGACGTTAAGAAGTTTATCGAACTGTGCTCCCAGCACGTTAAGCGCCATCGCAATCCCTGCCGCTTTTGGCGGCAACAGGTGCTGATAAGGAGAGCGAGTTTGCTGGCGCTTCTCTTCCGTAAACCGGGAACCTTCAACAAAGTTCACGATGGTCGTAGGATGTGCACGAAACTTTTCACAGGAACGGCGCGTGGTCTCCACATCCTTACCGCGACGTTCCGGATGACGAATCAAATAGCTGCGCGAATAGCGTTTCATAAACGGCATATCGAGCGCCCAGCAGGCCAGCCCGATAAAAGGCACCCAGGCGAGCTGCTGTTTCAGGAAGTATTTGTTCATCGGGATGTGTTTGCGAAAAAGCACGCATAACACCACGATGTCCGCCCAGCTGTGGTGATTGCAGATCAGAAGGTACCAGTTCTTTTTGTTGAGACTCTCCAGCCCTTTGACATCCCACTTCAGATACGGGTTAAGGCACAACAGGATCGCCAGCCCTTCGCACCAGCAATACATCATGAAGTTACAAAATGCGGACACGGCTCGCCACACCACGGGTACGGGCAGCAGCAGTTTAATGATCCCGGCGAGAATGATCGGCACGGAACAGGCGATCGTCACCAGGATAGTTAAAATGATGCTTAGCAGTAATGTTATTGCAGCGAGCAATCTCGACATGATGAGCTTTTTCAAATAGTTAGCTGTAAGTGAGCGACCGGCTAGTCGACGCTGGGCGCTGATTTTACCAGAAAACCAACGAATGAATGGCGCTTTCACATGATGATTTGGCGGCTTTTACCCTGGCGCAGCAGATTTCTCTGGGGTTCTGCGCGAATCAAGGCTTATATCCACATAGACTAAATTGCCATCAGTTGACCATATAGATAAGATCTAACAACATAACAGCATGATAATTAAGATCTAAATATTACCTCATATGTGTTTTTCGCGTCTGTTATTCATATGAAGTGAAAATATTCACAAACTTATCCACAGTTTTATTTTTGCGAGCGATCCTCACGATCGCAAAATCTTTTCCTGTATCTGGCGCTAATAACTGATGTTTTCATCCTTCTGTGGCATCCTTTACTCATAAATTGATTAAAGGCACGGACATTATGGTTCAGATCCCAGAAAACCCTCTTATTCTCGTCGATGGCTCTTCTTACCTGTATCGGGCGTACCATGCGTTTCCTCCTCTGACCAATAGCGCAGGGGAACCTACCGGCGCAATGTACGGCGTGCTGAATATGCTGCGCAGCCTGATTCTGCAGTATCAGCCAACCCATGCGGCCGTCGTTTTTGATGCAAAAGGCAAAACGTTCCGCGACGAGTTGTTTGAACATTACAAATCCCACCGTCCGCCAATGCCTGACGATCTGCGTGCGCAGATAGAGCCGCTGCATGCCATGGTAAAAGCCATGGGGCTACCACTGCTGGCCGTTTCTGGCGTTGAAGCCGATGACGTCATCGGTACGCTGGCGCGTGAAGCCGAAAAGATGGGTCGTCCCGTGCTGATCAGCACCGGTGATAAAGATATGGCACAGCTGGTGACGCCAGGGATCACCCTGATTAACACCATGACCAACACCATTCTGGGGCCTGAAGAGGTCGTCACTAAGTATGGCGTGCCGCCAGAGCTGATTATCGACTTCCTCGCGTTGATGGGCGACTCCTCGGATAACATCCCTGGTGTTCCTGGCGTCGGAGAGAAAACCGCGCAGGCGCTGCTTCAGGGGCTGGGCGGGCTGGATACGCTCTACGCCGAATCAGACAAAATCGCCGGGCTCTCCTTCCGTGGTGCAAAAACCATGGCCGGGAAGCTGGAAGAGAACAAAGAGGTGGCTTATCTCTCCTATAAGCTGGCAACCATCAAAACCGATGTCGAACTGGAGCTGGGCTGTGAGCAGCTGGAAGTGCAGCAGCCTTCTGCGGACGAGCTTCTGAGTCTGTTTAAGAAATACGAATTTAAGCGCTGGACCACTGACGTGGAAGCCGGCAAGTGGCTGCAGGCAAAAGGGGCGAAACCTGCTGCAAAGCCGAAGGAGACGATTGTCGTTGACGCAGAAGAGCAGGCGGAAGAAGAAGCCGTGGTGCTTACCTTCGACAACTACGAAACCCTTCTTGAAGAGTCGCAGCTCATTGCCTGGATCGAAAAACTGAAAAAAGCGCCGGTCTTCGCCTTTGACACCGAAACGGACAGTCTCGATAACATCTCTGCCAATATGGTAGGTCTGTCATTTGCGACAGAGCCTGGTCATGCGGCCTATGTTCCCGTGGCGCACGATTACCTGGACGCGCCGGAACAGATCTCCCGTGAACGCGTGCTTGAGCTGCTGAAGCCGATCCTGGAAGACGAAAAGGCGCTTAAGGTTGGGCAAAACCTCAAGTACGACCGCGGCATTCTGCAAAACTACGGCATTGAACTACGCGGGATCGCCTTCGACACCATGCTCGAATCCTACATTCTGGACAGCGTCGCGGGCCGCCATGATATGGATTCCTTATCTGACCGCTGGCTCAAGCACAAAACCATCACCTTCGAAGAGATTGCCGGTAAAGGGAAAAATCAGCTCACCTTTAACCAGATCGCTCTTGAAGAAGCAGGTCGCTACGCGGCGGAAGATGCTGACGTTACGCTGCAGCTGCACCTGAAGATGTGGCCAAAACTGCAAAAGCACGAAGGTCCGCTGAATGTGTTCCAGCATATTGAGATGCCGCTGGTACCCGTGCTGTCCCGCATTGAACGCAACGGCGTGAAAATCGATCCAACGGTGCTGCATAACCACTCCGGGGAGCTGGCGCAGCGCCTGACCGAGCTGGAGCAGAAAGCGCATGAGCTTGCAGGCGAGCCGTTTAACCTCTCTTCTCCGAAGCAGCTGCAAACCATTCTGTTTGAAAAGCAGGGCATCAAGCCGCTGAAGAAAACCCCTGGCGGTGCGCCTTCAACCTCTGAAGAGGTGCTGGAAGAGCTGGCGCTGGACTACCCGCTGCCAAAAGTGATTCTGCAGTACCGTGGTCTCGCGAAGCTGAAGTCTACCTACACTGATAAGCTTCCGCTGATGATCAACCCGAAAACGGGCCGCGTGCACACCTCATATCATCAGGCTGTCGCGGCGACCGGTCGTCTCTCGTCAACCGATCCCAACCTGCAGAACATCCCGGTACGTAACGAAGAGGGCCGCCGTATTCGCCAGGCTTTCATCGCACCAGAGGATTATCTGATTGTCTCTGCTGACTACTCGCAAATTGAGCTGCGCATTATGGCGCATCTGTCCCGCGACAAAGGCCTGCTGACCGCGTTTGCCGAAGGGAAGGATATCCACCGGGCAACCGCGGCGGAAGTCTTCGGCTTGCCGCTGGACAGCGTGACCAACGAACAGCGCCGCAGCGCTAAAGCGATCAACTTCGGTCTGATCTACGGCATGAGCGCGTTCGGCCTTTCACGCCAGCTCAATATTCCGCGTAAAGAGTCGCAGAAGTATATGGATCTCTACTTCGAGCGCTACCCGGGCGTGCTGGAATATATGGAACGTACCCGCGCGCAGGCGAAAGAGAAAGGCTACGTTGAAACGCTGGACGGCCGCCGTCTCTACTTACCGGACATCAAATCCAGCAACGCGGCGCGCCGCGCGGGCGCAGAGCGTGCCGCGATCAACGCCCCGATGCAGGGGACCGCGGCGGACATTATTAAGCGTGCAATGATCGCCGTGGATGCCTGGCTCGAGAAAGAGAAACCGCGTGTGAAAATGATCATGCAGGTACACGATGAACTGGTATTTGAAGTGCACAAGGACGACCTCGACGCCGTGTCGAAGAAGATCCACGAACTGATGGAAAGCAGCATGACGCTGGACGTGCCGTTGCTGGTGGAAGTGGGAAGTGGTGAAAACTGGGATCAGGCTCACTAAGGGTTCTTCGCATAACGCGCTTTTTATGTAAGTTTGCAACATGGCAACGCGCGTTTTGTGACGTTCATTAGAATTCCCTATGTAAAGAATGAAAAAAAACTACAAAAAGTGCTTTTTCTGCAACACAAAAAGGGGTAGAGTTATCGGCGTAGGGTACAGAGGTAAGATGTTCTATCTTTCAGACCTTTTACTTCACGTAATCGGATTTGGCTGAATATTTTAGCCGCCCCAGTCAGTAATGACTGGGGCGTTTTTTATTGCGGCAAAGAAATGTTCAGGCAAAAAAAAGCGCGGCCATTGCCGCGCTCGGTATTACTCTTCTTCCGCTTCCGTCGCAGGTTCCAGCTCGCTAAACCAGGTGTCGAGCTTTTGACGCAGCTTGTCCACGCCCTGCTTTTTCAGCGAGGAGAACGGCTCAACCTGCACATCGCCGTTGAACGCCAGCACCGCTTCGCGAACCATATTCACCTGCGCTTTACGCGCGCCGCTTGCCAGCTTATCGGCTTTCGTCAGCAGCACCAGCACGGCGATATCGCTTGCCACCGCCCAGTCGATCATCTGCTGATCGAGATCTTTCAGCGGGTGGCGAATATCCATCAATACCACCAGACCTTTCAGGCACATGCGTTTTTCGAGGTATTCACCCAGCGCACGCTGCCATTTGATTTTCATCTCTTCGGGTACCTGCGCATAACCGTACCCCGGTAAGTCGACCAGGCGTTTGCCCTCTGCGACTTCAAACAGGTTGATCAGCTGGGTACGGCCAGGTGTTTTTGAGGTACGCGCCAGGTTCTTCTGATTGGTCAGCGTATTCAGGGCGCTGGATTTACCCGCATTAGAGCGGCCAGCAAAGGCCACTTCAATACCGGTATCAGAGGGGAGGTGGCGAATATCGGGCGCACTGGTGACAAAATGCGTCTGTTGGTAGTTCCAGGTAGTCACGTGGTCGTCTCCAAAAATCGTAATCTGAGGGGGATTATACCTGAATGCGGGCAAAAGACTTTTTTCATTGCACTCAGCCTGTAGGCTTAAGCCCTGGCCGCTGTGAGAGATTGGCTATACGTACTATGGGAGATTTCAGAGAAATCGCAGGAGCAAGAAAAAGGCAAACTGTTTTAAATCATCATCTTATTTCCAGGTAATTATCTGAAAATCCGTTTTTGTACCGTTTCGTTGCTTGTTAGTTTAAGCGAACACGGTAAAGTATGCGGCAAGGCGAGGAAGCCAACAGGATGATGACTTAAGGATAAGGGTCAGGAGCGCCAGGAGGCGAAGACGCAGGATTGTCAGGACGACCAGCGCCTGGAGGCGTTTTAACAGGAAATGGAACCGTATCACGGACGGTATTAGCCAAGGGATAAACAGGGTTTGTTGTTGGCAAACATGGAATGTCTGACCCGTTAAGGGTTGTGAGTCAGGAAAAAAGGCGACAGATTGCTCTGTCGCCTTTTTTCTTTGCTTGCTTTCTGCTAGATTTCGCCGCAATTCTATACTGAAGAAAACGACTTAAAGATAAAACATCATGAAAAAACCAACCTCCGCTGCGGGCGCGAAACGCCCTGCAAAAGCACGCCGCAAAACGCGCGAAGAACTGAACCAGGAAGCGCGCGACCGCAAACGCGACAAGAAACATCGCGGTCATGCTGCGGGTAGCCGTGCCAACGGTGGTGGTGCAGCGGGCGCTTCTGCAAAAAGCAAGCAGCAGAAAGATCCTCGTATCGGCAGTAAAACTCCCATTCCACTGGGCGTGACAGACACCCCGGTCACTAAGCAGCACAAACCAAAGAGCGAGAAACCTATGCTTTCACCGCAGGCTGAGCTGGATTTGCTGGAGAACGATGAGCGCCTGGACGCGCTGCTGGAACGTCTTGAAGAGGGTGAAACCCTGACCGCCGAAGAGCAGTCATGGGTGGATGCCAAACTGGATCGCATCGACGAGCTGATGCAGAAGCTGGGTCTGTCTTACGATGACGAAGACGACGAAGAAGAAGACGAAAAGCAGGAAGATATGATGCGTCTTCTGAAGGGTGGAAACTAACATTTGCACCCGGCAGGCTCGATAGTCCTGCTTATAACCCTTCCGGTTATATGTTATCTGGTGTGGTTATTCGTTAAACTACGGCGGTTGTCGCGGCGACAGAAGTGGCTGCGCACCCGAATGATGGCCCGCAATGGGGTCAGAACGGGCCGCCGTATACGAACGCGACACCAACGGAAGGAGTGAGCATGTCAGCACCAACTATCGACTGGGATTTGGCCCTAATCCAGAAATATAACTATTCCGGGCCGCGTTATACGTCATACCCCACCGCGCTTGAATTCTCCGATGCCTTCGGCGAGGAGGATTTTCAGCAGGCTGTCGCGCGCTATCCTGAGCGTCCGCTGTCGCTCTACGTCCATATTCCGTTCTGCCACAAGCTTTGTTACTTCTGCGGCTGCAATAAAATCGTGACCCGCCAGCAGCATAAAGCCGACCAGTATCTTGACGCGCTCGAACAGGAAATTGTGCATCGCGCGCCGCTGTTTAAAGGCCGTCACGTCAGCCAGCTTCACTGGGGCGGCGGCACGCCAACCTATCTGAATAAGGCGCAAATAAGCCGTCTGATGACGCTGCTGCGCGGAAATTTCAATTTTAACGACGACGCCGAAATCTCGATCGAAGTCGATCCGCGTGAAATTGAGCTGGATGTCCTGGATCATTTACGCGCGGAAGGCTTCAACCGGCTGAGCATGGGCGTGCAGGATTTCAATAAAGAGGTTCAGCGTCTGGTGAACCGCGAGCAGGACGAAGAGTTTATCTTCGCCTTACTCAACCACGCACGTGACATCGGCTTTACCTCGACCAACATCGACCTGATTTACGGCCTGCCAAAGCAGACGCCGGAGAGCTTCGCCTTTACGCTGAAGCGCGTGGCTGAACTCAGCCCGGACCGCCTCAGCGTCTTTAACTACGCGCACCTGCCGACGCTATTCGCCGCTCAGCGCAAAATCAAAGATGCGGATCTGCCTTCTGCCCAGCAGAAGCTGGATATCCTGCAGGAAACCATCACCTCGCTGACCGACACCGGCTATCAGTTTATCGGGATGGATCACTTTGCCCGTCCTGATGACGAGCTGGCCGTTGCTCAGCGCGAAGGGGTACTGCACCGCAACTTCCAGGGCTACACGACCCAGGGCGATACCGATCTGCTCGGCTTGGGTGTCTCCGCCATCAGCATGATCGGCGACTGCTACGCGCAGAACCAGAAAGAGCTAAAGCTGTATTACCAGCAGGTGGATGAGACCGGCAACGCGCTGTGGCGCGGCATCGCATTAACCCGTGACGACTGCATCCGTCGCGATGTGATTAAGGCGCTTATCTGCAACTTCCGTCTCGATTTCAGGGACGTGGAAGCGCAGTGGGCGCTGAACTTCAGCGATTATTTCGCGGAAGATCTGAAGCTTCTGGCGCCGCTGGCGAAAGACGGGCTGGTGGATGTGTCGGAGAGCGCGATTGAGGTCACGCCGAAAGGGCGTCTGTTGATCCGCAATATCTGCATGTGCTTCGACGCATATCTGCGTCAGAAAGCGCGTATGCAGCAGTTCTCGCGGGTGATTTAAACGGTAATGCCGGGTGGCGGCTTCGCCTTACCCGGCCTACAAAAGTGCGAAATGTAGGCCGGGTAAGCGAAGCGCCACCCGGCTTTTCATCGCCAACTCGCTAGCTAAACAGCCCAACCAGCGCCGCACACAGCACCGCCGCAACAGCGGTTTGTGGCGTGTGGCTTTCAGCGGCTCCGCTAGAGAGCATATTCACGAATGTTTCCAGCATGATGTTCACCCCCAATTTCCGGGCACGATCATACAAAACTCATCGGAACAGTAAAGCGCAAAATAACGGCAATTTGCGCTCAATTAATAACCTTTACACAAGCGCGGATATTACTCCATTCCCAGCTCTTTCAGCTTGCGCGTCAGGGTATTGCGTCCCCATCCTAACAGGCGAGCGGCTTCCTGCTTATGACCCTGTGTATGACGAAGCGCGGTGGTCAACAGCGTACGCTCCATCTCAGGCTGAGCCTCTGACAGCAAGTTTTGATGACCGGAACGCAGCGCGCGGTCAGCCCACTGCGCCAGCAGCGTCGCCCAGCTGTCCGGCAGCGCGTGTCCGCTACTGCTTTCCGGCGCGGTCGCCTCAAACAGCTCGGCCGGTAAATCCTGAATCAGCACTTCCTGACCGGCAGCCATCACGGTTAACCAGCGGCAGGTGTTTTCCAGCTGACGCACGTTGCCCGGCCACGCCAGACGCGTCAGAGCGGCATCGGTTTCGGGATGAAGCTGCTTAGCTTCCACACCCAGCTCGCGGGCAGCCACCTGCAGGAAATGACGCGCCAGGCGGGGAATATCTTCCCGGCGTTCACGCAGCGGCGGCAGATGAACGCGAATGACGTTCAGACGATGGAATAAATCCTCACGGAATTTGCCTTCCTGCACGCGCTGCTCCAGGTTCTGGTGGGTCGCGGCGATAATACGCACGTCCACCTTCACCGGCGCATAACCGCCCACGCGATAAAACTGCCCGTCGGCCAGCACGCGCAGCAGACGGGTCTGAACGTCCAGCGGCATATCGCCGATCTCATCCAGGAACAGCGTGCCGCCGTCAGCCTGTTCGAAGCGCCCCTGGCGAATGGTATTTGCGCCGGTAAACGCCCCTTTTTCGTGCCCGAACAGCTCGGATTCAATCAAGTCCTTTGGGATCGCCGCCATATTCAGGGCGATAAACGGCGCTTTTGCCCGCGGGCTGTGGCGATGCAGGGCATGGGCCACAAGCTCTTTACCGGTCCCCGATTCGCCGTTGATCAAGACGCTGATGGAGGAGCGGGACAGACGGCCAATAATGCGAAACACGTCCTGCATCGCCGGCGCTTCGCCGATGATGTCGGTGGTTGGCCCAAAATCGGGCGCGTGGCGCGGCTGTTGCTGCTCCTGATAATGGCTAATCGCGCGCTCAACCAGCGCCACCGCTTCGTCGATATCAAACGGTTTGGGCAGATAATCGAATGCCCCTTGCTGGTAAGCGCTCACCGCGGCATCCAGATCGGAATGAGCCGTCATTATGATGACCGGAAGCATAGGGTGGCGTTGTTTGATCTGCTTTAACAGCGCCAGCCCGTCCATGCCCGGCATACGGATATCCGACAGCAGAACATCGGGCGTTTTAGTGGTGAGTGCGTCGAGCACTTCGCTGCCGCTCTCAAACGTCGTGCAGCTTAATCCAGCCCCTGTGAGCGCGCGTTCAAGCACCCAACGGATGGAGCTATCGTCATCGACTACCCAGACTATCCCTCGTTGCATAAACGTCACCTTTATTTTTTAATCGGCAGGAAAACCGAAAACTCGGTATGTCCCGGCCAACTGGTAAATTCAATTTTTCCAGAGTGTTGGTCGATCAAACTGCGGGCAATGGATAAGCCCAGGCCGGTACCGCCTTCGCGGCCGCTGACCATCGGGTAGAACAGAGTGTCCTGAAGATGCGATGGAATACCGGGGCCGTTATCCTCGACGTCGATACGGGCCGCAAGGCGATAGCGCACGCCGTGTAACGTGAGCTGGAAGGCGGTACGGGTGCGTAAAATAATCTCGCCCCCTTCCGGTCCCAGCGCCTGCAGGGCATTGCGCACAATGTTCAACAGGACCTGCTCAATCTGATCCGGGTCATGGGCCAGTTCCGGCAGGCTTGGGTCGTAATCACGCACCAGCGTGACGTTCTCTGGCAGCTCCATCGAGACGAGCTTCACCACCCGCTCGGCCACTTTATGGATGCTTTCTGTGACGTGCATTCCCGGCTGCTGTGGCCCGAGAAGACGGTCAACCAGATTCCGCAGGCGGTCCGCCTGCTCGATGATGACGTTGGTATACTCCGCCAGCGCAGGGTCGGGCAGCGCCTTGGTCAGAAGCTGCGCCGCGCCGCGTAATCCGCCCAACGGGTTTTTGATTTCATGCGCCAGGCCGCGCACCAGGTCTCGGGCGGCAATTTGCTGCGCATGCTGAAGCTGCTCCTGGCTCAGGCGACGCTGATTATCCATCGGCGCCATTTCCAGCAGGATCAAGCCTTCGGGAAGACGTTGCGCGGTCAGCGACAGAATGTGCGAGCGCCCGTCGATCACCAGCGTCACTTCGTTATCGGTGAAACCCTGGCCCGCCTGTAAACTTTCCTGCATCAGGCCAATATTCAGCGAAAAATAGCTCAGAAGTTCCGGAAGCGGGGTGCCGAACAGTTTGCGTGCGCTTTGGGCGAGCAGCTGCTGTGCCGCCGGGTTGGCGTAATGAACGGCCAGCTCGTCATCCACCAGCAAAATGCTGTTAATCAAAGAATTGAGGATCTGCCCAGCATCGGGCAGCGTGCCAGTTGCCATTCAGCAGTCTCCTGGAGTCGTTTGCACTAATTTAGTGCAGTATAGCGTTTTCGGCGTAAAAAGCGCGTGAGATCAGGTTGTTGGTGGAGAAAAAAGCCCATCCGGAGATGGGCTAAAAGTTTCCACGGCAACTACTCCCGGCGCTTGTCACGCCGGGTAAAACAACTTAATTAAACGCTGTAGTACAGTTCGAACTCAACCGGATGCGGAGTCATACGGACGCGGTCGTTCTCTTCAGTACGCAGGGCGATGTAAGCATCGATAGCGTCGTCAGTGAATACGCCACCTGCGGTCAGGAACTCGCGGTCTGCGTCCAGCGCCTGCAGGGCTTCTTCCAGAGAGCCAGCAACCTGTGGGATCTCTTTCGCTTCTTCTGGCGGCAGGTCGTACAGGTTTTTGTCCATCGCTTCGCCTGGGTGGATCTTGTTCTTGATACCGTCCAGACCGGCCATCAGCAGTGCTGCGAAGCACAGGTATGGGTTAGCCGCTGGATCCGGGAAGCGAACTTCGATACGACGCGCTTTAGGAGACGCCACCACCGGGATACGGATAGAAGCAGAACGGTTACGCGCAGAGTAGGCCAGCATCACTGGCGCTTCATAGCCCGGGACCAGACGCTTATAGGAGTTGGTGGTTGGGTTCGCCAGGGCGTTGATCGCTTTAGCGTGTTTGATTACGCCGCCAATGTAATACAGCGCCTGCTCGGACAGACCGGCATATTTGTCACCAGAGAACAGGTTGGTACCGTTCTTGGACAGAGACATGTGGCAGTGCATACCGGAACCGTTGTCGCCAAACATTGGTTTTGGCATGAAGGTCGCAGTTTTACCGAAACGGTGCGCAACGTTGTGCACAACGTATTTGTAGATCTGAATTTCGTCCGCTTTTTTGGTCATGGTGTTGAAGCGGGTAGCCACTTCGTTCTGACCCGCAGTCGCCACTTCGTGGTGGTGAGCTTCAACAACCAGGCCCATCTCTTCCATCACCAGACACATGGTGGAACGAATGTCCTGTGCAGAGTCGACCGGAGGAACCGGGAAGTAACCGCCTTTCACGCCTGGACGGTGACCTTTGTTACCGCCTTCGTATTTGGTGGAGGAGTTCCATGCGCCTTCGATGTCGTCGATAGCCACGTGGGAGCCAGAGATAGAGGCACCAAAACGGATGTCATCGAACAGGAAGAACTCTGGCTCTGGCCCGAACAGAACGGTGTCCGCGATGCCGGTAGAACGCAGGTACTCTTCAGCGCGTTTCGCGATAGAACGTGGGTCGCGGTCGTAGCCCTGCAGCGTGCCTGGCTCGAGGATGTCGCAACGGATGATCAGGGTAGGTTCTTCGAAGAACGGATCAATGACCGCAGTGGTTGCATCTGGCATCAGAACCATGTCGGATTCGTTAATGCCTTTCCAGCCACCAATGGAGGAGCCGTCAAACATTTTGCCTTCTTCAAAGAATTCGGCGTTCACCTGATGAGCAGGGATTGTGACGTGCTGTTCTTTACCTTTGGTGTCGGTGAAGCGGAGATCAACAAACTTCACTTCATGTTCGTTCAGCATCGTCAAAACGTGTTCAGCGGACATACTTAACTCTCCAGATTGGTCATTGTCGTCGTGGTAACGAGGTCTTCAGTTTCTGTTTGTACTGGCTGTTGCCATGTAATTTTTATAAAGCGAAATCTGTGCCAACTTTTAAAACACCCCAAAAAGGCGTTATCATGCGCACCATAGTGCAAAAGGGCTGCACCACAATGGTAATGTTGCACCAGTATAGTGCTTCAGTGTGAACACCGAGCACCATATTGGTGCAATTTTCGTTAAAGTGCCCTTTTTCGCTCCGTGAAAGCGATCACAAAGCATCTCTGCGATACTTGTTTGCGGAGGATGTTTGTGATCCTGTTTTGTAGTGCGATTAATCCGTGTACAATAACGCGCTATTTCTAATGCCTGAGGCAAAGTTGTGATCGAAAATTTGCGTAACATCGCCATCATCGCGCACGTTGACCATGGTAAAACTACCCTGGTTGATAAGCTGCTGCAGCAATCCGGTACGTTTGATGCACGTGCCGAAACTCAAGAGCGTGTGATGGACTCCAACGATTTGGAGAAAGAGCGTGGGATTACTATCCTCGCGAAAAACACCGCTATTAAATGGAATGACTACCGTATCAACATCGTTGATACCCCAGGGCACGCCGACTTCGGTGGTGAAGTTGAGCGCGTGATGTCCATGGTGGATTCCGTGCTGCTGGTGGTTGACGCATTTGACGGCCCAATGCCGCAAACGCGCTTCGTGACCAAAAAAGCATTTGCCCATGGCCTGAAACCAATTGTTGTTATCAACAAGGTTGACCGTCCTGGCGCACGTCCTGACTGGGTTGTTGATCAGGTATTCGACCTGTTCGTTAACCTCGACGCGACCGACGAACAGCTGGACTTCCCTATCATTTACGCTTCGGCGCTGAATGGTATCGCGGGTCTGGACCACGAAGATATGGCGGAAGACATGACCCCGCTGTATCAGGCGATTGTCGATCACGTACCGGCACCGGATGTTGATCTGGATGGTCCACTGCAGATGCAGATCTCCCAGCTGGACTACAACAACTACGTTGGCGTCATCGGTATCGGCCGTATCAAACGCGGTAAAGTGAAGCCAAACCAGCAGGTTACTATCATCGATAGCGAAGGCAAAACCCGCAACGGTAAAGTTGGCAAAGTGCTGACTCACCTGGGTCTGGAGCGTATCGACAGCGATCTGGCTGAAGCGGGCGACATCATCGCGATCACCGGTCTGGGCGAGCTGAACATCTCTGACACCATCTGCGACCCGCAGAACGTGGAAGCGCTGCCGGCCCTGTCTGTTGATGAACCAACCGTTACCATGTTCTTCAACGTCAACACCTCTCCGTTCTGTGGTAAAGAAGGTAAGTTCGTTACCTCTCGTCAGATCCTTGACCGCCTGAACAAAGAGCTGGTGCACAACGTTGCGCTGCGCGTTGAAGAAACCGAAGACGCTGATGCCTTCCGCGTATCCGGTCGTGGTGAACTGCACCTGTCTGTTCTGATCGAAAACATGCGTCGTGAAGGTTTCGAGATGGCGGTTTCCCGTCCGAAAGTTATCTTCCGCGAAATCGACGGCCGTAAACAAGAGCCGTTCGAAAACGTGACGCTGGACGTTGAAGAGCAGCACCAGGGTTCTGTGATGCAGGCGCTGGGTGAGCGTAAAGGCGACCTGAAAAACATGAATCCAGACGGCAAAGGCCGCGTACGTCTCGACTACGTGATCCCAAGCCGTGGCCTGATCGGCTTCCGTTCTGAGTTCATGACCATGACCTCTGGTACCGGTCTGCTGTACTCCACCTTCAGCCACTACGACGACGTGCGTCCGGGCGAAGTGGGCCAGCGTAACAACGGCGTACTGATCTCCAACGGTCAGGGTAAAGCGGTTGCGTTTGCGCTGTTCGGTCTGCAGGATCGCGGTAAGCTGTTCCTGGGTCACGGTGCTGAAGTTTACGAAGGCCAGATCATCGGTATTCACAGCCGTTCTAACGACCTGACCGTAAACTGCCTGACCGGTAAGAAACTGACCAACATGCGTGCGTCCGGTACTGACGAAGCAACGGTTCTGGTTCCACCGATCAAGATGACTCTGGAGCAGGCTCTGGAATTCATCGATGACGACGAACTGGTAGAAGTGACTCCGCTGTCTATCCGTATCCGTAAACGTCACCTGACCGAGAACGATCGTAAACGTGCTATGCGCGGTGCGAAAGAAGAGTAATTCGGTTATGCCGTAGGCCGGGTATGCGCATGCGCCACCCGGCAACGAAAAAGCCGCTGAGCGATCAGCGGCTTTTTTTATTGTCATCCCTAAACCACCTCCTGGGGAGGTGGTGATTGATCCTGTAAGGCTATAGCCTGAAGAATGCCCATGCCGGAATATCTCTTCTTACTCACCACAAGTAAAA
>NZ_VDAS01000047.1:0-17846 GCF_019584165.1 Enterobacter sp. EC_64
ATGAAAATCACCCGCATAGTGCGCTGGGATATCACTCTCCGAGAGAATACCGGCGGCAGCGGGCATCGTTAACTTAAGATACAAAAGCTGTCCGGAAATGGCGGGTCAAGATCAAGCCAATATTTTATGTGCATCTATTGATGTTATTAATGAGTCGCTATAATACATATTGCACCCTTTGTTAGGAGATGAAAGCACAATATTCTATTAATATTAGCGTTTTGCTGTGATGAATGTCTCAATAGTATTTTTGTTAGGAAAGGATAGGGTGTACATCAGTATAAAATAGGTATTATGAATAATAGCTGATTATCAATTTGTATTTTGTATGTTCACGGGTATGCGGGTATCACCTGTTTGTGGATGACTTCATTATCTGTATGTCCAGTGATGCCGGAATTTTGCAATAAAAAGAGGATGAAACTAAATATTAAAACGAATCAGCGATCATTCTCACCCGGGGCGACTGTAATGAGAGAATCTATTTACTCATGAATTTGTTTTTTTGAAGCGAATGGCATTTTTGGCGGAAGATCACAGGAGTCGAACCTGCCCGGGAACGCTGGCGTCCCCAACTGGATTTGAAGTCCAGCCACCTCACCGGAGATGACGATCTTCCGCGCCTGCATTGCTACATGGAGGCGGGGCGCATTATAGCTACTTTCAGGCATTTACCACATACCCCACACCACTTTTTTCACCTCTCTTTTGACCTGTACCCCCCTGTTTCAGTTAATTCTTAAGAAAATCCTCAGGTTAGCCTTTCGTGCTCTCCAGTATTTACCGCGATCACAAAAAACAAGAAACGTAATCTGCTAATCAGAAAACGCAATACCCGCTCCTGAAACAATGGTTTAAAACTCTGTAACCGGTCTCAGCGCCCCCTACAGCGTGAAGGATAAAAAAAGATGAGCGAAGTATTGTCAGTAAAAGAGAAGATTGGCTACGGCATGGGTGACGCCGCCAGCCACATCATTTTTGATAACGTCATGTTGTACATGATGTTTTTCTACACCGATATTTTCGGCATTCCCGCCGGGTTTGTCGGCACCATGTTCCTGCTGGCGCGCGCGCTGGATGCGATCTCCGACCCGTGTATGGGGCTGATCGCCGACCGCACCCGCAGCCGCTGGGGCAAGTTCCGTCCGTGGATTTTGTTTGGTGCCATCCCGTTCGGCATCGTCTGCGTGCTGGCCTACACCACGCCGGACCTCAGCCTCAACGGCAAAATGGTTTATGCCGCCGTGACCTACACGCTGCTGACCCTGCTCTATACCGTGGTCAACATTCCTTACTGCGCGCTGGGCGGCGTGATCACCAGTGACCCGACGCAGCGTATCTCCCTTCAGTCCTGGCGCTTTGTGCTGGCGACGGCGGGCGGCATGCTCTCTACGGTGCTGATGATGCCGCTGGTGAAGCTGATTGGCGGCGACGATAAGGCGTTCGGCTTCCAGGGCGGGATTGCCGTGCTGTCGGTGGTCGCATTCCTGATGCTGGCGTTCTGCTTCTTCACCACCAAAGAGCGCATCCAGGTGCCGCCGAGCACCACCTCCATGCGGGAAGACCTGCGCGACATCTGGCACAACGACCAGTGGCGCATCGTCGGCGTGCTGACCATCCTCAACATCCTCGCCGTCTGCGTGCGCGGCGGCGCGATGATGTACTACTGCACCTGGATCATGGGCTCGCCGGAAGTGTTCGTCGCGTTCCTGACCACCTACTGCGTCGGCAACTTGATTGGCTCCGCGCTGGCAAAACCGCTCACCGACTGGAAGTGCAAGGTCAGCATCTTTTGGTGGACTAACGCCGCGCTGGCGGTGGTCAGCGTGGCGATGTTCTTCGTGCCGATGCACGCCACCGTGGTGATGTTCGCCTTTATCTTCGTCATTGGCGTGCTGCACCAGCTGGTGACGCCGATCCAGTGGGTCATGATGTCCGATACCGTCGACTACGGTGAATGGACCAACGGCAAGCGCCTGACCGGCATCAGCTTTGCAGGCACGCTGTTCGTGCTGAAGCTCGGTCTGGCGCTGGGCGGGGCGATGATCGGCTGGATGCTGGCTGGCGGCGGCTACGACGCGGCGGCCAAAACTCAGAACAGCGCGACCATCAGCATCATTATCGGCCTGTTTACCCTGGCCCCGGCGGTCTGCTATGTGCTGAGCGCCATCATCGCCAAACGCTACTACACGCTGAAAACCCCCTTCCTGACCAAAATCCTGGGCGAGCTGGCGCGGGGCGCACGCCGCAATCAGCAGGAGTTTGAAAACCTGCCGGTCAGCAAAGAATTACAGAACTAAGAGGACGAGAGCATGAAAATCAGTGATGGAAACTGGCTTATTCAACCGGGTCTGAACGTGACCTGTCCGGTGCAGGTGTTCGACGTGGAGCAGCAGGGCAATGACCTGGTGATGTACGTGGCGCCGCGCGACGTGCGTGAACGCACCTGGCAGCTCGACACGTTGATGTTCACGGTGCGCCTGTTTGCCCCGCAGGAAGGGATTGTGGGGGTGCGCATCGAGCACTTCCAGGGCGCGCTGAATAACGGCCCGCACTATCCGCTGAACGTTCTGAAAGACGTGAAGGTAGAGATTGAAAACAACGCCGATTTTGCCGAGCTGAAAAGCGGCAGCGTCAGCGTGCGCGTCACCAAAGGCGAGTTCTGGGCGCTGGATTTCCTGCGCAACGGCCAGCGTATTACCGGCAGCCAGCTGAAAAATAACGGCTACGTGCAGGACAGCAATACCCACCGCAATTACGTTTTTGAGCGTCTGGATCTGGGCGTGGGGGAAACGGTCTATGGTCTGGGCGAGCGCTTCACCGCGCTGGTGCGCAACGGCCAAATGGTCGAGACCTGGAACCGCGACGGCGGCACCAGCACTGAGCAGTCCTATAAAAATATCCCGTTCTACCTGACCAACCGCGGTTACGGCGTGCTGGTGAATCACCCGGAAAATGTCTCGTTCGAAGTGGGCTCCGAGAAAGTTTCTAAGGTGCAGTTCAGCGTGGAAGGCGAATATCTTGAGTACTTCGTGATCGACGGCCCGACGCCGAAAGAAGTGCTGAACCGCTATACCCGCTTCAGCGGGCGTCCGGCGCTGCCGCCTGCGTGGTCATTTGGCCTGTGGCTCACCACCTCGTTCACCACCAACTACGACGAAGCCACGGTGAACAGCTTTATCGACGGCATGGCCGAACGGGACCTGCCGCTGCACGTGTTCCACTTTGACTGCTTCTGGATGAAGGCCTTCCAGTGGTGCGATTTCGAGTGGGACCCGGTGACCTTCCCTGATCCGGAAGGCATGATCCGCCGCCTGAAGGAGAAAGGGCTGAAGGTCTGCGTGTGGATTAACCCATACATCGGCCAGAAATCCCCGATCTTCCGGGAGCTGAGAGAGAGGGGCTATTTGCTCAAGCGTCCGGACGGCTCCCTGTGGCAGTGGGACAAATGGCAGCCGGGGCTGGCGATTTACGACTTCACCAACCCGGACGCGTGCAGGTGGTATGCCGACAAGCTGAAAGGGCTGGTGGATATCGGCGTCGACTGCTTTAAGACCGACTTCGGCGAGCGCATCCCGACCGACGTCCAGTGGTTCGACGGTTCCGATCCGCAGAAGATGCACAACCATTACGCCTACATCTACAACGAGCTGGTGTGGAACGTGCTGAAAGAGACGGTGGGTGAAGAAGAGGCGGTGCTGTTTGCCCGCTCGGCATCCGTCGGGGCGCAACAGTTCCCGGTTCACTGGGGCGGCGACTGCTACGCCAACTATGAGTCGATGGCCGAAAGCCTGCGCGGTGGGCTGTCGATTGGCCTGTCCGGCTTCGGGTTCTGGAGCCACGATATCGGCGGGTTCGAAAACACCGCCCCGGCGCACGTCTACAAGCGCTGGTGCGCGTTCGGGCTGTTCTCCAGCCACAGCCGCCTGCACGGTAGCAAATCCTACCGCGTGCCGTGGGCGTACGATGATGAGTCCTGCGACGTGGTGCGCCACTTCACCCAGCTGAAGTGTCAGCTAATGCCGTACCTGTACCGTCAGGCGGCGCTGGCCCGCGAGTTCGGCACGCCGATGCTGCGCGCGATGATGCTGGAGTTCCCGGACGATCCGGCCTGCGATTACCTTGACCGTCAATACATGCTGGGGGATGCCCTGATGGTCGCTCCGGTGTTCTCCGAGGCGGGGGACGTGCAGTTCTACCTGCCGGAAGGGCGCTGGACGCACCTGTGGCACAACGACGAAATTCAGGGCAGCCGCTGGCATAAGCAGCAGCACGATTTCATGAGCCTGCCGGTCTACGTGCGCGACAACACGCTGCTGGCGCTGGGCAACAATAACCAGAAGCCGAACTACGCGTGGCACGAGGGGACAGCCTTTCAGCTGTTTAACCTGGACGATGGCGCAACGGCGGTAAGTGAAGTGCCTGCGGCGGACGGTTCTGTGGTGTTTACGCTTAAGGCGTCACGTCAGGGCGACGTCGTGACCTTTAGCGGCGCGGGAGACGCGCAAAACTGGTCGGTATGCTTGCGCAACGTGCAGAAAGTGAGTGGCGTGAAGGGCGGCTCGCACGCGGGTAGCGAGTGGGGCGTGGTGGTGAAAGCCGAGGGGGATGAGGTGGTGGTTCAGCTCTGAGGTGGAAAATGCCCGGTAGCGCTGCGCTTACCGGGCCTACGGTAATTATGCGGTCACCCACAGGGAGAGGGAACCAAAACCTCGTAGGCCGGGTAAGGCGAAGCCGCCACCCGGCTTTTTACTGTGCCGGCGCCATCGCCGACACCACGCCGCCCGTCATCGTCTGCTCTACCTGCTGCTTATCCATATTCACCGCGCTCAGCTTCCCATTCACCGTTGGCTTCAGCGGCGCACTGGCCTGCACGCTGCCGCTGGCGGTGAGCTGAATATTGCCGTCACCTGCAATCGGCAGCGCAGGCCAGCCCCACTGCTGCAGCACGCTGAGCGGCACGCCGCGCCCGTTCAGGCTCACCGTGGTCTGCCGCTGCGGCAGCTGGGAAACGGTCGCCGTGGCTTCCAGAATACCTTTCTCGGTAAACGCGCTCAGGTCGGTAATGTTCACCGTCGCGGCGTTAGCATTCAGCGCCAGCGACGGACGGCGCACGTCCACGCGGTTAAAGGTCGCCGCCGCGCCGTTCAGGGTTGCGCTTCCGCCCCAGACGCCCCACTGGCGATCTTTCACCAGCTGCAGGTTTGCGCCATAGCCGTCCAGCGAGGTGATCTGCCACGGGAAGGCGGGATCGATGTCGATCACCAGGTTGCGGCTCAGGCCAAATTTTTGCAGCGTGACGCTGTTCAGCCATTCCGGCAGAGGCGCCATCCACAGCGTTTTCCAGTTCTGCGGCAGGGTATACTCCAGCCCGGCAATGGCGACATCGTCCAGCACCAGCGCTTTACCGTCGCGCAGCCAGTTACCGGACGTGCGCACCATGCCGCCTTCCCAGCGGGAGGTGAACTGGCGCAGCGCCATGGCCTGCGGGGAAAACTCCGCATTCAGGATCGGATCAAAAAGATGCAGCGAGCCGTAGATAAACTCGCTGGCGTTCATGGACAGGCGGCCTTCCTGGCTCTGCCAGTCACCTTTGCTCAGCGTCAGGTTGCGCAGGCTTAAATCGAGATCGGTCACCGCCCAGTCCGGGCCCTGAAGCCGGGCGTCGGTCACGTCCAGACGACCAATCTGCAGAGAGGGGATAGTGGTCAGCGGTGCGAAGAATGCGGTCAACGTTTTATCGCTCTGCAGGCGGATCTCGTTCAGGCGCATGGTGTCGATAATCCAGCTCCCGTCGGCGTTGCGCAGGGCCGAGCCGGTGAGCGAGCCCCGGGCCATATCGGCGCCAATCGTATTCAGCACCACTTCCTTGCCGTTAAGCTGGCCCTCGATCAGCACGTTGGTGGCCGGTACGCCGTTGAGGGTCAGCGAGCCTGCGCTCATCTGGATCTGCGCGTGATTACCCAGCACGTTGCCCGCTTCTGGCTGCCACGGGCTGACGCCGCCCGTCACCTTCTGCGCGCTCAGATCCCATTCGGTATTCGGGCTGTTAAAGGCCATATTGTTCAGCTGCAGGCGATCCGCCTGGAAGGGCAGCGGCGCGGTCTGCGGGGAGAGATTCAGCGTGCCGTCGAACAGGGTGATGGTGTCCATGTGCAGCGGATCGGTTATCTGGCGGCTGCTGAGGCCGATATCCACTTTTTTGGCCACCAGCGTGGCGGGTTTACCGTCCCTGCCGAAGGTGACGTTTTCCAGAATGATGTGGGATGGTGACGAAAAGCGGTGGTTCATCTTGTCGAAACTGAGCTCGTAGTCGGTATTCACCGTTACCCAGCTGCTGACCTGAGTCGCGCCCCAGCGGGTCTGGAGCAGAATATAGAGCGCCAGTATCACAATGAGCAGGGCTACCAGAAGATAGACGAGTAGCTTTCCAATAAATTTCATGGTCTTCCATCCCGCAAAACGCACATAAGGGAGTTATGCACGATTTATGCGCAATCCTCAAGGCGGGAATGGTGTAAATAGATGTCACGGCAGACATTGACTGCCTGCCGTGAAGGGGATCAGTTCTTTTCAGGCGGGAAAACGAGGTTCAGCACGATAGCGGTGATACCGCCCGCGGCAATGCCGGAAGAGAGCAGGTTTTTCACCCAGTCCGGGGCAAACTGCAGGATCAGCGGCTGCTGAGAAACGCCCAGACCGACGGCCAGCGACAGCGCAATAATCATGATTGCGCGGCGGTTCAGCGGCTCGCGGGAGACGATACGCACGCCGGAGGCCGCGATCGTCCCGAACATCACCAGCGTTGCACCGCCCAGCACCGGCTCAGGGATGTGCTGCACAAAGCCGCTCACCGCCGGGAACAGGCCGAGGACGATCAGCATCAGCGCCACCACGAAGCCGACATAGCGGCTGGCCACGCCGGTCAGCTGGATCACGCCGTTGTTCTGACCGAAGCAGGAGTTCGGGAAGGTATTGAAGACCGCAGAGACAAACGAATTCAGACCGTTCGCCAGCACGCCGCCTTTCAGGCGCTTCATGTACAGCGGGCCGGAAACGGGCTGCTCGGAGACGTCGGAGGTGGCGGTGATGTCGCCGATGGTCTCCAGAGAGGTGATCATAAAGACCAGCATCAGCGGCAGGAGCAGACCCCAGTCAATGCCCAGACCGTAATACAGCGGCGTAGGGACAGTGATCAGCGCGCTGTTGGCTGGCGCGGTGTTCTCCGGCAGCATGCCCAGCGCCCACGCCAGCAGGTAGCCTGCCGCCATGGCGATCACCAGCGAGGCGACGCGCAGGTAAGGGTTACGCTGACGGTTAAGCAGAATAATGATGGCCAGCACGACGCCTGCCAGCAGCAGGTTTTTCGGCGCGCCGAAGGTGTGGTCGCTCATCGCGGCATAGCCGCCGCCGATGGAGGTGAGGCCCACCTGAATCAGCGACAGGCCGATAATCATCACGACGACGCCGGAAACCAGCGGGGTGATAACGCGGCGAGCCAGGTGCAGAACGCGGGAGATCACCATCTCCGTGCAGCTCGCCAGCATCAGGGTGCCGAACAGCGCCGCCATCATGGTCGGGACATCCGCGCCGCCGGTTTTCAGGGCCGTACCGCCCATGATCAGCGGCGCTACAAAGTTAAAGCTGGTGCCCTGAATCGACAGTAAACCCGACCCCACCGGACCCCACGCTTTAATCTGGATAATCGAGGCCACGCCGGAGGCGAAGAGAGACATGCTGATAATGTGCTGCGTGTCCTGCGCCGGTAAACCGAGCGCCTGACAGATCAGCAGCGCCGGGGTGATCACCGCAACAAACATCGCCAGAAGATGCTGGCAGGCGGCGAAAAGCGTCTGCGGCAGCGGCGGGCGGTCTTCAAGGCGGTAAATCAGTTCGCTATTTTGCTTCTGCGCAATCGGTTGCGCATCAGGCGACTCTATGGTGTTAACGGACATCGGCGACAATCCCACGGTGGAAAAGCGGGCATTTTATCTGACCACCTGGTAAAAGCAAACGATTGCCAGCAAAAAAAGACAAGAAAATCTGCCGCTGTGAGCAGGTTTTCTACATCCGATGAGGAAAAAAAATTACACTTTTTGCGCCGGAAGCTCATGAAGAGCGCAAACCGGCCCAGGATAACGCCGCGTGTGTAAGGAACACGCGCAAAAAAGGAGCCTTCTATGATTCATCTCGATACGTTGTCGACCCTTGTTGCCGCAACGCTGGTGTTACTGCTTGGCCGTAAGCTGGTACATAGCGTTTCCCTTCTGAAAAAATACACCATTCCTGAACCTGTCGCTGGCGGCCTGCTGGTGGCGCTGGCCCTGCTGGTGCTCAAAAAAAGCATGGGCTGGGAAATCGATTTTGACATGTCCCTGAAAGACCCGCTGATGCTGGCCTTCTTTGCCACCATCGGCCTGAACGCCAACCTGGCAAGCCTGCGGGCGGGCGGTAAGGTTCTTGGCGTATTTTTGATTGTGGTGGTGGGGCTGCTGCTGATGCAAAACGCGATTGGCATCGGCATGGCGACCTTGCTGGGGCTGGATCCGCTGATGGGGCTGCTGGCAGGGTCGATTACGCTGTCAGGCGGTCACGGTACCGGGGCGGCGTGGAGTAAATTGTTCGTCGAGCGCTACGGTTTTGAAAATGCAACGGAAGTGGCGATGGCCTGTGCCACCTTTGGCCTGGTGCTGGGGGGCCTGATTGGCGGCCCGGTGGCGCGCTATCTGGTGAAGCACTCCACCACGCCGGACGGCAGACCGGACGACGAGCTGGTACCGACCGCCTTTGAAAAGCCTGACGTTGGGCGCAGTATTACCTCGCTGGTGCTGATTGAAACCATCGCGATGATCGCCATCTGCCTTACCGTGGGCAAAGTGGTTGCGCAATGGCTGGCGGGCTCCGCGTTTGAGCTGCCGACGTTTGTCTGCGTGCTGTTTATCGGGGTGATTCTGAGCAACGGCCTGGCGCTGATGGGCTTCTACCGCGTGTTTGAACGGGCGGTGTCGGTGCTTGGCAACGTCTGCCTCTCGCTGTTCCTGGCGATGGCGCTGATGAGCCTCAAGCTGTGGGAGCTGGCCTCCCTGGCGCTGCCGATGGTGGCGATTCTGGCGGTGCAGGCCCTGTTTATGGCGCTGTACGCCATGTTTGTCACCTGGCGCATGATGGGCAAAAACTACGATGCGGCGGTGCTGGCGGCGGGTCACTGCGGTTTTGGTCTGGGGGCAACCCCAACGGCTATCGCCAACATGCAGGCGATCACCGAACGCTTTGGGCCATCGCACATGGCGTTTCTGGTGGTGCCGATGGTCGGGGCGTTCTTTATTGATATCGTCAACGCGCTGGTGATTAAGCTGTACCTGATGCTGCCGATGTTCGCCTGAAATCAGGCGTTGGAATAGCGTTCGGTTTCCGGCATCCAGCGCTCAATTAACGCTGCCGCCTGCTCGGGGTAGCGTTCATGAATGTGGCGGGCGAGGCGCTGAACCTCGGGGATCATGGCCTGATCGCGCAGCAAATCCGCGACTTTGAATTCCGCATTCCCCGTCTGACGCGTGCCCAGCAGTTCACCGGGCCCGCGGATCTCCAGGTCTTTTTGCGCAATCACAAAACCGTCGTTGCTGTCGCGCAGCACCTGCAACCGCATCTGGGCGGTTTTCGAGAGCGGCGCTTTGTAGAGCAGGACGCAGTGGGACGCTACCGCGCCACGGCCGACGCGCCCGCGAAGCTGGTGGAGCTGGGCAAGGCCCAGGCGCTCCGGGTTTTCGATAATCATCAGGCTGGAGTTCGGGACGTCCACGCCCACTTCAATCACCGTCGTGGCGACCAGCAAATGCAGCTCGCCCTGTTTAAACGACTGCATCACCGCCTGCTTTTCGGCAGGCTTCATGCGTCCGTGAACCAAGCCCACGTTCAGCTCCGGCAGCGCCAGCTTAAGCTCTTCCCACGTGGCTTCGGCAGCCTGCGCTTCCAGCAGTTCCGACTCTTCAATCAGCGTACAGACCCAGTAGGCCTGACGCCCTTCGTGGGTGCAGGCGTTGCGCACGCGATCGATGATATCGCTGCGACGCGTGTCAGGAATGGCAACCGTCGTCACCGGCGTTCGGCCGGGAGGGAGTTCGTCGATGGTGGAGGTATCCAGATCGGCGTAAGCCGTCATCGCCAGGGTGCGCGGGATCGGCGTGGCGGTCATGATCAGCTGATGCGGATGGAAGCCCTGCTGCAGTCCCTTTTCCCACAGCGCCAGACGCTGATGCACGCCGAAGCGGTGCTGTTCATCGATAATCACCAGCGCAAGGCCGTTGAACTGCACCTGCTCCTGGAAGATAGCGTGCGTGCCGACAATCATCTGCACCTGCCCGCTGGCGATGGCTTCCTGCTGCGCAAGGCGCGCTTTGCCCTTTTGTTTTCCTGCCAGCCAGCCTACTTCAATCCCCAGCGGCGCGAACCAGGCGCGGAAGTTGTTGGCGTGTTGTTCCGCCAGCAGCTCGGTCGGCGCCATTAACGCGACCTGTTTACCGTGGGCAATGGCGCGCAGGGCTGCAAGGGCGGCAACCAGCGTTTTACCGGAGCCTACATCGCCCTGTACCAGGCGCATCATCGGCACGTCGAGCGCCATATCGCGTTCAATCTCGGCGGTGACGCGCGCCTGCGCACCGGTGGGTTTAAACGGCAGAGAGGCCAGCAGCTTATCTTTGAGCGCATCATTCTGGCTTAACGGCTGAGCGTGGAAACGCTGCGCGCCAGCGCGAAGCGCCAGCATGCTCAGGTTATGGGCCAGCAATTCCTCAAGGATAAGACGCCGTTGGGCGGGGTGTTTCCCGCTTTCTAAGTCGCTAAGCTGCAGCGTGGGTGGCGGACGGTGCAGGGTTCGCAGCGCTTCGGGCAGGCTCATCATGCCCTGCGCCAGCTCGGGTGGCAGCAGCTCGGTAATGGCGCAGGTGTCCAGCAGCTCCAGCGCCTGATCGGTAAGCTTACGCAGCGTCGCCTGCTTGATGCCTTCGGTCGTCGGGTAAACCGGGGTAAGTGTCTCCTGCAATTCCGGCGTGCTGAGATCGCCCTGCACGCGGTACTCGGGGTGGATCATCTCTGCGCCGTACTTCCCGCGTTTGGCTTCGCCATAGGCCAGCACCCTGCGGCCTGTCGCCAGGCTGTTTTTCATCGCCGCGCTGAAGTTGAAGAAACGCATGGTGAGAATGCCGGTGCCGTCGCTGATCTGGCAGGTCATCATCCGGCGTCCGCCGAAGGTGATGTTGCAGTTCAGGACTTCGCCTTCAACGGTGGCGTAAATGGCGGGAAGGAGATCGCCAATCTTATAAAGCTGGGTGCGGTCTTCATAACGCAGGGGGAGGTGAAGCAGGAGATCCTGCACGGTGTGCAGGCCAATTTTGGCCAACTTACTGCTTTGCGCCGCGCCCACGCCCGTCAGGCTGTTGAGCGGGATAGCATCCAGCAGGCGGCCTTTCATCGCTTACCCGGCGTACTGCATGGTGGCCCACCACTCGGCATCGGCTTCAATTTCGCCCTGCGCGTTGACGTGGGGGTAAGGCAATTTTTTCTGCTTCGCAACGCGAGCCAGCACCGGATAACCACCTTCAAACAGCAGGCGCTGCTGTTCATCTTCCGGCAGCATGCTGTTGCTACGCTCGTACATGCCGGCGTTCTGACGCTGGCGCTGCGCTTCATACAGAATGAGCGCGGACGCCACGGAGACATTGAGAGACTGGACCATGCCGATCATTGGAATGATGATGTCCCGATCTGCCAGATCCAGCGCTTCCTGTGAGATCCCGGTTTTCTCCTGACCCATCAAAATGCAGGTCGGGCGAGTGTAGTCGATCTCGCGAAAATCCACGGCTTTAGCGGACAGGTTAGTGGCAAGGATTTGCATCCCGCGCCCTTTCAGGTGCGAAACGGCATCGCCAATTGTCTGGTGAGATTTGACGGAAACCCAGCTGTTACTGCCTGCCGCCGCCGAGACCATGGTGCGCATCCGGTGACCCGGCCAGACGGCGTGCACTTCATGCACACCGACGGCATCGGCGGTACGGACGATAGCAGAGACGTTATGCGGTTTATGGACCTGCTCCATGCAGACCGTCAGGTCAGGCTGACGCCTGGCGAGCATTTCGCATATCCGCGCGTAACGTTGTGAATTCATACCACTAGTTTCGGTTACGGGTGACTTTAATCACGTCCGGCATGACGCGGATCTTGCGCATGATATTCGCCAGATGCACGCGGTCGCGGGCGGTCAGACGAATAAAGGCGCTGTACACGCGGCCATCTTTTTCTTCCGTATTCAGGCTTTGAATATTGGAAGATGCCGTGTTGATCGCTGCCGTCAGGTTCGCCAGGGCACCCTGATGGTTGAACATATCCACCTTAATCTCGGTGATAAATTCCTGCGCCGTCTCTTTATCCCACTCGACCGCCATAAACTTCTCGGCTTCTTTCTGGTAGCCGCGAATGTTACGACAGGATTCGTGGTGGATAACCAGCCCTTTACCTGGGCTGACGTGCGCAATAATCGGGTCGCCTGGAATTGGACGGCAACATTTTGCGAAGGTGATCAGCACCCCGTCCGCGCCTTTGATTGGCAGATGAGCATGGCCGGATGCGCCTGGCGCAGAAGGTATTGCTTCGCCCTGCTGCAGGTTTTTCGCCACCACGACGCTCATGGCGTTGCCCAGACCAATTTCCGCCAGCAGATCGTCAAGAGACGTGAGCTTCATACGGTCGAGCTCGCGCTGGATATGCTCCGGTGGGATCTCAGCCAGCTTGCGGCTGCCGCCCAACGCGTGGTTGAGCAGACGACGCCCCAGGCTGACAGAATCATCACGCTTGAGGTTTTTCAGCAACTGGCGGATTTTAGCGCGCGCTTTGGAGCTCACGACAAAGTTCAGCCAGGCCGCGTTCGGACGTGCGCCCGGCGCGGTAATAATTTCCACCGTCTGGCCGCTGGCGAGCGGCTGAGACAGCGGGTAAGGTTGTCTGTCGACGCGCGCGCCCACGCAGGCATGGCCGATATCGGTATGCACGGCGTAAGCGAAGTCGACCGGCGTTGCGCCCGCAGGCAGTTCGACAATGCGACCTTCTGGGGTGAAAACGTAAATCTCATCCGGGAAGAGATCGGATTTCACGCTCTCGATAAATTCAAACGAGCTACCCGCACTCTGCTGAAGTTCCAGCAGGCTCTGCATCCAGCGCTGGGCGCGGATTTGTGCGGTCGTGCTGCTTTCGCCACCGTGCTCTTTATAGGCCCAGTGCGCGGCAACACCCATCTCTGCCATCTGGTCCATGTCTTCGGTGCGAATTTGCACCTCAACAGGCACGCCGTGCGGCCCGATCATCGAGGTGTGCAAAGATTGATAGCCGTTCGCTTTTGGAATGGCGATGTAATCTTTCATGCGCCCCGGACGCGGCTTGTAGAGGCTGTGCATCTGCCCCAGCACGCGATAACAGGTGTCCGAGTCGTGGACAATCACGCGGAAGGCGTAGATATCCATGATCGAGTGAAAACGCTGCTCTTTGAGCACCATTTTGCAGTAGATGGAGTACAGGTGTTTCTCGCGACCGCTGACGCGGCACGGAATTCCCGCTTCCTGCAAGCGCCCTTCTATTTCAGAGAGGATCTTTTGAATCATCTCCTTACGGTTGCCGCGTGCGGCTTTCACCACCTCTTTAATCACGCGATAGCGGTTCGGGTACAACGCTTCAAAACCCAGCTCTTCCAGCTCGGTTTTAATGTGGTGAATACCTAAACGGTGCGCCAGCGGACTGTAGATTTCGAGGGTTTCACGGGCAATGCGGCGACGTTTATCCGGGCGAAGCGAGCCCAGCGTGCGCATGTTGTGGGTGCGGTCAGCGAGTTTGATGAGAATGACGCGGATATCCTGCACCATCGCCATAATCATCTTGCGGAAGTTTTCGGCTTGCGCCTCTTTCTTGTCGCGGAAATTCAGCTTATCAAGCTTAGAGACCCCTTCCACCAGTTCGGCAACGCTTTTGCCAAACAGCTGTTCCATGTCCTGGTAAGTGGCAGGGGTATCTTCAATCACGTCGTGCAGCAGCGCGGCCATCAGCGTTTCGTAGTCGAGTTTCATCTCGGCCAGAATACAGGCCACCGCTACCGGGTGCGTGATGTAGGGTTCACCGCTTGAACGTGTCTGGCCCTCGTGAGCGTCACGTGCAACGAGATACGCCTGCTGAAGACGCTTAATCTGGTCTTCAGGCAGGTAGATTTGAATCAGTTGATTCAGGCTTTCAAACAGATACAAGGGCGACCCGCAGGTTTAATTAACGACGACCTTCAGCAATAGCGGTTACGGCCTGCAGTTCTGCGGCTTCCTGCTCTTGCTGCTCCTGGCGCTCACGCACGTCGAGGATCTGGTTGTTGATCAGACCTTCTTCGATTTCGCGAAGTGCAATAACGGTGGTTTTATCGTTTTCTTCCGGTACCAGCGGATCTTTACCGCCTACCTGCATCTGACGAGCGCGACGCGCGGCGACCAGCACCAGGTCAAAACGGTTACCAATTTTCTCTACAGCGTCCTGAACAGTTACGCGTGCCATACTTAAAATGCTCCACAGGTGAAGAAATGACTGGGCATGATACTGAAAGTGGGTTCAGTCTGCCAACAGTTTGGTGATTAATGCGTCATGTCGCTGCTTCTGGCGGCTCATACGCAGACGTTCTGCACGAAGAATGGTTTTGAGATCGCTCAGTGCGGCATCAAAATCATCATTCACAATAAGGTAATCATATTCCGCGTAATGGCTCATTTCTGCAACAGCCTGTTCCATACGCTTTGCGATGACTTCTTCGCTGTCCTGACCGCGGCCACGCAGGCGGCGATCCAGCTCATCTTTCGATGGCGGTAAAATAAAGATACTGCGCGAGTCAGGCATTTTCTTGCGAATTTGCTGTGCACCCTGCCAGTCGATATCCAGGAACACATTCACGCCCGTGGCCAGAACCTGCTCAATGGTTTCACGCGAGGTACCGTAGTAATTACCGAATACTTCCGCGTGTTCAAGAAACGCGTCTCTGCCGATCATCGCTCTGAACTCGTCGTGATCCACAAAGAAATAGTGTTCGCCGTGCACTTCACCCGGACGCGGCGCTCGCGTGGTGTGAGAAACAGAAACCTGTGTGTCGTACAACGGTTGGGTTTTTAACAGTGCCTGAATAAGGCTGGATTTACCCGCGCCACTAGGGGCAGAAACAATATACAGCGTGCCTTGAGCCATGAGAGTCTTTTGTATGTGTTAACGAAGAAGTCCTACATACGGGCTTATTATACACGTCACTGCCGTGTGACGTAGCCTTTGTCACACTTTTTCCCCTGGATTATTGAATTTTGCGTGCCGTTTTCAGGTTTTATCTGGGGTTTTCAGCAATCCAAAGAAATACCGGATAGCGTCTCGCATTGTGAATCGTTGCCGTTAGCGTTGTTTCAGGCATCGGGATATACCTCCTGCAACACAAAGGAGGAGTAGCAATGTGGCGATGGATAAGCGGGTTAATGCTCTTGTGGAGTGGCTATGGCGCGGCGGTGTGCCCGGTGTGGTCGCAGGCAAAAGCTGAGAAAGAGATGGCGTCGTTAAGCGCGCAAATCAAACGCTGGGATGACGCTTACTGGAAGCAGGGCGTGAGCGAGGTCAACGACGAAGTTTACGACCAGCTTAACGGGCGGTTAATGCAGTGGCAGCACTGTTTTGGCAGTGAGCCTTCAGAGGAGAAACTCCCTGCGCTGGTGGGAAGCGTAAAACATCCTGTTGCCCATACGGGCGTACATAAAGTGGCCAGCAAAGAGGAGTTGAGACAGTGGATGCGTGCGCGGCAGCATCTGTGGATGCAGCCCAAAGTTGACGGTGTGGCGGTAACGCTGGTCTATCGTGACGGAACGTTAACCCAGGCCATCAGTCGTGGTGATGGCCTGAAAGGGGAAGACTGGACCGGGAAGGTGCGTTTGATCCCGACTATTCCGCAAAAGCTCACCGGCAAGCTCGCGAACAGCGTCTTACAGGGCGAGCTTTTCTGGCTAAGCGACAATCACATTCAGCGGCAGATGGGCGGGATGAACGCTCGCGCAAAGGTGGCGGGGGCGATGATGCGGCAAAAGGATAACTCAGTTTTGAGCAAGATCGGCGTGTTCATCTGGGCCTGGCCGGATGGGCCGAAAGATATGCAGACATCTTTAGCTGAGCTGTCTCAGGCCGGTTTTACGCTGTCGGCACGGTATACGCTGCCCGCCGAATCTGTTGATGCCGTCGAGAAACAGCGCGCCGCTTGGCACGTAACCGGATTACCCTTTGCCACGGATGGCATTGTGGTGCGTTCGGAGGATGCGCCCGCAGGGGAAGGCTGGTTACCGGGCGAAGGCAACTGGCTGGTTGCGTGGAAATATGCGCCTGCAGCCCAGGTGGCCGAGGTGAGTGATATTCATTTTTCCGTGGGGCGAACGGGCAAAATGTCCGTTGTAGCCGCACTGGAACCTGTGCAACTGGACGATAAACAGGTACGGCGGGTGAGTCTGGGCTCGGTGGAGCGCTGGCAGAGGCTGGATATTGCCTCAGGGGATCAGATACAGGTCAGCCTGGCCGGGCAGGGTATTCCCCGGTTTGATAAGGTGGTCTGGCGCGGGACGGACAGACATAAACCCGAGCCTCCAGCCTCGCGTTATCATGCGCTGAGCTGTTTCTATGCTTCTCCGGAATGTATGGAACAGTTCTTTGCCCGACTGACCTGGCTCAGCTCAAAGCAGGTGCTTGATATTGAAGGATTAGGCGAGTCAGGCTGGCGCACCCTCTGGCAGGCACATCATTTTGAACACCTCTTTTCGTGGCTGTTATTAACGCAGGCGCAAATGCAGGCTACGCCTGGCTTTTCCTCCGCGCGCGGACTGGCGCTCTGGCATCGATTTAATCTGGTGCGCGAGAAGCCATTTATCCGCTGGCTCATGGCATTGGGTGTTCCGCTGACACAGGCTTCGCTGAAGGCGATGGGGAACGTAACGTGGCAGACGCTGAGCGAACGTAACGTAAAGAACTGGCAAAGCCTGCCGGGAACGGGAGAGAGGAAGGCGCGACAAATTGTTGCCTTCATCCACGACCCTGGCGTTGCCGGGCTGGCATCCTGGTTAGGCAAGCAGGGTCTGCCTGGATTTTAGAGCGAGCTTGCTTTAGCTTTGCGCCAGGGGGTATGTCTGTCTGGCGAACTGAAGGTTTCGCGGAGCTGATCGTAGTCATAGATGTGGCGGCCGCCATCAATTACCGGGATAAGTGTGGGAGCCTGATAGCACGCCGCAAGCACCGAGCTGCATTGATCAACACCCGTTGTGATTCCAAGCCACGTCAACATCAACTCATAATTGCTTGCTGTGGGCCACGCTTCATGCACCCACCCCACCGATCTTTTTTGAGCATTCAGGGCTTGCTGGCTATACCAGATAAACTGGGGGACCTGGTAAGCCTCTTTGCTTGGGTTGCGTGAGCCATGCATATAGATGGAGTTCAGCTGCGGGTTTTTTTCCAGCCCATGGTCTGAAAAATAGAGCAGAGAGGATGCGCTGCCCTGCAGACGTTTAGCTACTTCGCCAATGAAGTAGTCGGTAAACAGAATCGCATTATTGTAGCAATCTTCATACTTGTTGCCGGTATGCAGAATATTTGCGGATGGCGGATACCGATCGCAGGCCATCTCATGACTGCCGTTGATATGCAGGAAAATTGGTAATGGTGCCAACTTACTGATTTAGTGTATGATGGTGTTTTTGAGGTGCTCCAGTGGCTTCTGTTTCTATCAGCTGTCCCTCCTGTTCAGCTACTGAAGGCGTGGTGCG